>CALMVL010000257.1 GCA_937873265.1 uncultured Granulicella sp.
GGTGAGAAAGGTTCGGCGGGTTGGGGATGTCATGAGGGAATCTCCGGAGGTGCCGCAAAACAGGGTAGCGCACTCAGGGATCGGCCGTCTTGCTGAGACGTGATCGTCGTGGTGGGCGCGGGTGTTCGCTCCGGGTGCTAGGATTTCCGCATGCTGCGAATGAGTCGACGTGAGGCGGTTCGGGGTGGGGCGATGGTGGCGGCTGGTTTGGCTGTGACCGGGCGGCTGGAGGCGCAGACGGGAAGGAGCGGCGGGGAAGCGTCGACAGTGCGTTTGGGGGTGGCGAGTTATAGCCTGCGCAATCTGGATCAGGCCGGGGTGATTGCGGCGATGAAGACGCTGCGGACGCCGTACCTGAATGTGAAGGACGTGCACCTGCCGATGTCGCCGGCGAGCGAGGTGCCGGGGAGGGCGGCGGCATTTCGGGCGGCTGGGCTGCAGTTGACGGCGGCCGGGACGATTTACTTCACGAAGGATGAGGACGAGGATGTCCGGGCGAAGTTCGAGTATGTGAAGGCGGCGGGGATCGGGCTGATGGTGGCGGCGCCGACCCATGCGACGCTGGCGCGGGTGGAGCGGTTCGCGAAGCAGTATGACGTGCGGGTGGCAATCCACAACCATGGGCCGGAGGACAAGGAGTGGCCGTCGCCGCTGGACGTGCTACGTGCGGTGGGGGGGATGGATCAGCGAATGGGGTGCTGCGTGGATGTGGGGCACACCATGCGGGCGGGGGTGGATGTCGTCGAGGCGATCCGGCAGGCGGGACCGCGGCTGTTCGACCTCCATATGAAAGATCTGGCGGACCGGAACTCGAAGGAGAGCCAGGTGGCGGTGGGGGAAGGCGTGATGCCGGTGCGGGGAATCTTCGCGGAGCTGGTGCGGATGCGGTACGCGGGATTTGTGGATCTGGAGTATGAGATCCGGCCGGAGGATCCGGTGCCGGGGATGGTGGAGAGCTTTGCGTACATGCGGGGGGTGTTGGCCGGGATGGGATTGGCGGGCTAAACGGCGGAAGACGCAGATTCCCTTTCGGGTATGGCGGGGAGCTGGTCGGGAGTTTACGTCCCACCCCTCGCGGGAGGCGCGAAGGATGGGGCACCGGGTACGGTTGTGTCGGGTTTGGGAGCGGACAACGTTGACGGGTTAGATTTTGGGTTCCCAGCCAGGTTGGTAGGTGCGGTGCGTCATGGCCTGGGCGGCTGGATCGGAGAGGATGGCGTAGGTGGTGGGATCGGTGTGGAGTTCGCGGCCGGTGAAGTAGGCGATGTTGGAGAGCTGGAGCATGGTGACGGCGACGTTGCCCTGGGCGACGGGCTGGCGGAGGGGCTCGCCGTTGCGGATGGCGGCGATCAGGTTGGCGAAGTGGGCGTCGGTCATGGCGTCGGCGCCGACAAGGTCGGTGGAGGAGGTTTGCGGTTTGTTGGGCACGCGGTAGGTGGAAAGAAGTTTATCTTTCAGGTCGAAGACGTCGTAGCCGTCGCGGTCGATGATCACGGAGCCGGCGGTGCCGTGGACGCAGGTTCCTCGCTCGCGGCCGAAGGTGGTCTTGCCGGAGCAGCAGTCGCCCTTCCAGGTGATGAGCTGGTCGGGGTAGATGAAGGAGGTGTCGAGGGTGTCGTAGAACTGCCAGTCGTCGTGGGCGGCGAAGCGACCGCCGGCGGCGGTGATGCGGGTGGGGAAGCCGGCGCCGAGGGCCCAGCGGGCGACGTCGACCTCGTGGGTGCCGTTGTTGAGGGCTTCGCCGGTACCCCATTTGGTGAACCAGTGCCAGTTGTAGGGGTGGACGTTGCTTTTGTAGGGCTGGCGTGGAGCGGGACCTTGCCATAGGTCCCAGTTGAGGGTCGCGGGAACGGGGAGCTCCTTACCGTCGCCGATGGGTTTGCGGCGGTTGGTGTACCAGGTTTCGGCCCAGAAGGCGCGGCCGATAAGGCCGTTGTGGATCCGGTCGACGATCTCGATGGTGTGCGGCGAGGAGCGCTGCTGGGAGCCCATCTGGCAGAGCTTGCCGTATTTTTTCTGCGCCTGGACGAGGAGCTGGCCTTCGGCTGGGTTGTAGGAGCAGGGCTTTTCGACGTAGACGTGCTTGCCGGCCTCGAGCGCGAGGATGCTGAGCGGGGTGTGCCAGTGGTCGGGCGTGGCGATGGTGACAACGTCGACCTCTTTCGAGGCAAGGACGTTGCGGAAGTCCCCCTGGGTGCCGGGGGCGGCGCCCATGGCCTTTGCGGTGGCGGCAGCGAACTTGTTCAGGATGATCGTGTCGACGTCGCAGACCTGGGTGATCCGGGCGTTTTGGCGATTCGCCTGGAGCGAGGAGAGGTGAGCGTACGCCCGGCTGTTGAGGCCGATGACGGCGAACTGGACGCGGTCGTTGGCGCCGGCGATCTGGGCGTAGGACTTTGCGGTTCGGGTGAGGGTGGCGGAGGCGGCCGCGGCGGTGCGGAGGAAGTGCCGGCGAGAGATCATCGGGGCTCCTGCTTGTCGGGAGTGATGTTAACCCACGGGGCGTGGGTTCGTCATGCGGGGTATGGAGGCGGGGGAGTGCAGGTGCGGACGAAGTACAATCAGCGAAACGGTGTGACGCCTGTCTGGGTCGGGCCGGGGAAGTTTCTGTGCGGGCGAAAGTGGCGAAATTGGCAGACGCACCAGACTTAGGATCTGGCGGGGTAACCCATGGGGGTTCAAGTCCCCCCTTTCGCACCAAGACTGAATTTTGAGGGATGAAAAGAGAGCTGATGAGCACCAAACCGATGAATGAGCCGGCGCTGCGATTGCTGGAAAACGAGAACTACCGCGAGGGGTACGCGAACAGCGTGCAGGTCCGGATGAGTGTGTGGGACTTTTTCCTGAACTTTGGGACCATGACGCAGATGCAGCCGGAAGAGGTATTGCTGCGGAATTTTCAAGGCATCTACATGAGCCCGCAGCAGGCAAAGGCGCTGTTCAATCTGCTGGGGCACAACCTCCAGCAGTATGAGCAGGCCTTCGGGCAGATTGCGCTGGAGCCGCTGCCGCCGCGGGATGGGGCCGTCAACTAGCGTTGGAGCTGGAGCGACAAGCAGGGGGAACGGCGGAAAGGGGGGCGGATGGGTTTGCGCTTCCGCTTCCGACGCTGTTTCCCCTGTTTTTTGTGCTGGTGTATCTGTCGCATGTGACGCTGCTGCGGCTTCCCTACTTTTGGGATGAGGGTGGGTACTACATTCCTGCGGCGCTGGATTTTTTCCGGACAGGTACGCTCATTCCGAAGTCGACGCTGACGAATGCGCATCCACCGCTGCCCTCGATTGTGCTGGCGGGATGGTGGCATCTTTCGGGGTTTGTGCCGAGCGGGACGCGGACGCTGATGTGCATGGTGACAGCGGCCGCGCTGCTGGGAGTCTTTCGGCTGGCGCGGGGGCTGTCGGGCTGGGTGGTGGCAGCGGTGGTAACGCTCCTTACGGCGGCCTATCCGGTGTGGTTTGCGCAGAGCACGCTGGCGCATGCGGACATGTTTGCAGCGGCATTTACGGTTTGGGGGATGTCGGTTTACCTGGTCGAC
>CALMVL010000258.1:0-2998 GCA_937873265.1 uncultured Granulicella sp.
GGGTGGGGGTGAAACGAGGGTGACCTCTTCGATCCGGGCGTGCTGCCAGGCGGGCATGAGGCGGGGCAGGTTGCGGGGGTCGGCGAAGAAGAGGAAGACCTGTTCGATCGGGAGGGGGAGCCACTGCTGGGTTTCGAAGGTGTGACGCATGGGGTTGGGATGCGAGAACGGCACCCGGGTTGGGGTGCCGTTTCCGTTGCGGGTGCGTGCTGCGCTTACGGCATCAGGACGGTATCGATGATGTGGGCGACGCCGTTGGACTGGAAGACGTCGGGGGTGGTGATCATCGCGGTGCCGCCCTTGCTGTCGGTGATCTGGATGTTGGCGCCGGACATGGTAAAGGTGAGATCTTCGCCCTGGAGGGTCTTGAGCTTGGCGGTGCCGCCGCCCTTCTTGATGTCTTTCATCAGCTTCTTGGCATCGATCTTGCCGGCCACAACGTGGTAGGTGAGTATGCCGGTCAGCTGGGCCTTGTTGTCGGGCTGGGTGAGGGTGTCGACGGTGCCTGCGGGGAGCTTCGAGAAGGCGTCGTTGGTGGGAGCAAAGACGGTGAAGGGGCCGGGGCCGGAGAGGGTCTCGACCAGACCGGCGGCCTTGACGGCGGCGACGAGCGTGGTGAGATTGGGGGCGGCGGAGGCGTTGGCGACGACGGTTTTGGTGGGGTACATCGGGGCGCCGCCAACGTCAGGATCCTGTTTCTGCGCGGAGGCGGTGAGGGTGGCCAGGGCAATGGCGGCGGCGGCGACTGTGGCGTAAAGGCGGTTGCTCATGGAGGTCGTTCCCTTTCAAAGTGCAGATGCCGTCTCCGGCTTCCATTCAATACACGGCAGGACGGGGCGGAACGGATGGAAGCGACGCCGGGAAATTGTTACGGACGGGAGGCAAATGCTCCGGAGATGACGCGTCTTTTGCAGTGTGGGCAAAGTTTGACGAGCAGGCATCGCATGCGGAAGGCCTGCTGCATCGCGGCGGCGCTCGTTGACAAAGCGGGAGATCGCTCGTCAACTGGAGGCGAGACGGGATGCAGGCTGAGCAGCATAGCGATACAGGGCAGGTGGAGTTGCCGGACCTCGGGCGGATGGAGCGCGCGACGGAAAAGCATGCCGTGGGCGATCGCGGGCTGTGGCTGATCGGGATCTTCAAGCTCGGCAAATCCATGTTCTTTTTCTGCCTGGGGATCGGCGCGTTTCATCTGATGCACAAGGACCTCTCGGACGAGGCGATGCGCCTGGCGCATGCATTGCGGTTCGACCCGGAAAGCCGATTTACGGCGTTGCTGCTGGACAAGGTCGAGCTGATTGATGCGCACCGGCTGCGGGAGATCGGGGTGGGAACGTTTCTGTACTCGGCCCTGGCGCTGACCGAGGGCGTAGGGCTGCTGCTCGAAAAGGTTTGGGCGGAGTACCTGACGCTGGTGCTGACCATCTCTTTTCTGCCGTGGGAGCTGTATGAGCTGGCGCGACGGCCAAGCTGGTTCCGGCTGGGCCTGCTCCTGATCAACCTGGCGGTGCTGTGGTACCTGCTGTGGCTCCTGCGACGGAAGGGAATGCTGCAGATGGATCGGTTCGCCCAGGAGTAACGTGACGGCCGGTGGCCTCCGTCACCTTCGCTTTTTGTTCGTATCAGAAGTTTGTCAATGACGCAATTGGGGGATGCGGGCGGAACCTGCCGCGTAAACACAATCCCTTGTGGTTGAGAAAAGGTTGTCCGCTACTTGCGGGCCTTCCCCCCTTTTTCGCACGAATTTCCATTCTTTTCTCCAGAATTTCCACGTGGTGAAGACAGATTGCCCTTGCACCGTGACTCGTCGCGGGGCAGGATGTGGATGGAAGTGGTCAGGAATGGAGTGAAAGGGACCAAAACAGCGGACTTTCACGACAGAGTGTACTCCTGAGGCGGCTTCCTGAGGCGAGACGATGTTCCGGGGCAATCACCCAACACGCGTGGACGAGAAGGGCCGGTTGAAGCTGCCGGCGGACTTCAAGGCGCTGCTGGTTCCGGATGCCGAGGGGAAGGTGGTGTTTTACATCACCAGCAAGGACGGGGAGCGAGCGGAGCTTTGGCCGCTGGCGGCGTGGGAGGAGATTGAGGCGCAGCTGGCCACGATTCCGAGCACAAACCCGGCGAAGCGGAAGTTTCTGGACGTGACGAACTATTACGGCCAGATGGCGGAGATGGACGGTCAGGGGCGGTTGTTGCTGCCGCAGATTTTGCGGGACAAGGCGAGCCTGACGGCGGATGTGGTGGTGTTTGGGTCGCAGAAGTACCTGGAAGTGATGAACCGGCCGACGATCGAGGCGAAGGATCTGACGTTGTCGGCGGAGGATCTGGCGAGTTTGTCGGAGCTGGGAATTTAGTCGGGAATTTAGCAGGGTTTGGGCTGCCCCCCAGGGGGACGCATGGAGGCGGGGATGAACGAACGACCGCGACATGTGCCGGTTCTTTTCGATGATGTTTTGGAGTACCTCAATGTGCGGCCTGGCGGCGTGGTGGTTGACGCGACGATGGGTTTGGCGGGGCACTCGGCGGGGATTGCGCGGCGGCTTGGCGGGGCAGGGAAGCTGATCTGTTTTGACCGGGATCCGGAGGCAATGGCGCTGGGTAAGGCGCGGCTGGCGGAACTGGCCGAGGAGCTGGGGGCGGAGATGCCGGCGGTTGAGTTTGTGCCGAAGGCGTTTTCGGAGGCTACGGGCGAGATCGAGGCGGGGAGCCTGGATGGCCTGCTGGCGGATTTCGGGGTGAGCAGCCTGCAGCTGGACGAGGCGCACAGGGGATTTAGTTTTCGGTCGGATGGACCACTTGATATGCGGATGGATCCGCGCGGTGGAGAGACGGCCGAGCAAGTGGTAAATGAGGCGGGCGAGGAAGAGCTTGCCAACCTCATTTACGAATTCGGAGAGGAAAGGAGGTCGCGGAGAATCGCCAGAGCCATTGTGCGGGCCCGGCCGATATCTACCACTGGGCAACTGGCAGGGGTGATTTCGGGCGCGGCCCACGC
>CALMVL010000258.1:3098-4558 GCA_937873265.1 uncultured Granulicella sp.
GTGGTTGCCGATGAAGAGGAAGAGCGACGGAATCCGCGGTCGCGCAGTGCGAAGTTGAGGGCAGCGGAGAAGATTTAGGAGATACGGCTCCGGTTTTCCCCAGGTTTGGGGTTCACAGGATGCACTGAATATGGTGCAGTGTTAACGGAGACGCAAACAGATCGGGTCGGGGTTGTCCTGCCGTGCTTTCAGGCGAAAGACAACTCGCAACACCAAGTCCCTTCCTCCATCAGCAACCCCGGCCCGGTTGCTTGAGGAAGGTGAAGAGTTTGGATGTGCCGGGCGGGCGGCCCGAGTTCAGGCAAGTGAAGTGAGGCAGCGGATGGCAGCGACGGCGATGGCAGGGCAGGGAATGGAGATGATGGCGACGCGGACGGTGCGGACGCCGGCGCAGAGTTTGCTGGCGCGGAACAGCGCACTGTTTGAGCAGCAGCGGAAGGCGCGGCGCGGGCCGACGCCGGAGGTGTTCTTTGCCAAGCACATCGACAACACGCGGATTGTGAAGGCGGACGATCCGGAGCGGCGCAAGGAGATGCGGCAGTTTTCGGCCGTGATGACGGTGCTGTTCTGCCTGGTGATGGTGTATGTGTGGCAGCACTTTTCTGCGATCGAAGTGGGCTACCACGTGGAGACGCAGAAGGCGGCGATGGAGCAGCTGCGGGAGACGAACCGGCAGCTGCGGCTGAGCGAGGCGCAGCTGACGGATCCTGGCCGGATCGATGCGATGGCGAAGCAGCTTGGGTTGGCGCAGCCGCTGCCGGGGCAGGTGGTTCGGCCGGATGGTGCGGTGGACCCGAATGCTCCGGTGATGGCGCAGCTGCGGTAGGGCTCTCGACCAAGGCGGAGCGAACTGCAGGTCTGTCCAATTCGTTCGCTCCGGTCGAGATGACACAGTTGGAAGACGGGGTGAAGGTGGTGGCGATGAAGCAGGGAACGACCAGGCAGCCAATGACGGGCTCGATTCGACGAGTCCGTTTTGCCTATGTGGCGATGTTTTTTTGTGCGTGGGTGGCGGCGATCAGCCTGCGGCTGGTGTGGCTGCAGGTGGTGCGGCACGGGGATTTTGTGCATCGGGCGGCGATGCAGCAGCAGCGGACGTTTGAGGTGGCTCCGCGGCGGGGTGTGCTGTATGACCGCAACCTGCGCGAGCTGGCGATGACGGTGCTGGTGGACAGCGTGTACGCGGTGCCGAGCGAACTGGGGGAGAATCGCGAGCAGGCGGCGGAGATGCTGGCGCGGATTGTGCACGTGGATCCGACGGACCGGTTTACGAGTGAGGGGCAGATGATGGCGCGGTTTACGGCGTCGCGGAACTTTGCGTGGGTGGCGCGCAAGGTGAGCCCGGAGACGGCGCAGCGGGTGCGCGAGATGAACCTAAAGGGGGTGTACCTGCAGAAGGAGTTCAAGCGGTTTTACCCGAACGGCGATCTGGGTGCGCAGGTGCTGGGGTATGTGGGGAC
>CALMVL010000259.1 GCA_937873265.1 uncultured Granulicella sp.
GGTTGGGGGTCCTAAGCCCTGCATTCTGTTGGAGTTGCCCTTTTAGGTCCACGGTAAGTAAAAGAAACGAGGGAGTTTACGCGCAAAAATTAGAAAGCAAAGGAGATACGGGTACGGTGGCCGGGTTTCCGAGCGAATCTTTTTCGTTTCCGTTTCCAGCTTAATGGATTCGCCAAATTCGTCGGCCACGAGACGGGTTTCGAGATGTTTCGCCTGGAGAAGAACGCGGCGTGCGCGGAGGGATGCATGCCATGGCACGTGCGGCCGGCTGAAGCCGTGCCCGTAGGAGATGGGGGCTCTGAGAGTGGGAAGGTTACTCGGGTTCGTTTCGGGATGGCGTCGGGGTGCGATACCGAACGGCTGAAGCCGCGCTTCTGAGGTGGCGGGAGTTTGCAGGGTTCACCGCTGCGTTAGGACGGGTGGGTGTGTTAGCGGTGTTGCGGACGGGTTCGGGTGTGCGATGGACGGCGTTTCCCTTGCGGTTCGGTTCCTTCGGAGGCGGTGCCTTCCTGAAGGGAAAGAGGGGTGATGGCGGGGGCGGCGGCTCCGACCAGCTCGGAGAGGGTGAATGAGGTGGTGGCGCAGGGGGCGGCGGCGGCGGTGACACAGCCGGCGTTGCTGACCCAGACGTTGCCGCTGCGGTCGATGGCGATGCCGAAGGGAGTGGACATGGTTCCGCCGTGGGATGCGTCGTGGAGGTAGGCGACGGGGCTGGACGGCAGGTAGTCGTATCCGCTGTCGGGGTTGTCGGTGTCGAGGCCGAAGAGGGTGCTGATCGATCCGTTGCCGGAGTTGGCGATCCAGCGGGAGTTTGCGCCATCGGTAGCGATGCCCTGGGGAGCGCTGAGGGGAACGACCGGGGTGAAGCAGATCATGTCGAAGGCGCTGCAGAGCTGGTTGGCGGAGGGCGAGGTGGAGAGGCTGTCGGTCTCGTAGAGATCGAGGGCGATGCCGCCGGTGACGCAGGGACTGGCGGTGGTCTGCACCATGATCTCGCCCGGGCTCCAGGCGGTGGATCCATAGGTGAACTGACCGAGAGACTCCTGCGCGCAGGCGGAGGAGGGGGCCATGGTGGCCGCGAGCAGGTTGCGATAGGGCGCGTATGTGTCTTCCGCAATGAGCCCGGTGGGGTGCTGCGTGAAGGTGGTGACGGCGGTGGTGGTGGACCGGCCGGGATCGAGGCTGAAGAGCTGGGATGCCTGCGCCGGGGCTTCGGCGGTGAAGAAGAGGGTGTTATCGAAGTCGGTGGTGACCGGGCCGCCGTAAGCGCCGGGGATGGACACGGTGAGCGGAGTTCCGCCGGGGTTGGTGCTGCTGACGCCGGCGAGATTGCCGGAGGCCTGATCGGTGGCCCAGACGGTACCGCCTTGATCGATGGAGAGGTACTGGGGGGCGGTAAGGCTGGCTCCGGCAAAAGGGCCGCTGAAGGCGCCGGTGGCAGGGTCGAAGTAGGCGAGGCCCGAGGCTCCGGGTTTGTTGCTGGGGAACCAGACGCGGCCGGTGGCGTCGATGTCGATGTTGGAGCTGGTAGGGAGGCCGGCGAAGGTGGCGCTGATGCCGAGGCCGAGGGTAGGCGTGGTGTAGGAGACGCCGACGGTCCAGTCGTTGGGCGGCTGGGGGAGGCCGGTGAAGGGCGGCTGCGGGCTGGCGAGATTGTAGAGGGCGGTGACGTTCTGGTAGGGGAAGAGCGCCATTTGGACCGCTGCTTGCAGGGTGTCGCTTGGGGCGGTGGCGCCCCCCGGGGGAGTGGTGAGCGAGAAGAGGGTGGAGCAGGCGGTTCCGGAGGCGGAGACGGAGTTGACGCAGGCGGCGAGGGTATTGGCCATGGAGTAGATTTTGGCGGCGTCGATGGTGGTGACGGCGCCACCGGCTCCGGTGAGGGTGGCGTGGGCGGTTCCGCTGGGGAGATCGACGAGCAGCGGGATGGTGGCGGTGTTTGCGAGGACGAGGCCGGCGTGGAAGACACCGGCGCCGGTGGCGTGGCCGGCAAAGAAGTCGGAAGAGGGGGGGCCACCGAGCGTGGGGGTGAAGAACTGGCCGAGAGCGAAGGCGGTAGCGACGGTGGTGACCTCGTTGAGGTTGACGATGGCGCTCCGAGCGGCGCTGCAGGAGCCGAGGCCGGCGGCGAGCATGATGGCGGAGTTGGCGCCGGCACCGGCGTTTCCACCGGAGGCGGTGAGGTAAACGGGTTGGTTGGCGTAGGGACAGGTGTAGGCGCCGGCGGGGAACGAGAAGGCGCCGTTGGCGTCGGTGGTGACGCTGGCGAGCGGGGTAGAGCTGGTTCCGTAGCCATCGGCGCCGGTGGCCCAGACGGTGACGGTGGCGCCGATGACGGGCTGCTGGCCGCCGTAGACCTGCCCGGTGACGCGGGCGGCGACCGCGGGGGACTGGATGGGGGAGGGTACGGTCTGCGAACCGCAGCCGGTGAGCGCGGCGGCGGCGGCGAAGGCGAGCGAAGGATAGCCGAGGCGTCGTGCCTGCATGGGGGGTCTCCTGATGGCGGAACGGACGTCGAGCGTACGTGCCGCCAGCACGTGATGTGCCGTTCAGGGGAGAGCGTACGTGGGACGGGTCGGAGCGGCTATGACCCTTATGGGGAGGCGGGTAGCACTTTGGGGGAGGGATGTTTGTTGTCGTGAGGAGGGCTGACCCCATCACTCCGGTGATGAGCCGCGTTGCGGATGGCGCGTGACGTGCAGGCCATAGCCGCCCTCGGGCTAGGGGGCGACTTCGGTGGCGCTGGAGGCGCTGAGCTGGTGGATGGCGTTCCAGGTGTTGGAAAAGGCGTTGAGGGCGTCGGAGGTGGAGGAGCGGGCGTCGCGGAGGGCGTCGAGATAGTCGATGAGGGCGATGCCGCCGTGCTCAAAGGCGTACTGGGCGATGCTGAGGACATCACGGGACTCGTCGAGGTAGTGGCCGCTGAAGCGGTCCGAGAGGGTTTTGGCGCGGGTGTAGCCGACCCAGGCCTGATCGACATCGGAGATGACCTGGTTGCGGGAGGCGGTTGCGGTCTGGCGGGAGGCGTTGGCCTGGAACTCGGCGGTCTGTTTGTTGCCCTGGTTCCGGTCGAAGAGGCGGAGGGGGATGTTGATGGAGAAGCCGGCGGAGTTATCGGTACCGCTGCGGTCGTACTCGCCCTCGAGGGTGGGGTCGGTGGTGCCGTTGGCGTAAGCAAGGCGGGTGTTGGCGACGGCGGCGTCGACCGCCGCACGAGCGGCGGCGTAGTCGGGGCGGCGGGCGAGGGCCTGCCCGATCAGAGCGTCACGGGTGTTGGCGACACGTGGGGGGACGAGGCTGCCGGTGATGTCGAAGTCCTGCGTGGGGGTTTCGACGCCGATGAGGGTTTGCAGCTGGTCGCTGGCCTGGAGGAGGTTGATTTCTGCGTTCGCGGCGTCGCTTTCGAAGTTGCCGAGCTGGAGGTCGAGCCGCTCGTAGTCGAGCCGGCCAAGGTCGCCGGCCTTGTAGCGGTCGAGGCTGATTTCGACCTCGTGGCGGTAGTCCTTGAGGCTGGCTGTGGAGAGCTCGAGGGCTTCCTTCGCGACGAGCATTTTGGTGAAGGCCTGCTTGATGGTGAGAACGGTCTGGCGGATGGTGTCGTTGAGCTGCGCCTCGGTCTGGCCGGTGGTGGCGCGGGCGGCCTCGATGCGGAAGCGGCGCTTTTCGCCGCGCTCGAAGAGACGGGAGACCTGGGCGCTGTAGGTGTAGGGGTTGGAGGCTCCGACGGCAGGAAGGGTGACGTCCGTGCCGTAGAGGGTGAAGTAGGGGTTGGCGCGGACGGCGGCCTGGACCTCCTGCGCGCGAACGGCGCGGAGGTTTTCCTGGGCGGCGAGGAGGGTGGGGTTATGCGCCTCGGCCATGCTGACGATCTGCTCGAGGGTGAAGGCGCCTGGTTTGGAGACGGG
>CALMVL010000260.1 GCA_937873265.1 uncultured Granulicella sp.
CCGGTATGTCGGTCGTCAGGGTGTACGCAACCACACCGGCATCCACGGTGGCGTTTACGTTTTCAAGGCTCCCGTCATTCAGCACCCAGCTCAGCCCCGACGCATCGAACGCGCCAGTCGGTCCGGGGTAGAACACCAGATTGTCATTGCCCTGGTACGTCCCCTTCGCAGCCAATCCCGTCACCGCGTAGTCGACCGGGTTTCCGAAGTTCCCAATCTCGAAATTGCCGGAGATCCCGGTCGCCAGGTACACCCCCGCCGTGCCGGTCGAGGCGGCCGTAATCCTCAACGAGCCCTCGGCATCGGACTGGCCAAAGCTGAAATCAAACACATCCGCCCGCGCCACCCCCGTCCCCAGCGCCAAGGCGGCGATTGCCGTCAACGGTCCACGAAGAGCTTGCATCGTGTTCTCCTTTGCCTCACAGGTTGCGCACCACGGTACCTCGATCCCGGGCGCAACGCAAGCCCCGTCGGCTGCGCGAGCGTTTTTACGACAGAAGAAAAGCCCCGCCGAAGCGGGGCCCCGTCGATCTCGCCAGTGCTATTTACTGAAAATTCCGCCGTCCACGCCGGAGACCCCACCCGGCGTCCGTGCGTTCTCGCGCTTGTGCTCCAGCCGAACGCCCTTGCCTGCCATCTCGTCGGCCGATCGCTGAACCTTCTCGTCCTCGGTCTTGGCGTTGGTCCCGGTGTCGATCGTCTCAATCTGCTCGTTGGTGCTGGAATCGTTCATATCTCACCTCGTCATCACTCAGATGCGTCCTTCCGCAATCCGGTTTGCATGCGGTGCGCTTTCCCCCAGAAGTCGCAGAGCCGCTCGCGGACGATGGGAGCATACTAGCTAGAGGAAGGTCCAATCCGCGGAGCCACTCTGACCATTCTTCGCATACTGTTCGGTGTTATCCAGGCTGTGCTTCACTCGGCCACGTCAGCCTTTCTTCTGCTGATGTCGATGCTGTTGAGCGCTGCTGGCATTCTTGTTCTGGTTGGCGCGCTCGGCGTCGGGCTGACCGGAGTCGTCAGCCTGCGGCTCTCGCGCCGCCGCGACAACAAGCGCGGCTGAGCGTCGCGAGCGTCAGACGTTGAACTTGAAGAACAGGATGTCGCCGTCCTTGACGACGTACTCCTTGCCCTCCTGGCGGAGGAGGCCGGCTTCCTTGACGGCCTGTTCGGAGCCGAGGCGGAAGAGGTCGTCCGAGGCGTAGCACTCGGCCTTGATGAAGCCGCGTTCGAAATCGGTGTGGATGACGCCGGCGGCGCCGGGGGCCTTGGTGCCGCGTTGGATGGTCCAGGCGCGGACCTCCTGGACGCCGGCGGTGAAGTAGGTGATGAGGTGGAGGAGGCGGTAGCCGGCGTGGATGAGGCGGTCGAGGCCTGGCTCGGAGAGGCCGAGGGACTCGAGGAACTCGCCGCGCTCGGAGGGGTCGAGGAGGGCGATCTCGGACTCCATGGCGCCGCAGATGATGACCACTTCGGAGTGCTCTTCGGCGGCGCGCTGGGCTACAGCTTCCGTGTAGGCATTGCCGGAAGACAGGGCGGCCTCGTCGACGTTGGCGACGTAGAGCATGGGTTTGGCGGTGATGAGGTGGAGGTCGCGGGCGGCCGCGCGCTCGTCGTCCGAGAGGTCGACGGTGCGGGCGGGTTTGCCGGCTTCGAGGGCGGCCTTGAGCTTCGCCACGGCGGAGCCTTCGGACTTGAGCTTCCCGTCGGTGGTGTTGCGGAGAAGCTTCTCGAGACGCTGGGAGCGCTTCTCGACGGTGTCGAGGTCGGCGAGCAGGAGCTCGGTGTTGATGGTGTCGATGTCGGAGAGCGGGTCGACTTTGCCGGAGACGTGGACGACTTCAGGGTCGTGGAAGCAGCGGACGACGTGGGCGATGGCGTCGGTGGAGCGGATGTGGCCGAGGAACTGGTTGCCGAGGCCTTCGCCTTTGGAGGCTCCAGCGACGAGGCCGGCGATGTCGATGAACTCCATCGTGGTGGGAACGAGGGACTTGGGCTTGATGAGGTCGGCGATGCGGCCGAGGCGCGGATCGGGGACGGTGACGATGCCGACGTTGGGGTCGATGGTGCAGAAGGGATAGTTCGCGGCGGGCGCGGCGGAGGCGGTGAGGGCGTTGAAGATGGTGGACTTGCCGACGTTGGGCAGACCGACGATTCCGCAGTTCAGAGGCATTGCTGGTGTGGTTCCTATCTGGGTGGGGTGG
>CALMVL010000261.1 GCA_937873265.1 uncultured Granulicella sp.
ACAGCCTGGTGTTCGAGACCGGAGCGAGGCTGCCGGCCGAGGCGCTGTTCTTGGAATACCAGGAGGCGGCCGGCTCGATGCTGTCGCCGGAGGTGTTTCCGCGCGCGGACGGCACGACCTATGTGTGCGGGATCTCGAGCGAGACGCCGCTCCCGGTGGATCCCGGCGATGTGGAGCCGGACGAGGGGGCGATCGACCGGTTGCACGCGCTGTGCGCGCGGATCTCGCCGGTGCTGGCGGACGCGCCGGTGCTTGCGCGCCAGGCCTGCTTCCGGCCGATGACCGCGGACGGGCTGCCGCTGATCGGCGCGGTGCCGGGGGCCCGCGGCGCCTTTGTGGCCACCGGCCACAGCGTGTGGGGGATCCTGAACGCGCCGGCGACGGCGGAGGCGATGGCCGAGCTGATCCTGGATGGCGCCTCCCGGAGGGTCGATCTGGCGCCGTTCGATCCCGGGCGGCTGGCGCCGTTCGGACGCCTCGACCTGGAACAAGAGCGCATGGGGGATCGCGCCTCATGAAGATCACCTTCTACGCGCATGCGAGCTTCCGGCTGGAGACGCCCGAGGTCAGCGTGGTCACCGACCCCTACACGCCCGCGGTGTCGGGCTTCGCGCCGATCGACGAGGCGGCGGACATCGTCGTCATGAGCTCGGCGACCGACCGGTTCCATTCCGACCCGAGCCATGTCCGCGGCCGGACCGTGGTGAACGCGCTGCTGGACGTGCCGCCGGAGGGGATGACGCTGCACGGCGTCTCGATCCGCGCGTTCCCGACCAGCGAGAGCCTCACCTTCGACTACGGACGCGATCCGGACGCCAATGCGATGTATCTGCTCACGATCGGCGGCGTGCGGGTGCTGCACATGGGCGACGTCGGCAACGCGCTGGCGCCGGCGACCCTGTCAGAGCTGGCCGGACAGGTCGACGTGCTGCTGGCGCTGACCGGTGCGCACGCCACGCTCCCGCTCGACGCGCTCGACGAGGCGATCACCGCCATCGACCCGCGCATCGTGATCCCGATGCATTACTGGCACCCGCGTGGCGTGCTCAAGATCGAGCCGGTGGACCGGTTCCTAGAGCGTTATCCTGAGGAAAGTGTCGTTCGTTGCGGCGGGAGTTCGTTGACGATCAAACCTGAGAAGCGGCCCGCACCGCGCCAGATTATTGTGATGGAGCAGGCACGTTAGAACGGGAACAGGTACGGTGGTCGGCGAAAGGCGAGCCATTGCGTCAGTTGGACCGACGATCGGTTTTGGCGATACGAGCCTTGCCGAGGTCATGTCCGCACCCGATACCGCATGCTTCTCATGACTTGGCTCGGTAGGAACCACCTGGATGGCTTAATTCCCGTGCTACAATCACGATTCGGTCTGCAACCAGCCAGCCTGCCACCGCATCATCCAGGCCAGCTACGGCTTAGTTCTCATGGAAAGCTAACATAGCTCATCCTGTTGTCCTTGACCGGTATGCGCTCATCTCAGTCATTCGGGCACTCGGGCCAGGTTCCCGAAAGCGGACGTGGTCCAACCACCTGCCGCTCCAGGACCGTCCCTAGCGCGGCGTTCGGAAACACCCTATGAAAGACTGTGTCATGACCTCGTCTGAACGGCACCTCGAAGAACAGCTCGTCCAGAAGCTTTGCGATTTGAAGTTCCACCCTCGCCCGGATATTCGCGATCGCGAGGCATTGGAACGCAACTTCCGTGAGAAGTTCCAAGCGTTGAACCACGTCAAGCTTGTCGATGGTGAGTTCCGACGGCTTCTTGATGAGATAGTCACACCGGACGTCTTCACGGCTGCCAAGATGCTCCGCGGCATTAATAGCTTCACCCGCGACGACGGTACCCCGCTCAACTACACGCTGGTTAACATCAAGGACTGGTGCAAGAACACCTTCGAGGTCGTCAGCCAGCTGCGCATCAACACCGACAACAGCCACCATCGATACGACGTGATGCTGCTCATCAACGGCGTGCCGTGCGTGCAAATCGAACTCAAAACCCTCGGCATCAACTCCCGCCGGGCAATGGAGCAGATTGTCGATTACAAGAATGAGCCAGGAAACGGCTACACCCGCACGCTCCTCTGCTTCGTCCAACTATTTGTCGTCAGCAATCGCGATAGTACCTACTACTTTGCCAATAACAACGCCCGCCACTTCGCCTTCAACGCTGACGAGCGTTTCCTGCCCATCTACCAGCACGCTGCCGAGGACAACACGAAGATCACCCATCTCGATGATTTCGCCGACAAGTTCCTCTCCAAGTGCACGCTTGGCCAGATGATCAGCCGCTACATGGTCCTCGTCGCCAGCGAGCAGAAGCTGCTCATGATGCGGCCGTACCAGATCTACGCCGTCAAGCAAATCATCGAATGTATCGAGAAGAACAGCGGCAACGGCTACATTTGGCACACCACTGGAAGCGGTAAGACGCTCACCAGCTTCAAGACTTCTACGCTCCTTAAGGACAGCCCTACGATTGAGAAATGCCTCTTCGTCGTCGACCGAAAGGACCTCGACCGCCAGACCCGCGAGGAGTTCAACCGCTTTCAGGATGGGTGCGTCGAAGAGAACACCAATACCGAGTCGCTCGTCCGCCGCCTGCTCTCTGACGACTACGCCGACAAGGTCATCGTCTGCACGATCCAGAAGCTCGGCCTTGCGCTCGACCCGTCGAATAGGCGCAACTACGTCGATCGCCTCAAGCCGCTGCGCGGCAAGCGCATCGCCTTCATCTTCGACGAGTGCCACCGCTCGCAGTTCGGCGAGAACCACAAGGCCATCAAGGCGTTTTTCCCCCGCGCCCAGCTCTTCGGTTTCACCGGCACGCCGATCTTCGAGGAGAACGCCACCGCCCGGCAGATCACCGGCGACGAGCAGCGGCTGCGTACAACCAAGGACCTTTTCGAGCGCGCACTGCACGACTACACGATCACTCACGCCATCGAAGACGGCAACGTCCTGCGTTTCCACGTCGATTACTACAAGCCAATCGACGGCGTCCCGATCAAGCCCGGTGAGACCCTTGCCAAGCTCGCGGTTGTCGATGCGGTCCTCGCCAAGCACGACGCCGCTACTAGCAACCGCCGCTTCAACGCGTTGCTCGCCACGGGCTCCATCAACGACGCCATCGCGTACTATGACACGTTTAAGGAGGCTCAAGCTTCGCGGCAGGCCGCCGACCCGGAGTTCCAGCCGCTCAGCATCGCGTGCGTCTTCTCCCCGCCTGGCGACGTCAGCGCCGACGTCCGCCAGATCCAGGAAGACTTACCGCAGGAGCGTGCCGACAACCGCCAGAACCCCGACGAGAAGAAGACGGCTCTCGCCGCGATCATAGGCGACTACAACGAACGGTTCGGCACGAACAACTCTGTCGGAGAGTTCGATTTCTACTACCAGGACGTGCAGAAACGTATTAAGGATCAGCAGTTTCCCAGCGCTGATTCACCGGGAAAAGGGCGCGAGAAGATCGACGTCACCATCGTCGTCGACATGCTCTTGACCGGCTTTGACAGCAAGTATCTCAACACACTCTACGTCGACAAAAACCTCAAGCACCACGGCCTGATCCAGGCCTTCAGCCGCACTAACCGTGTGCTCAACGCTTCCAAGCCCTACGGCCACATCCTCGACTTCCGCAATCAGCAGGCGAGCGTCGACGAGGCCATCACTATGTTCTCCGGCGCCAAGGCCGACCAAGCCCGTGAGATATGGCTGGTGGACAAAGCGCCCAAGGTAATCGAGAAACTCAAGACCGCCGTTCAGAGCCTGTCCGACTTCATGAAGAGCCAGGGCCTCAACGCCAGGCCCGAAGCCGTCGCCAATCTCAAGGGCGACGATGCCCGCGTCGCATTCGTGAAGCAGTTTAAGGAAGTGCAGCGGCTGCAGATCCAGCTCGACCAGTACACCGACTTAACCGACGTGGAAAAGCAGGCCATTGAGCAGGTGCTGCCCAAAGATGAGTTGAGAGGCTTCCGCGGTCAGTATCTCGAAACCGCCCAGCGCCTGCGCGAGCAGCAGGCCAAGCCTGGCGACAATAAGAAGCTAGCTGAACTCGACCAGCTCGACTTCGAGTTCGTCCTCTTTGCCTCGGCATTGATCGACTACGACTACATCATGGGGCTGATCGTCCGCTTCACCGGGCAGGACCCTAAGAAGCAGAAGATGAGCCGCGAGCAGCTCATCGGGTTGATCGAGTCGGACTCCAAGTTGATGGATGCCCGCGAGATCATCACAGATTACGTCCGCTCGCTGGAGGCCGGTAGACCGCTGGACGAGGCGGCCATCCGCGGGGGTTACCAGCATTTCAAAGCTGAACGCGACGCAGAGGATGTGGCGGCCACGGCCCAGAAGCACGGCCTGATGCCGCAAGCGCTCCAGGAGTTTGTCAATCGCGTCCTCCAGCCACCGTTGATTTTTAACGCCGAGCAGCTCGACGACCTGCTCGCCCCGCTTGACCTCGGCTGGCGCGCCCGCACGGAGAGGGAACTGGCCCTGATGGCCGACCTGGTGCCGTTGCTGAAGAAGCGCGCCTCCGACAGGGACATTGCGGGCCTGAGCGCATACGAGGGGTGAGGCGAGGCGATGAAGGACCAACTGAAAATACAAACGCCGAAGTTGCGCTTTCCGAAGTTCCACGATGCCTGGGACGAAGTACCACTGAGCGTCTTAGCGGTGCCGATCTCAGATCGCGCTGGAACTTCAGAGTGCGTTCCCTACACGGTCAAGTCCGGCGTCGGTCTATTGAGCCAAGAAGAGAAGCTCGGCCGCACGATCGCCGGCAAATCGCTCGGTAACTACATCCGCCTTCAGAAGGATGATTTCGCGTACAACAAGAGCGCCACAAAGGCCTTCCCGGAAGGCTACATCGCTCGCTACTTCGACGACGTCAAGGCCGCCGTTCCGAATAGCATCTTCACCTGCTTCCGCGCTGATCCGAGCAAAGTCGATCCCGCTTACCTCGACTTCCTCTTCGCAAGCAATCTGCACGGCAGATGGCTGCGAAGATTTCTCACGATCGGCGCGCGAGCGCATGGGTCGCTGAACGTCAGTGACGACGACCTGATGGCACTGCCTGTCCCGCGGCCTTCCCTCGCCGAGCAGCGAGAAATCGCGGCGTGCTTGACGTCATTGACCGAGCTGCTCGCCACCGCGGGGCGGAAGCTGGAGGGGTTGCGGGCCCACAGGAAAGGGCTGATGCAACAACTCTTCCCCCGTCCGGGCGAATCCTGCCCCCGCTTGCGCTTCCCCGAGTTCCGCGATGCGGGGCCGTGGCAAGAAAAGCGCCTCGATGAACTGGCAAAGCGGGGTACGGGACACACCCCGAACAAAGCTGCTACTGAGTACTATAACGGCGGCATAAAGTGGATCTCGCTAGCGGACTCTTCTCGACTGGACAAGGGATTGATCTCAGAGACGGCTATTGAAATCTCCCAGCAGGGCATCAACAACTGTTCCGCGGTACTCCACCCGGCGGGCACCGTCGTGCTGAGTCGTGACGCCGGAGTTGGGAAGAGCGGGGTCATGGGCTTGTCAATGGCGGTCAGCCAGCACTTTGTCACCTGGACCTGCCACGATCAGCGACTGTCGAATTGGTTTTTGTACTACGTCCTGCAGCTGCTCAAACCCGAGTTTGAGAGCATCGCTACCGGAAGCACGATCAAGACGATCGGAATGCCGTTCTTCACTGCGATGCGAGTTACCGTCCCCGAGTTCGGCGAGCAGCAGCGAATCGCTGCCTGTCTCGGTTCGCTGGACACCCTGATCGTCGCCGCATCGCGGAAGTTGGAAGGACTGCGGACCCACAAGATGGGGTTGACGCACCGGCTCTTCCCGTCGCCGGCCCAGGAGAGTGCGTAAGCCATGCCCGCGCCCTCTGCTCCCACCACACCAGCAACTCCCGCTGACAGTTCGAAGTCGTTCCCCGACCTGCCCGCGCTGGCAAGGCATCTACGTGACGAGCTTACAGCAAAGAAGTTCATCCTGCTCTACGCCTACAACGGCACGGGCAAGACGCGGCTTTCGACTGCGTTCAAGAACCTCGGCAAGAAGGAGGAGCAGCGCGACACGCTCTACTTCAATGCCTTCACGGAAGACCTGTTTCAGTGGGACAACGATCTAGCGAACGACCGCGAAAGAGTATTGAGGATCAATAGGGATTCGCGCTTCTTCGCCGGTTTGGGCGAACTGGAGATGGACAACCGCATCCGCCCACTGCTCGACCGCTACTCTGACTTCGACTTCCGCATTGATATTACAGAGTGGGAAGTGAGCTTTTCGCGCGAGGTGCAGAATGGCGAAAAGCTGGAGACGGTGGACGACATAAAGGTCTCCCGCGGCGAGGAGAACATCTTCATCTGGTGCTTCTTCCTAGCAATCGTGCGGCTCGTGCTGGACGGGGCTGAAGCGTACAAATGGGTGAGTTACATCTACATCGATGACCCAATCTCGTCGCTTGACGAGCAGAATGCCGTCGCCGTTGCGACGCATCTAGCTAGGATGCTGAAGGACTCCACCAACTCACCGAAGTTCGTCATATCTACGCATCACCCGCTCTTCTTCAATGTTTTGTGGAACGAGCTGAAGAGGGGATCCAAGCGCCTCTTCCTGAGCCGGTCTCGCTCGTCGGATGCATACGCCGTCCGCGACACTGTGGCGACGCCGTTCTTTCACCACGTGGCCAACCTGATCGAGCTTCACGAGGTGGCCAGATCCGGTGAGATCTTCACCCATCACTTCAACGTGCTCCGTGCGATTGCGGAGAAAACAGCGAGCTTCCATGGATACGGTAACTTTGCTGAGTGCATTAAACGCGAGGAGAGCGATATCAATGGCGTGCTGCACACTCGGCTGCTGAACCTGCTGAGCCACGGCGGATATTCGCTTTACGAGCCGCGGGAGATGCTGGAGGAAAATAAGCAATATTTCCGAAAGATGCTTTACGAATTCACGAGCCGCTACGCATTTAACCCAGAACTCCTGCCTCCCGCCTGAGAGGATGATTGACCACAAATGACCGAAGGCGACCGGGAAAAACTAGGAAATATTCTTTGGAATATAGCTGATCAGCTACGCGGGGCGATGAACGCGGATGATTTTCGGGACTATATGCTCGCATTTCTGTTCCTACGCTACCTCTCGGATAACTACGAGACGGCAGCGAAGCGCGAGCTGGGCAGGGACTATCCGGACCCGAGCGCCATCGGCAACGGCGGACGGTCGCCACTGTCGGTGTGGTATGCCAATAACCCAGATGACGTGGCCGTGTTCGAAAAGCAGATGCGGCGCAAGGCGCACTACGTCATCAGGCCCCAACATCTGTGGACGAATATCGCTCATCTGGCCCGCACGCAGGATGCGGAGTTGCTTCGAACCCTGCAGACGGGCTTCAAATACATCGAGACAGAGTCGTTCGAGAGCACGTTTCAAGGGCTATTCTCGGAGATCAGTCTCGGGTCGGATAAGCTTGGACGGGGCTACCCGGAACGCAACGCGCGCCTCTGCGCGATCATCACGAGGATCGCAGCGGGTCTTGCCGAGTTCTCAGCCAACACCGACATCCTTGGCGACGCCTACGAATACCTGCTCGGCCAGTTCGCGGCCGGGTCGGGCAAAAAGGCGGGTGAGTTCTACACGCCGCAGCGGATCAGCGACATCCTCTCGGCGATCGTCACGCTCGACGGCCAGGAGCCCGCGACCGGCCCGCGCAAGCGGCTGGAAAGTGTCCTTGATTTCGCCTGCGGTTCCGGCTCGCTGCTGCTCAATGTCCGGCACCGCGTCTCGGAGGCAGGCGGCACGATCGGCAAGATCTACGGTCAAGAATCGAACATCACGACATACAATCTCGCTCGCATGAACATGCTGCTGCATGGGGTAAAGGATACGGAGTTCGAGATTTACCACGGGGATTCACTGCGAAGTGACTGGGACATCCTCCGCGACACAAACCCGGCGAAGATGCTGAAATTTGACGCAGTGGTCGCCAATCCACCGTTCAGCTACCGCTGGGATCCGATTGAGGCGCTGGGCGAAGACGTGCGGTTCAAGAACTACGGGCTGGCCCCGCGGTCAGCCGCTGACTTCGCTTTCCTGCTCCACGGGTTCAATTACCTTAACGATCAGGGCGTAATGGCGATCATCCTGCCGCACGGCGTTCTGTTCCGCGGCGGCACCGAGGAGCGTATTCGCACGAAGCTTCTTAAGGACGGATACATCGACACCGTGATAGGGCTGCCCGCGAACCTGTTTTATTCAACCGGCATCCCCGTGTGCATTCTAGTACTGAAGCGGTGCAAGAAGCCCGATGACGTGCTGTTCATCAACGCCAGTGGTCCGGAGAACTTTACGAAGGGCAAGCGGCAGAACTACATGACCGACGAGCACATCGATCGGATTATTAGGACCTACCGCGAGCGGCCGGCGATGCCGGTCGAGCGATACGCCCGGCGCGTTGAGATGAATGAGATCGAGGCGAACGACTACAACCTGAACATCTCCCGGTACGTCAGCATCAATCAAGATGAACTAGAGATCGATTTAACTGCCACCCATGCAGACCTTGTTAGCGCCGAGCGCGATCTGGTCGCCGCAGCGGCCAAGCACAATGTCTTTCTGAAGGAACTTGGGCTGCCGTCTTTGCCGTCCAATGCTACTGACTAGCACTACCTTGGCACTTTCAGAATGGGGTTCCAGCAGCGCTGCCTTTTGACTTTCGGGCCAGGATCGATCTGCACCGCCACTGATCCGGATCCCTGCCGTGGGCCGACCCCAGTGGAACACCGAGCCGAGCGACGAACGTCCGCTTCTCACTGGCGTCGCCTCAAGAGCGGACCGGCCGCTATCGGCCAGTCTGACCAAGCACTAAGCTGACGAGCGAACCCGGTTTTAGTCTCATGCACCTGCCTTGCGGGAAGATCGCTGTCGAATACAGGTGTAATCCTGATCCTGCCACACCGGGTCAAAGGCTTGGAGTTGCTCATGATGCAGAAGGTAGATGGAGTTGGTTTCCGCGAGTTGTCGGGCTGACGTTGTGAAGTTTGCATTCGAGACGACGGCGGCCCAGTCCGCCCGTTGATGGAGGCGGGCGGCTGAGGCCTGCTGGACGGCGTTGTTGCCGACTGGATGGTTGTAGAGCTTGCACTGGAGAACGAAGTATTTGCCGTTTCGGTGTGCGATTACATCGGTTCCCTGATCGCCGCTCGCACCGGTCGCCCGCGCGTCCCAACCCGATCTGCGGAGAAGCAAGGCGCAGTGCCGTTCGTAGTCGAGAGGATCCATGTTCGGGTGGAAGACCTGCGGATCGCTCTGAAATTGTTTCGGCCTTCTTTCGCCGGTGATGGCGGTTTTCGCTGCCGATCTTTCGATCTGGGCGTCGACCTTCTTTGAGATCAGCGGCCACTGGCTGGACAAGCCCTTTGAATCCAGCCGTTTCACGATGCGGGTCCGGCAGAACTTCTCCTTCTCCTTGCTCCATCGGTCGAGTTCTTCGGTTCCGTAATGGTCCACTGTCACCAGTTGCAGCCGCCTGATCCGGAGAGCCTGCTGCTGCGCCGCGATCTCGGCCCGCGCAATCCTGAGGGCGCGGTTTCGTTTCATGCGGGGGTAGGCCGCCCTGGCTCCTGCGGCCGTTCCGGCGGCCAGCAGAAGGAACAACAGTCCGAGGCCGCCGACGTCGCTGCCCTCGTGCGCGCGAGATCGTCGAAGGACGGCAGCGGCTTGCCTGAAGGCACGCGTGATTGGGAGGCGAGCCGCAGGTTCGGCGGCCGCGGCGGGCGGGATCGAGCGGGTGACGTCCGCCCGTCGGAAATACAGCGGCGGCTCACCCGCGACCGCGGGGGTTCGCCGGAGCAACAGCAGACCGTTCCTGGTGGAGATCCGTTGCCATCGCTGGTCCGGGGTGACCGCGAAGCACTGGGAGTCCGTCTGGACGCGCACCACCCATCGAGCGTCAGCGCAGGCGGTGATCGGTCTCGTGCTCTGGAACAGGGCGTCCGCACGGCTGCCCACCGGGGTCAGCAGGAGGAGCGGCAGCAGGACGGCGAGGCGGCGGTTCATGCAAGCCATCCAGCCTCAAGGCGGGCGATCGATCTGCGGCGGGTTGGGCGAGTCCCCCGCTACGCCTTGGCGGACTCGATCTGCGCTCGCGCGGATTGGATGCGGTCCATGAACGGGCCCAGCGTGGTGATGTCGCTCTTGTCGGCCTCGTCGTAGGCGCGCTCGGCGTCGGCCAGCCTGGTCTCGCCCTCGGCGCGCGACAGCTCGGCGAGCGGGGTCGCCTCGTCGGCCAGGATGGTGCAGCGCTCGCCGGTGATCTCGGCGAAGCCGCCGGCGACGAAGAACTCGTCGGTGACCCGGCCGCCCTCGTGCAGCGACACCACGCCGCCGCGCAGCAGGATGATCATCGGCGCGTGCCCGGGCATCGCCGCGAGGTCGCCCTCGGAGCCCGGCATCACCACCATGTCCACCGCGCGCGCGAGCAGCCGCTTCTCTGGGCTGACGATCTCGACGTCGACCGGCACCGGCTCAGCCCTTCTTCTCATCCTTGTTCTTCGAGCCTTCGTGCTTGGCCACCGCCTCGTCGATGGAGCCCACCATGTAGAAGGCGCTCTCCGGCAGGTGGTCGTATTCGCCGGCGACGATCGCCTTGAACGAGCGCACGGTGTCCTCGATCGAGACCAGCTTGCC
>CALMVL010000262.1 GCA_937873265.1 uncultured Granulicella sp.
CCGACGCCCAGCACATGGACGCCCCGCGCAACGTCCGCGAAGTCTTCGTCAAGCGAGCCGCCATCCTGCGAGCGATCCGCCGTTTCTTCGACGACCGCGGCTACCTCGAGGTCGAAACGCCCATGATGCACACGGTCGCCGGGGGCGCCGCGGCCCGCCCCTTCAAGACGCACCACAACGCGCTCGACATCCCCCTGTCGCTGCGCATCGCGCCCGAGCTCTACCTCAAGCGCCTCGTCGTCGGCGGCCTCGACCGCGTCTACGAGATCAACCGCAACTTCCGCAACGAGGGCGTCTCCACCCAGCACAACCCCGAGTTCACCATGCTCGAGTTCTACCAGGCCTACTCGAACTACCACGACCTGATGGACCTCACGCAGGAGCTCATTACGCAGGTCGCCGTCGAGGTGAACGGCACCACGATCACCCACTTCAGTGGCCACGAGATCGACCTCCGCAAATGGCAGAAGCTCAGTATGCGCGAGGCAATCGTAAAGTTCTGGCCTGAAGAGGTACTTCCTCGTCCCTCACATGACGTCTTCAATTCCTCATCGGCGCTTGCGTCTGAAGTAAGTCGCATCCACGAGTTCCTTATCGCTTTCAACTCGCGCCAAGTGAGAGACGAGAATGGACAAATCAAAAACTTACCTGCTGAGCAGGAACATCTTAGATATCCCTACGCTCTCGCCATCCTCTTCCAGAAAATTAGGGATGAAATAAAGGGCTCGGCACACCCTCTTGGCCGCTCGATCGCTACGTTGTTCGAGTCGCTCGGGGAGATCTGGAAACCAAACCTCATCCAGCCCACCATCATCTACGACTTCCCTCTAGCCGTTTCGCCCCTCTCCAAGCAAAAGCCCGACGAGCCCGACTGGGTTGAGCGCTTTGAGTTCTACATCGGCGGCTTCGAGGTCGGCAACGCCTTCTCCGAGCTCAACGACCCAGACGAGCAGCGCAAGCGCTTCGAAGCCCAGCTGGCCGAGCGCGCCCGCGGCGACGAAGAAGCCATGGCCGAGATGGACGAGGACTACGTCCGCGCGCTCGGCTTCGGCCTTCCGCCCACCGCCGGCGAAGGCATCGGCATCGATCGCCTGACTATGCTGCTCACCGGGTCGCGCTCCATCCGCGACGTCATCCTCTTCCCGCTCATGCGCCCGCAGGGCCGATCGGTCGAGCAGTTCGAGGTCGGCGCAGAGGCGGAACCACCCGGAACCGAGTACGTCGACGCCGGCGAGTGACGCGGCATCACCGGATCACACGGCCACAGTGCCTCTACATCGTACTGACCAGGCGATGAGCGAGGGCTTCTCGTCTCTTGCCATTATGTCTGCTCTACTGCTGCGGCTTGCGGAGCCGCTTCACTACCTGCGCCAGCGTCGTCTCGTTCATCGCCGTCACCGCGTCCTTGCGCACCCGCTTCATCAGCGGATCGAGGCCGGCCACGCCGTTACCCACCATCAGCCAGTTCGCATGCGCAGCAGCATACACATCTCCAAGCCCGATCTGCTTTGCGGGAACTTCCAGCTTTGCCCCGCCACTCGGCCCCTTGCGCTGCGAGATCAGGCCCGCCTTCTGCAACAGCAGAAACGTGCGCCGCACCATCACGGCGCTCTCGCCCAGTTGCTCCGCGATGGCAACCGAAGTGTGCATCGTCCCAGGTTCTGCTGCCAGCACCGTCAACACCCGCACACTCAGACTGAATCGCCCACTCTGCGCCATGCCAAGCAAGCTACCACAGAGGGAGCCTCGGCAGCGCGCGCGAGCCAGCATGCTACCCTCGGGAGCGATGAATATCCTCTTTGTCGGCGATGTGTTCGGCTCCGCCGGCCGGCACATCGTCCGGGAGCACCTGCCGCATGTGCTCGAATCGAACACAGTCGACCTCCTCGTAATCAACGGCGAAAACGCAGCCGGCGGCTTCGGCATAACCCCGCAACTCGCCGAGGAGATCTTCGACTGGGGCGCGGATGTGATCACGACCGGGAATCACATCTGGGATAAGCGCGAGATTTTCGACTACATGGCCGTTTCGGCCGAATCCCACGGACGCGGCCGGCGCGTGCTTCGTCCGGCCAATTACGCTGCCGGAACGCCCGGCTTCGGCCTCTACCAGGGCTCGCTCGCCAATGGCCAGCGCTACGCCGTCATCAACCTGCAGGGCAGAGTCTTCATGAGCTCCTGCGACGATCCGTTCCGCAAAGCCGATGAGCTGCTCGGCACCGTAGCTCGCGAGTCCGGCGCCAAGGTGATTCTGGTCGATCTCCACGCCGAGGCGTCCAGCGAAAAGGTCGCCCTCGGCTGGTATCTGGACGGCCGTGTCACCGCCATGCTCGGCACGCACACACATATCCCGACCGCAGACGAGCGAGTGCTTCCTGGCGGCACCGCATTTCAGACCGACGTCGGCATGTCGGGACCGTATGACTCCGTCATTGGCGTCGAGACCGAGCTGGCGCTCCATCGCTTTCTTACCGGCATGCCGGGCAAGTTCGAGGCCGCAAAGGGCAATCCAAAGATGTGCGCCACGCTGATCTCCTGCGATGGCGCCACCGGGCGCTCCAGCGGCATTCGCCGCATCATGCTTGGAGAGTAGCGGCTACCAGCTGAGCCAATTGGGCAACAGGCTGGTGAGGCGAACGAACGGGCTCACCGGCCGCGATGCTACCTCGCCAGAGCGGACGTCTTGGAGCTCACGCGCGTCACGAAGTTTCTGGCCACTGGACGCGATCTGCTGGCCTGTTCGCTCGACGGTTTGGCGAAGTCGAGCACCGTCGTTCCGCCCGGTCGCAAGAAGACGGTGTTCAAGACGTGCTCGGCCCGTTCTCCGGAGAACAACATCACCAGGTAGGCTCCCGGAGCCAAACCGCCCTGGCTGAATTTTCCCAGCGAGTCCGCAAGCAGCGTGTACCTCCACGGGCGACTGCTGGTTTGAGACTTCGGATCGGAGACGAGCCGGACCACGGCATTCCGGAGGGGAAGGCCGCTCGCATCCACAGCTCGCCCCTCCACGCGGGCCGAGCCCTGCCCCACCGCAGGTGCGGCAAGACACAGCGCGGAGCCCAGAGCGACGACGGCAACACGGAGAAAAGGTGCAGCAAGGAGAGCCATGCCTCCATGCTGCTCGCGCGCCTTGTCCTACGGCCATCCCTCGAATCGGGCACATACGCTGGTCCTTGACGTGCCCTGTGTCACAAACAGCAGAGGCGAGCCGAATTTGGCTCGCCTCCCCGGGAAGAAACATTGCTCTAGTGGTGGGTCGCCGTACGATGCGTCGTGGTCGTCCGCTTCGGAGTCGTCTTGGTCACGACGGCTCCGTCGCTCATCGTGATCATCAGCGCTCCGCTGCTCGCGGCGGATGTGGTTCCTGCCGTAGTGGACGCGGCGCTTGGTGTCCCGGTCGTGGTTGTGGACCCCGACGCGCCCGTTCCCGCACTGGTCGCGTCCGTCGTAGAGGTCGCGCTGGTTCCGGTTGTCGCGGCTGCGCTGGTTCCGGTCGTGGAGGCTGCGCTGGTTCCGGTCGTAGAGGTCGTCGAAGAAGCGTCCGAGCCGCCCTTCGAATACGACGCGTATGTGCCGGTGAGTGTCACCTTGGAGCCGACCGTCGGAACCGTCTTGAGCGGCTCCTTCATGTTGAAGGTGAAGTCGGCTGTCTTTGATTGCACCGCGTCATCCGAAACAGCAGCCGTGATCACGGTATCGGTGGCACTGATCACAGTCGCATCTGGAATCTCCACCGACTTGCCCTTCACCGTCGCAAACACCTTGTCGGCATCGTCCTGCTTGCCATACTGAAGGATGAACTCCTTGTCGCTGAGCGCCAAGGTCGACAGGTCAGAGGTGGACTTCACGGTCTGGTCGGCGATGTCCGCCGGAGAGGGCGCAGGCGTGATTTTGAAGTCTGCAGGCGGGTTCAGATTGGCCTGAGCCGCAGTCTGCACGGCGCTGTAACCGTCCGCGTTGCCGTGGTACTTCTTGTAGCAGTACTGGGCGGTCGGGGCCATCTGCGTCTTGTAGGGCTCGGGTGCGTAGCTCACAAAGCGCGTGATGTAGAACGTGCAGTTGATGTAATCCGGCGGTGCAGATTGGAGGTACGCCAGGCCCAGGAAGTAGGTATCCTGCAGAACCGGTCCGGGCTGCTGCGTCGTTGCGACGGGAACGGCCGCGAGCTCCTTCTTAAAGTTGTCGATTGCTGTTGCGGTGTCTTTCCGGTTCAGCGCTGCGGTGCCGATGGCGCTGTAAAAGATCGGATAAGCGCTGTCGGTAATCTTTTTGAAATCGTCATCGCTCATGTCCTTCGGCTTGGTCGCTGCGATACCTTTCTGCGCATAGCTGGCCGCCTGGTCAAGCGAGGTCTGCTTGGCCGCCGTATCTGTCAGTTGGTCGGCCTGGGTCTTGCGGAAGTAAACCTCAAACGTGAGGGCGCGGATGTTGTTGGGATCCACCTGCAACAGCCGGTCGGCAGCGTCCAGCGTCTTGGCAGGGTCAAAGCCACTGTAAGCGATCATCAGCTGCTGCAGCACGTCAGCCTTGACGGCTGACTGCGGGTACGCCGTCAGATACGCCTCAAGTGCCGGCGCCTTGGTTTGCGGCGTCGTCTGCGAGATCGCATTGTTGTAGGCGGTGTACTCCGCCTGAGACATCTGAACCTGGCTGTTTGCGCCCCCCTGCTGCGTTCCGGCGGTCGCCGGGGTCTGTGCGATCGCCAGGGGAGCTCCGGAGGCCAGGACTGCCGCCGCGGATGCGGCTGCCAGGAACGATGCAACGACTGCCTTCTTCATTCAACACTCCTCGGGAATTCCGTCTACTTCGATGCCGTCCGCGGCACGACCGCAGCGGCGCATGTGAAACAAATAATAGCCCATGCGGGCCAGCGATCCGTCCGGTGCAGCGTCGCGAGCCTCAGCCGTACGCACACCGAAGATGATGTGAAGCGAATTATAGGAACCAGAGTCAGTGAAGCGCAATCAGGATTGTGCCCTGCCCGGTCTCCGGGGTAACTTCCAGTCGTGCGGGTGCAAGTATCTGCCTGCCTCATTCTGCCCGTGGTGTTCCGGCTCCCTTATCCACAAGATGTTGGGGACGAACCAACCCTGATGCATTGCGTCCACTTCTTCGGTCGGATAGTTTGAAGAGGGTGAAGAGCTGAGGGATCGCATCCGCAGACGTCGGCCGAGACTACAGGAGGAACCGTGCTGAAGCTAAAAAAAGTCCAGATCCTAGGCTTCAAGTCCTTCTGTGATCGGGTCGACATACAACTTGCGGGAGAAGGCATCGCGGTCATCGTTGGCCCGAACGGCTGCGGAAAGTCCAACATCTCGGACGCGATCACCTGGGTTCTCGGGGAACAATCCGCCAAGTCGCTGCGCGGCATCAGGATGGAGGACGTCATCTTTGCGGGAACGCGCGACCGAAGGCCGACCGGCATGGCCGAGGTCTCGCTCACGCTGGTCGATCCTGAGATCTTCGACGGCACGGATCATCTACAGGACGGGCCCGAGCTCGTGCTCTCGGACCAGACTGCCTCTGACTGGGACGAGAACGCCATCCGGCGGCAGCAAGCGGAAGAGACGGAAGCGACCGTTGCCGAGTCGCAGCCCGGCGTGATCTACGAGACCGAAGCAGCGGGTACGAAGGCTGGCCTGGATGCCGCGTCCGCGGCTACCGCCGGCACACCCGCGGAAGCCGCTGACCCGGCCAACAACCCCGACCAGGTCGTCCTCAAGATCCGCCGCCGCAAATTTGCCCGCACCCCGGTTCGCGCAGGCGAGATCACGGTCACGCGCCGCCTCTTCCGCAGCGGTGACTCCGAGTACCTGCTGAACGGCAAGATCTGCCGCCTGCGCGACATCCAGGACATCTTTATGGGTACCGGCCTCGGCGGCGAAAGCTACGCCATGATCGGTCAGGAGCGCATCGGCCAGCTGCTCAGCTCCAAGCCGCTCGATCGGCGCGGCATCCTCGAAGAGGCCGCCGGGATTACGCGCTTCAAAAATAAGAAGCGCCTGGCCGAGCTTCGGCTGCAATCCGCCAAGGAGAACCTGTCCCGCGTCAACGACATCTTCGAGGAGGTGACGCGTCAGGTGACAACGCTCAAGCGCCAGGCCGCCAAAGCCGAGCGCTACGGCGCGCTGCGCGACGAGTTGCGCACCAAGCTGCGTATTGTGCTCGCCAGCCGCATGCGCGAACTGGACACCGAGCAGACCGCGGTCCACGACCGGCTCGCCGGACTTACGGACGCCATCGACCGCCAGAGCGCCGCGATCGAAGATCTCGACGGCCACCACCGCGCGGGGCTCGGGCAGGGCTACGAGCTCGATGCGGAACTTCGGAAGGCGAACGCCACCGCCAACCACGCTGCGGTCGAGCTCGAACGCATTGCGGCCCGCACATCTGCTAATGCCGACCGCATCGACGATCTCGCCACCCGGCTGATGTCTGGCGCGGCCGATCAGGCGCAGGCCCGATCGCAGCTCGACCAGCTGGACCGCGAGCTGGCCGAGCACCGCGTCTTTCTCGAAGGCGCAACCGCCGAGTCCGGCATCGCTCGCCAGACGGCAGCCGAGCAGCAACAGAAGGTGCACGAGGCCGGTCGAACGGTTAGCGCGGTTGAGCAGCAGGCGGAGCAGTACCGACGCAACGCCCTTGCCGCCATGCAGCGCGCGAACGCGACCCGTAACGAGATCGCCCAGGCCGAGGCAGCCCTTGCGGGTCTCGAGCACGAGGCAGACCGTCTCCGAAAGGAATCCGACATCGCGCGTCAGGAACTCGATGCCCTTGGCCTGCAGCGCGGGCAGGCGCGAATCTCGTTCGAGTCGGTCACCGAACGTCTGCAGCGTCTTGAGGCCGAGATTGGCGAGCTTCGTCTGGACGTCGAAGCGCGCCGCTCCGAAGAGGCGCAGTCAAAACATCGGGGAGATCAGCTGCGGGGCGAGGTCGCAACGCTGCTTGGCCGACGCGCTTCGCTCGAAGCGCTCATCCACGAGCACAGCTACTCTACCGACACCGTTCGAAACCTGTTTAAGGCGAATGCTCAGCGAGCGCGGGAGAGTCAGGCCGGCATGGCGCCCGTTGGAACGCTTGCGGACTTCCTCGAGGTTGAGGCGAAGTACGAGCAAGTCGTCGACGAGTTCCTGCGTGACGAGCTGAACTACATTGTGGTCAAGAGCTGGGACGCGGCCGACGCCGGGATCAACCTGCTGCAGAGTGACGTTGCCGGCCGGGCCACCTTTCTGGTCCATCCAAGTGAGGCGCAGGCCAACTTCCCCTTCACGGAAGGCATGGCCAGCCAGACAGCCGCGAGCCGTGATGCTGTTCCGCTTACCGACTGCGTCCGCGTGCTCAACGGCTTTGGCCGTTCGCTTGAGGTGATCCTGCCCAAGCTGCGCGAAGGCTTTGTGGCCACAGACTCTGCCGCGGCTCGGTCGCTCGCCCTTGCCAACCCGCAGGCCTTTTATCTTTCGCCCACTGGCGAAACCTTCCACAACGTCACCGTGACCGCCGGGCGCGTGCGCGCTCAGGGACCGCTCTCGCTCAAGCGCGAGTTGGCCGAAGTGCAACGCAAGCTGGGCGGGGTCGAAGCCGAGCTCGCCCAGACAGACCTTGCAACTGCCTCGCTCGCGAAGTGCATTGCCGAGTTGAACGCCGAGTTTGAGAGTAAGGGTCAACAGCGACGCGAGGGCGAGCGCGAGGCCGCCAACTCCGGCGCAGCGCTCCGCCAGATGGAGTCCGAAGCCGCCCGCATCGAGCGCCGACTGCAGGACTGGCAGCTCGCCACCGAGCGAAATCGCGACCAGCGCAGTTCCCGCCAGGAGTTTATTCAGGGGCGGCAACACGAGGCCGGCGATCTTGAAGCGCAGCATGCCGCTCTGGATGCGACCTTTCACCAGCTGCAGGCGCAGCTTGTGGAGCTTCGGCACACCCGCGAAGCTCTGCGGGAGGCCGCCGCTGCAGCCGCCGCTGCCCTGGCCAGCCTCGAAGAGCGCCGCCGCAACGCACAGGCCAACTTCGACCAGACGCACCGCCTGCTCACCGGGCAGCAGCACCGCATCGAGCAGATTGAGGGCCAGCTCGCCTCCGCCGCGAGCGAGAAACATCGGCGCGAGCAGGAAAGCGCCGAGCTCGTCGGGCAGCACTCCGCGCTTACCGAGACCCGCGGCACTGCGGTTGCTGAAGTTGCCCGATTCAGCGAAGAAGCCGCCATCCTGCGCTCCCGTGTGGCCGAGCTTGACACCCGCCTGCGCGCTCTCCGTACCACAACCGAGCAGCTCCGCGATCAGCGCGCTGCACTCTCCGCACGCTCCGCCAAACTCTCCTCCGATATCGAGCACATCGAGGCCGCCTGCTTGAACGAGCTCGGCGTTCCCTCTTCCGAGCTGCGCCAGGACCAAGGCATCGACCGCATCGCGGGCCACCCACTCGCTGAGCAGGAAGAGCAGGCACGCGCGCTCAGATCGAGGATGGACGCGATGGGTCCCGTTAACATGATGGCACTTGAGGAATACACCGAGGCCGCCACACGCCACGGCTTTCTCGAAACCCAGCGACAGGATCTGCTCGACTCCATCCACAACACGCAAGCCTCCATCAAGGAGATCGACGACGTTTCGCGCATCAAGTTCGACGAGGCCTTCCGCATCATCAACGAAAACTTCTCCGTCGCGTTCGCGAAGCTCTTCGGCGGCGGGCAGGCCATGATGCGCCTCACCGACGAGGAGAACGCCGCCGAGTCGGGCATCGATATCATCGCCTCGCCACCGGGCAAGAAGCTGCAGAATATCCTTCTTCTCTCGGGCGGCGAAAAGGCGCTGACTGCGCTCTCGCTTCTGGTCGGCATCTTCCAGTTCCAGCCCGCGCCCTTCTGCGTTCTCGACGAAGTCGACGCACCGCTCGACGAGACCAATGTCGGCCGCTTCGCCAGGCTTATCCACGACATGAGCGCGACCACGCAGTTCGTCGTTATCACTCACTCCAAGCGCACCATGGCCGAGGCCGACGTCATCTACGGCGTTACCATGCAGGAGCCGGGCGTTTCTAAAGTGGTTTCCGTCAATCTCACCGGCCGGCGTGACCAGGTCACGCGCCGGGACGCGTCGTCCCGCCTCGCTGTCGCCTGAGCCGCTCCGCTCTACCCAGATTGCATCATTGCCCGCGCCGCGGCTCCGCAGCTAAGCTTGCCCTATGCACCTGCCGCTCACCTTTGGCGTTCTCGCGGCACTGGCCATCGCCACCCTGCTGCTTCGCTGGCGGTGGGACAGCATCTCGCGAAGAGCGCAGCAGCGCATCCTCCTCGCGGCGCTGATCGCTATGATCTTGCGCGGCCTCGGCCTTCTCACCAACTACAGCACGTCCTTTCGTATCGAAGCGGCCCTGAACTGGCTCTGCCTCGCCGGCTACGGCATCTTGCTCGCGCGCTTTTCGCTGATGCGCCCGCGATGGCTCACGTCCACCGTCGGCGCGATTCTCGCGCTTCCGGTGCTTGCCGCAACCGTCCTGCTTCCGCTCACCGAACTCTTCGATCGCACGCCGCCCCTTGTGGCGCCGATCGGGAACGGTCTTTATAGTGAACTCCGCCGCATCCAAACCAGCCCGGTCGCGGTCGACGGCGCGGAGTTCAATATCTACAGCCATCCCGCTTGGGCGCCCTTTCTGCGCCGCCGCCGCGAGACCGCCCGACTCTTTGACACCCAGTGCGACACCCACGCCATGTATGCCGTCCTGCAGCCCGGGGGCCGAACCGTCCGCGTCACCTGCCCCGAGTGGCCCGGCCATCCAGCCGCGGAGCAACACTCCGTCCTCCTTCCCCTCCGTTAGCCAGCGCGGAGGTGCTACCGTCAAAGTCCATGCCCGCTCTGCTCAGCACCAACCTTGGCTCTCTCCGGCGAACCGCGCAAGGCAAGGTTCGCGACATCTATGCCCTGCCCGACGACCGCCTCCTGTTCATTGCAACCGATCGCATCTCCGCCTTCGACCACGTTCTCGCGACCGGCATTCCGGATAAGGGCCGCATCCTCACACAACTTTCCCTTTTCTGGTTCGACTACCTCCGTGACCTCGTTCCGAACCACCTCCTCACCGCTCAGGCTGACCTCTACCCGCCTCGCCTGCGGGAGTTCGAGCATCAGCTCGAAGGCCGCAGCATGTTGGTCCGCCGCGCGACCATGTTTCCTATCGAGTGTGTCGTCCGCGGGTACGTCTCGGGATCCGGCTGGAAAGATTATCGAGACACCGGTGCCATCTGCGGCATCCGCCTGCCCGCCGGCTTGCGCGAATCCGACCAGCTGCCGGAGCCGATCTTCACCCCCGCTGCGAAGATCCACACCGGCGGCCACGACGAGAACATCTCCTTTGACGTCGTCGTCGAGCAGGTGGGCGGCCCGACCGCTGAGCAGCTGCGTGCCCTCACCCTCCGCATCTACGCACGGGCCTCGGCACACGCTGCCACCAAAGGTCTGATCCTCGCCGACACCAAGTTTGAGTTCGGCGCCGTTACGACTGATGCCGACGACCCCGAGACCATTTTGGCGGACGAGGTCCTCACCCCCGATTCTTCCCGCTACTGGCCCGCCGCTACCTACAAGCCCGGCGGAGCGCAGCCCTCGTTCGATAAGCAGTTCGTCCGCGACTACCTCGAGGGCATCTCGTGGAACAAACAGGCCCCCGCGCCGCCGCTCCCTGACGCCGTCGTCGAGCAGACGCGCGCGAAGTACATGGACGCCTTTCACCTGTTGACAGGTAGAACCTCCCTCAACACCTGAGAGGCCGTTCTGCCCCGCTGTGTCACTGCCGGAAAAGTCGTACACTCACAGATCGCATGGTGATGACGCCCTCAGATGCCTCCGCGCGCCTTGCCTCGCTCACCGCGTTTGACTGGCTCCTGCTCGCGATTCTCGCCGGGTCAACTGCGCTGGCGCTGGCGCGCGGCCTGCTCCGCGAGCTCTGCTCCCTCCTCGGCCTCGTTGCCGGTCTTGTTCTTGCCAGCTGGTACTATGCCCCGGTTGCGCTCTGGCTGGAGCGCTGGCTGCCCGTCGCCGCCGCGGACCTCTCAGCCTTTCTTCTGATCACCTTGGGGATAGGCATGTTTTTCGGCCTGCTTGGTCGCTTCTTTCGTCGCACCGCCTCCACGATCGGCCTTGGTCTGCTCGACCGTCTTGCTGGCGGGGCCTTTGGTCTCGCCCGCGGATTTCTGCTCGGGACCGTGCTTCTGATGGGCATAACGGCATTTTTGCCCACAGTTCCGGCACTCCGCGCCTCCCGTTTTGCTCCCTATTTCCTCGCCGGGGCGCATGCGCTATCCTTCTTCGTACCGTCAGACCTTCGGGCCCAGATTGCCGGTGGAACCCACGCGCTCAAGCACAGGCCTGCCCACTGGATCAAGCCGCCATCTTAGGGTGACAATGAGGCTCTCGTCCCACCTTCGTGTGTGACAGCAAGCGAGGAGCAACAATCGTGAAACGCGAACTGCACAGTCTCGTCACCCAGATGCACAGCGCCGGCATTCCGTATGCAGAAGCCGTGCGCCAGTTCAAGCGCCGCTACATCCTCGAAGTGCTGGCCAGCCATCGAGGCAACCAGTGCAAAGCAGCCGAAGAGCTGGGTATGCACCGCAATACGCTGAGCCGCACCCTGGCTGAACTCGACATGAACACCACCGCCATCCGCAACGGCATGCGACGTCCGCCCGCGAGCGATCGCCCCCTTGTTCAAAGCATCTCCAGCGCTCGCTAGCTTCCGCTTCCCATGCACGCTCGTCTAATCGCAAGCGTCCCCTTTCGTGTACGCCAACGCTTGCTTACCCACTCTTCCCACCTCCGCCTCGTCTCTGCCGCCGTCTCGCTTGTTTTGTTCTCTTGTGCGAGCCACCCTGGCCTGATGGCGCAGCAACCCGCACCCGCTGTTTCCGACCATGACATCCGCTCCGCGCAGAACGCCTACGTTCGCGGCGCGCGCGCTCTGGATCATGACCAACTTGTGGACGCTGAACAGGAGTTTGCGAAAGCGCACGGGCTGGACCCGGCAAATGCTGACTACAGCAAAGCCCTCACGCTCGCCCGCGAGCATCGCCTGACCGAACTGGTGCAGCAAGCCGGAAACGCGCGCGCCGCCGGCGACGCAGCTCGGGCGAATGCCCTGCTGGCGCAGGCCCGGCAGATCGACCCTGACAACGCCGTCGTCGCGCAGCACTTTGCGCCCGGCACAGGAACACCTGGAACCACTCCGGTGGTCGATCCGTCAGACCGCTTTCACGACACACCCGCCCCCGCTCCAGCCATCGAACTCCGGCCATCGCTGGCCGAACGGGACTTCCACCTGCGCGGCGATGCCCGAACCGTCACCACGCAGGTGCTGACCGGCTTTGGCATCCGGGCCGTCTTTGACGAGTCCGTCGCCCGCGAGAACCTGCGCTTCGACCTCGACCGGACCACCTACACGCAGGCCGTTCCGATCCTTCTCAGCATGATCCACAGCTTCGTGGTGCCGCTCGACAGCAACAGCGTCCTGGTGGCAAAAGACACGCCCGAAAACCGGGACAAGTTTGAGCGCCTCCTCGAGGAAACCATTTACGTTCCAGGGTCGACGCCGGAGCAGATGGGCGAACTTGGCAACCTTCTCAAGAGCGTCTTCGACGTGAAGCAGATTGCCGTTCGCAACAACTCCGGCGATCTCGTGCTGCGGGCCCCTCGCGAGACCCTCAGCGCCATCAACACCACAGTCGCCGACCTCGTTAACGGAAACGCCGAAGTCGTCTTCGATCTCAAGCTCTACGAGGTCGACCGAACCCGTACCCGATCCATCGGTCCGCAGCTTCCGCAGGGCTTCGGCGTCTACAACGTTGCCAGCACTGCGCAAAGTCTTGTCTCGTCCAACCAGAGCATCATCAATCAGGCAATCGCCAGCGGCGCCATCACCTTGACCGGCAACGCCACGCAAAACCTCATCACGGAAGCGGTTTTCCTGATCGGCTCCGGCCTGGCGACCAGCTCCACGCTCAGCAATACGCTCGGGTTTTTCGGTAATGGTCTAACACTCAGTGGCGTTACTGAGACCGGCGGAGCCAGTTTTTCGCTCTCGCTCAACTCCAGCGACACCCGCATGCTGGATGAGATACAGCTGCGTGCCGGCGACCGCCAAACATCAACATTCCGCTCCGGCACGCGCTATCCCATTGAGACCGGCATTTACACCAGCGGTAGCACCACCAACTCTTCTGCCCTTGCCGGCGTGACCATCAACGGCGTCAGCGCCTCTACCCTGCTGAACCAATACCTCGGCTCCACTTCGTCCTACAGCGTCCCGCAGTTCCAATACGAGGACCTCGGCATCACCCTCAAAGCCACGCCCAACGTAGAAAAATCCGGCGAAGTCCGCATGCATCTCGAACTCAAGATCGAAGCACTGAGCGGCAGTTCCATTGACAACATTCCCGTGCTTGCCAGCCGTCAGTTCGCCTCCGACATCACCGTCCCGGACGGCGACACGGCCCTGATGATCAGCACTCTCAGTAAAACCGAGGCTGTCGCCGTAAGCGGAACCCCAGCGCTGGGCGAGATCCCGGGCTTCCAAAGCCTCGGTGCAAATCGGACCGGGGAGAACGACACCAGCGAACTCGTCTTGCTGATTACGCCCCACGTTGCCCGCCGGCGACCAGGCAACGTGGTCGGTCCCCGCATCGAGCTCACGGATTTTCCGCGGCCGACAGACTAGCCGCCGGCACGACCGGCAGCCAGACTGAGAACACAGTCCCATGTCCAACGCCGGTCCGGCTGCGAACATGAATGCGACCTCCATGCTTCTCCACGATCCCCCGGCTCACCCATAGTCCGAGTCCCGTACCGGTCGTCTCTTTGGTCGTCTGAAATGGCTCAAAGAGCCGCCCCGCAATGGTCGGGCTGATTCCCTCGCCCGTGTCCGCGATCGTCATGCGTGCTCCCGGCCGTCCGGTAAGGTCGTGCTGCGGATGCACCCGCAGCATCAGCATACCGCCGGCTTGCATGGCATCAAGCGCGTTCCGGACCAGGTTGTTCAGCACCTGCCGAATCTCGCCTTCGAGACAAAGTACGGTTGGCGCGGCAAGCAGTTTCCACTCCGACGCGATGTTGCGCACCAGCAGGCGTCCGGTATAGAGCGTCATGACCGCTCGCATCAACTCTGCGAGATCCACCGCCGTCGCCTTGCTCTGCTGGCGATGAAACCGCAGCGTTTGTAACGTGATCTCGGTGACCCGCGCCAACTCGCTCTGTGCAACTGCCACATACTGCTGCACCTCCTCCATCGAATCTGCCCGTCGAACGAGATACAACAGGTTTGTAATCGCCTCGAGAGGATTGTTGATCTCATGCGCAATCGAGGACGCCAGTTGTCCCACCGCAGCCAACTTCTCGCTCCGTCGGAGTGCCTCATCCTGGAGCCGTGTGAGCGTGATGTCCGTGTTCACCGCCACCCCGCCCAGGATCGTTCCGTTCATTCGGATCGGTGCCCCCACACTCCGGATCCAAAGGTCGCCCGTGTGCATAGTCTCGGTCACGCACTCCCCCCTCCGGGCGGCATCAAGCGTTCGCAACTCAGGCGGAAACCGGTCCCCGCTCAGATCGCGAGCCCTCCGATTCATGCGCAACTGCCCATCCGACGTTGAGACATACACCGCGTGTGGCATGCTCTCGATTACCGCCCGGAGCTCCGCCGTCCTCTGCGCCGCCTCTTCGTAGGCGGCTCGCAAAGCGCTGTCCTTCTGGCGGAGCGCGGTCACGTCGCGAAAGGTCACCACGACCCCGACGACCTCGCCCTCCACGCTCACCGGTTGCGCGGAGATCTCCGCCAGGAACGGCTGCCGGTCTTTGCGGAAGAGGGTATCCTGCCGCTGCCGGAACGGCTCGTTCTTACGGATTACGTCATAGATCGGGCACTCCTCGTCTGGATACGGCGTGCCGTTCTCGCGCGTGTGATGCACCAGGGCGTGCATGTTCTGACCCAGCAGATCTTCACTCTGGAAGCCGAGCGTTTGTGCGGCCATCTGATTCACGAACGTGCAATTGCCGTCCAGATCCAGACCCCAGATCCCCTCACCCGCTGAGTCCAGCAGCGCCTGCCAGTGCTGCATCTGCTGCCGTTCGTCAAGTGGCCGTGCCATGGTCCCGCCTGCATCAGTGTGATGCGCTATCCCGGCAGTGAGACACCCTGCCCCTCCAACTGTCCATCCGCATCCACTCGCCGTTGACCCCCGTACTCCACCCCGCTATACTCACCGGAGTGAGCGGGAGTAGCTCAGTGGTAGAGTGCTTCCTTGCCAAGGAAGATGTCGCCGGTTCGACCCCGGTCTCCCGCTCCA
>CALMVL010000263.1 GCA_937873265.1 uncultured Granulicella sp.
TCACCGTCCAAGCACAGATCCTGGATCTTCTTGCCAGCCTCCGCGACCAGCATAACCTTGCCATGCTCTTCATTTCGCACGACTTAGCGGTCGTCGCCCAAGCCTGCAATCGACCCGAAGACCGAGTCACCGTTATGCAGCACGGACGGATCGTCGAGGACGCTCTCGCCTCTGAAATCTTTCGTCATCCCCGCCACCCGTACACCCAGGCTCTCCTGGCGTCGGCCCCCACCATGCACACCGATCGCGCTCATCCCCTCGCCACTCTCCGCTAACCGCGTGCGGAGTTTCGCCCGTTACGCCGCTCCTTCTGCCTCGAAGTACAGATACTTCCGCCACGCCGCATCTGCTGATCCAATCATTCGCATGATATGCCGGCTCGTGTGCAGACTGAAGGGTCGCGGCTCCCGCAGCAGCTTCATCTCGGTCATCTCACCCAGCAGCTGATTGCCCTTGCGCCGGTTGCAGCTGTGGCAGCACGCCACCAGGTTCTCCCACGTGGACAGACCGCCACGCGACCGCGGCAGCACATGGTCCAGCGTCAGCTCGCCTGCCGGCAAAACCACCTGACAATATTGGCAGGTGTTCCGGTCCCGCAGCAGGATGTTCTTCCGGCTTAACGCCCGCGTCTGGTGCGGGATTCTTCGGTACTCCAGCAATCGGATCACACTCGGCATCGCCACGGTCATTCGCTGCGCATGCAGCGTCGCCCCCTGCTGCTCCTCCGTGCGCGCCACCCCCTTCAACACCAGCACCAGCGCCCGCCGCGCGCCGCAAATGTTGATCGGCTCATAGCTCGCGTTCAGCACCAGCACCGGCGTCTGCATGGCTGGCTGCCGAAACACCCCGGCCCGTACCTCCGCCTCCGTCAGCCCCGCTGCCGCCGGCGCCACGTGTGCTCGGCCGCCGTGCGCCGTTCCATACCCCGCATGCCGGTTTCCCGTCAATCGCTGCTTCCGCGACTTCCCCGCCTGACTCCCAGACTGCATCGCCACTCCTCCATCTACACCAAACCTACGAAGCCCAACTCCTAACTCCCAGAACAAACCAGTTCCTACCAAGACCTAGACTGACGACGAGGGATTCCCCTTCGCCCACATCGCCACCTTCGCCCCACTGCCCTCCCAAACCGCCGTCCGCTCGGCCTGAGCCCGGCTTAGCGTCACCACCCAAACCTTCGCCGCGCCCGCTTCCACCAACACCCGCGCACACTCCCGCACCGGCGCCCCCGTCGTATAAATGTCGTCCACCACCATCACCTCGCGCCCCCGCACCGC
>CALMVL010000264.1:0-2699 GCA_937873265.1 uncultured Granulicella sp.
GTTCTGCTGGGGTGGCGGTAAGACGTTTGCGTTTGCGACGCATCGGGCGGGGATCTCCGGGGCGTTTGTGTTCTACGGTCCGCCGCCGGCGGCCGACCAGATGCGGTCGATCACGGCTCCGGTGTATGGGTTTTACGGGGAGCAGGATGCGCGCATTGATGCGACGATTCCGGCGACGATCGATGGGATGAAGGCGGCGGGTAAGCGGTACGAACCGGTGACCTATGCCGGGGCGGGCCATGGATTTATGCGTGCCGGGCAGGCTCCGGACGCAACGCCTGGCAACGTGACGGCGTGGCATGACGGATTTGCGCGCTTGCGGAAGCTGCTGGCTCCGCTGAAGTGAGAACGCTCGAAGGCGGGGCGATGCCGAGGCCGGTGGATGCCGCTACCGGCCCGGCGGGCTGAGGGTCCAGTGAACCGTCCAGGGTGGCAGGATTTCGTAGTCGGATCGATCGCCTTCGTACCAGAGAGTTCGGACCGAGTCAGAGTTCGGGGGCAGCGGGCAGGCGTGGCCGGAAAAGTTCGCTGAGAGCCGAAGGACCTCGCCGGTGTCGAGCTTCCAGTGCACGGCGACGGCGCACGGACCGAGGACGTCGTAGGACGATGCATGTCCGCCGATGTGCGGCAGGCGCGGAACGATCTCCTGCCGGCGGAGGCGGAGCAGATCTTTGTACCAGGCGAGCCAACCGGCGTGTTCGGGCCTGGCGAGCTCGGTCCAGTCGAGCTTCGCGGAGAGAAAGGTGCTCTCAGCCTGGGGGTCGGGGATGCGTTCGCGTTTTGCGGGGTCCTGAAACTCAGGAAAGCCGGCGAACTCTGCGCGGCGGCCGGCGGTCACCTTGTCTCCGAGCTCCTGGTTGAAGTCGCAGAAGTAGGGGAAGGGTTGGCAGGTGCACCACTCCTCGCCCATGAAGAGCATGGGGATCTGCGGCAGGAGGAGATAGGCGGCGGCGATGGCGCGTACGGCGCGGGGCTGGGCGATGTGATTGATGCGCTCGCCGAAGGCGCGATTGCCGATCTGATCGTGGTTCTGGATGAAGGCAACGAAGGCGACGGGCGGCAGAAAGTCGCAGCGTTCGCCGCGTGATTCACCCTTGCTGGTGGTCTCGCCCTGAAAGCAGAAGCCCTCGGCGAGAGCGCGGCCGAGCTTGTCGCTGTCGCCCTGGTAATCGCGGTAATAGCCGACCGACTCTTCGGTGGCGGCAGTGTGCAGGACGTGGTGCATGTCGTCGTTCCACTGCGCGGTGTAGTGGGTTGGCAGACCGCTGTCGGCGCGTTCGAGGCGGGTCGCCTGGTTCCTGTCGTTTTCAAGAATGAGGTGAATCGGGCGCTCGATGGGGAGAGCGCGGACGCGTCTTGCCAGCTCTTCGAGGACGTGGATCCGGCTGTCGTCGACGATGGCGTGCACGGCGTCGAGGCGGAGGCCGTCGAGGTGGAACTCCTCGATCCAGTAGAGGGCGTTGTGTATGACCAGGTCGCGGACCTCCTCGCTGTGCGGTCCGTCGTAGTTGATGGCGTCGCCCCAGTTGGTCTTGTGCTGCTTGGTGAAGAGGTCGGGGAAATAGTTTCCGATGTAATTTCCATCCGGCCCGAAATGGTTGTAGACCACGTCGAGGAGGACGGCGAGGCCGCGGGCGTGGGCGGCGTCCACGAGCGCCTTGAAGTCTTCAGGACGGCCGTAGGCCGCGGCGGGCGCGTAGAGGAGAACGCCGTCGTAGCCCCAGCTGCGCCGGCCGGGGAAGTCGGCCACCGGCATGATCTCCAAGACGGTGACGCCAAGTTCGACGAGGTGATCGAGTTGAGCGATCGCGCCGAGAAAGGTGCCCTCGGGGGTGAAGGCGCCGAGGTGCAGTTCGTAGAGGACGGCTTCGTTCCAGGGTCGGCCTCCCCAGCTTCGGTCGCGCCAGATGTAGCTCCGGGGATCGATGACCTCGCTGGGGCCGTGCACGTCCTGCGGCTGGAAGCGGGAGGCTGGATCGGGGACGCGGGTGCCGTCGGGCAGCACGAAGCGGTAGAGCGAGCCGGGGCCGGCTGCCGTGGTTTGTCGTTCGTGCCAGCCTTCTGCGTCGCGCTGCATGGGGAGGTTGTCTTCCCTTCCCTCCAGCAGGAGCTGGATGGAGTCGGCGGCCGGGGCCCAGAGGCGGAAGCAGACGGACCCGTCCGGCTGGAGTTCGGCTCCGAACGGCATGCGATGTTGACTGCGGTGTGCGTCACTGGCCTCTGCTGAAGCTGCCAGGAGCTGCGGATTCGAGTCGAGTGCAAGCTCGACGGGGGTAACCGGCATTATGGACCTCAAATCGGTGTTCCGTTCCGACGTGATTTCGGACGGATGCTTACAAGGATACCGAACGGCAACGGACTCATCGGTGACGTGGCCGACGTTCCAAGCTGAGGGCGCGGATCTTCGCTTCGCGGATGAGTGGCATGGACAGGCGGGGTCGACCTTTGCAGCGGGATAGAAGTTTGCCGACGACGTCTGTGGAGTCGGAGGTGCAGATGGTGCCTCTACAGGTGGCGGTTCGCTTGATCTTTCGTCCGCCGACTGCCGATGAGATGGGATTTGCGATGTCGGGGTTCGTCAGCGCGCGCAATGGTGCGATGGTGCTTCTCCAGTGCGCCCGACGCTTTCCAGGCGATTCGCGAGCGGAAGGGTCTGTGGCAAGCTGTTTCTTTCGCTCTCGCCTGGTCGAGCAACGCAC
>CALMVL010000264.1:2799-4597 GCA_937873265.1 uncultured Granulicella sp.
TAGCGCGCTGTTTCGAGCGTTTTCGCGACGTGGGAGCACCGTCGCGACGAAGCCGTCCGGGGGTTCGCCCGGGAATCGCCCGGGGGTCGACCTGGCGCTTACCGGACGGGCGAGTGAGGCGAAGGGAGAGCCCCGGATCTTGCCGGGGCTCGTCGACCAGAGTTTAGGGGAGACCTAAGCTTGAGCTTCCGTCTCGTCGGCCGCGGCCTTGGTGGTGGCGACGGTCCAGTTTGGGTCGCCTACCTTGAAGCGGGCGAAGCGGCGGACGGAGATGTTTTCGCCGAGCTTGGCGACCTTGGTGGCGATGAGCTGGGTGATGGTCTGGGTTTGTTCCTTGATGAAGGGCTGGTCGAGCAGGCAGACTTCTTCGTAGAACTTGGACATTTTGCCTTCGACGATCTTTTCGACCACGGGCGCGGGCTTGCCGGTGGCGGCGGCCTGGGTGCGGTAGATGTCCTTTTCGCGGGCGAGGTCCGCTTCGGTGACGTCTTCGCGGCGGACGTAGCGGGGGTCGGTGGCGGCGATGTGCATGGAGATGTCGCGCAGGAGGGACTGGAAGTCTTCGGTGCGGGCGACGAAGTCGGACTCGCAGTTGAGCTCCAGCAGGACGCCGATTTTGCCGCCGGCGTGGATGTAGGTGCCGACCGCGCCCTCGTTGGTGGAGCGGGAGGCCTTCTTGGCGGCCGACGCCATGCCGCGCTTACGAAGGACGACAAAGGCTTCTTCCATGTCGCCCTTGGTTTCCTGCAGGGCCTTGAGGCAGTCGCCCATGGGGGCGCCGGACTTTTCGCGGAGCTCTTTGACCAGCTTGCTGTCGACTTTGTTTTCGGTGGCGGTGCTCATGTGGTTCCTTCCCCGATCGCTGCACGCGAGGGTGCCTGGCGACCATGCGGTGATGCTGAAATTTGATTAGCGGGCGAGTCGCTCTTCGAGTCGGCCAAGGCGAACATCGAGATCATTGCTTACGCGCACGAGTGTTTTCATGTCCTGGTCGAAGAGGTTCATTCGACCCTCAAGGATCGAGAACCGCGTATTCATCCCATTTTCCAATGAGGTGAAGCGCAGGTTCAGCTGGTTGAGAACATGATTGCTCTGAATGAGGCCGATCACGATTCCAAGCAGGACCGTGAACGTGGGGACACCGATTGCGAAGTAGAGTTGAACATTCGTCATCGGCGGCTCCTGTCAGGGCTAAGCCTGATTATACAAAGGGCGCTGGCCGGAGCCTGCGCCCTTGTTCCGACGAGCGGGAGGGTTAGGCGCCGGTTTCGGCGGCTACGGGTTCGGGCTCGTCGGCGGTCGCGGTGGCCGGGGCCTTGCGGATGTTGCCGCCGAGAACGGCCTCGAGGTCGACGGTGTCGTCGTCTTCGGCGGGGGTCTCGGGAGCGGCAGCCTGCGGCTCGGCCGAGGCGGCGTCGGCGTCTTCGCCGATGTGCTCGGGGGCGACCTCGGCCTGCTGAACGTCGGCGAACTCGGTGTGGAAGGCCTTGTCGGAGATCATCTGGACGCCTTCGGCGGCGGAGTCGGCGATCTTGGTGGTGAACAGGCGGATAGCGCGCAGGGCGTCATCGTTGCCGGGGATCACGTAGTCGACGACGGTGGGGTCGCAGTTGGTGTCGACGACGGCGACGACCGGGATGCCGAGCTTGCGGGCTTCGGCGACGGCGATGGCTTCGTTGTTGGAGTCGATGACGAAGATGGCGTCGGGGAGGCGCTTCATGCTCTTGATGCCGGCGAGGTTGGTGGTCAGGTGCTTGCGCTCGCGCTCAAGCTTGATGACTTCCTTTTTGGTGAGCAG
>CALMVL010000265.1 GCA_937873265.1 uncultured Granulicella sp.
GAGCATGAGGGTGAGGAAGGAGAGGCCGCGGCGGCTGTCTTCGGAGTTGAGGCGGCGGATGAGGGTGAAGATGCCGGGGGCCTTTTGTTCTTTGTCGTGCTTGAGGTTGGCGAGGTCGATGGCGTTGGCGAGGCAGTTGAGGGCGTCGGGGTCGAGGGAGCCGACGATTTTGAGGACGGCGAGGAGGTTGCGGATGCCGGCGACGGCTTCCGGTAGCGTGGCGTATTCGGCGATCTTCTCGACGATGTGGTTCTTCGCTCCGACCAGGCCGACGGCTGTGTCGAGGACGCCTTCGCGGTGCGAGACCGCGAGCAGGTCCCAGAGCACGAGCAGGGCTTCGCCGTGGTCGACGGGGGCGCGGGCGAGGCGTCGCTGCACCTCGTGGCTGGGGTCGACGGGAGTCGGCTTGAAGGCGATCGGATTTGCCATGCGCTGCGATTCCTCCTGGAGGGCTCGCCTCCCAAAACAACGAATTAGACGGTGGTGGACTTGATCTGCACGAGCTTGTCGGCGGGGGCGGTTCCGGGCAGGTGGTAGTCGGGGCGCGACCATTTGCGTTCGACGTCGACGCCGTCCTGCGGGGTGCGATGGCCCCAGCGGAAGTTTGCGCGCGGAAGGGGATTTTCGCCCTGCTCGGGCAGGAGAGTCATGCTGACGGAGGTTTCCTTGAAGGCCGGCGTGTGGGTGGCCCGGTCGGTGTGGCTGCTGGTGAGCTTGTTGACGGGCTCCTCGGTGGAGTTCATGGGCATGTAGAGCTGCTTGCCCTGAACGCGGTCGGAGACGAGGACCTGCACGCGCAGACGGCCATAGGGGCTGGTGAGCTGGACGTGGCGGCCGGAGGTAATGCCGCGCTCTCCCGCGAGCTCGGGCGAGACTTCGACGAAGGTCCGAGGGCTGATCTCCTTGATGCCCTTCGAGCGATAGGTCATGGAGCCCTGCTCGAAATGCTCGAGCAGGCGGCCATTGTTGAGGTGAAGATCGTAGGTCTGGTTGGTCTCCTCCGAGGGTGGGAGGTACTCGAGCGGGTGGAACTGCGCCTTGCCGTCAGGAAAGGGGAATTTTTCCTTGAAGAGCAGCGGGGTATCGGTGCCGTCGGCAGCGACGGGCCACTGCAGGCTCTTGTAGCCCTCGAGGCGATCGTAGGTGACGCCGGCAAACATGGGGGTAAGGCGGGCGACCTCGTCCATGATTTCGGAGGGGTGCTTGTAGTTCCATCCGCCGGCTCCACCCAGTTTCTGGGCGATGAGCTGGATGATCTGCCAATCCGGCTTGGACTCGCCGAGCGGCTCGAGCGCCTGGTAGAGCCGCTGGATGCGGCGCTCGGTGTTGGTGAAGGTGCCGTCTTTTTCGAGCGACGGGGAGGCGGGCAGGACGAGATCGGCGTAGGCGCAGGTTTCCGAGAAGTTGACGTCCTGCACGACGAGGAAGTCGAGCTTGCGGAAGGCCTCGCCGACGTCGGTCTGGTTGGAATCGGAGGTGATGGTGTCTTCGCCCTTGATGTAGAGGACCTTGAGCTTGCCCTGATGGATGGCGTCGATCATTTCGCGGTTGTCGAGACCGGTGGTGGTGGGTAGGGTGATGCCCCAATCGGCTTCGAACTTATTGCGGATGTCGGGGTCGTCGACGTGTTGGTAGCCGGGGAAGATGTTGGGCATGGCGCCGAAATCGCTTGCGCCCTGGACGTTATTGTGGCCGCGCAGCGGGTAGGCGCCGGCTCCGTGGCGCATGTAGTTGCCGGTGAGCAGGAGCAGGTTGGAGATGGCGGTGGAGGTGTCGGATCCGCCGCAGTGCTGGGTGACGCCCATCGCCCAAAGGATGCAGGTGCCATCCGCGGCGACGATCTCTTCGGCAACCTGGATGAGGGTCTCGCGGGGGACGCCGGTGATCCGCTCGGCGTACTCGAGGGTGAAGGGTTCGAGCGACTTTGCGTATTCGTCGAACTTGTTGACCCACCTCTCGACGAAGTCCATTCTGGCCTTGCCCATGTCCAGGATATGTTTGGCGACGGCGGAGATCCAGACGGCGTCGGTGGAGGGGTTTGGGCGAAAGAAGAGGTCGGCGCGCTCGGCCATCTCGTGGCGGCGGAGGTCGGCGACGACCAGACGCTGGCCGCGGTGCTTGTGCGACCGCTTGACGCGGGTGGCGAGCACCGGGTGCGACTCGGCGGTGTTGGAGCCGACGACCAGCACCAGGCCGGCGGTCTCGATGTCGGAGATTGAGCCAGCGTCGCCGCCGTACTTGACCGTGCGCTGCAGACCCATGGTGGCGGGGGTCTGGCAGTAGCGGGAGCAGTTGTCGATGTTGTTGGTGCCGATAACGGCGCGGGCGAGCTTCTGCATGAGGAAGCTTTCCTCGTTGGTGCACTTCGACGAGGCGATAAAGGCGAGGGCGTCGGGGCCGTGCTGCTGCTTGGTTTCGGTGAATTTTTGCCCGATCAGATCGAGTGCTTCGTCCCAGGTCGTTTCGACGAAGGTGTCCCCTTTGCGCAGCAGCGGCTTGGTGAGGCGATCGGTGGAGTTGACGTAGTCCCAGGCGAATTTCCCTTTGACGCAGGTGGAGATGCCGTTGGCGGGGCCGTGCATGGGCTCGATTTTGAGGATGTGGCGGTCGCGCGTCCACACGTCGAAGGAGCAGCCGACGCCGCAGTAGGTGCAGACGGTTTTTGTGCGCTTGACCCGCTCGTTGCGCATGGAGGCCTCCATCTCGGAGAGCGCGAGGATGGGGCCGTAGCCGGTGTTGGGCTCGACGCCTTTCACCGTGACGATCATGTCGTCGAGCGCCTGCTGGGGCAGATTGGTGAGGTAGCCGGCCTTGCCCAGCATGGACTTTTCCATCAGCGCGTTGCAGGGGCAGACCGTGACACAGTGGCCGCAGGAGACGCAGGAGGAGCCCTCGATGCGCTCGCCGCCGTCCCACAGCACGCGCGGGTGCGCGGCCTCCCAGTTGATGGTCAGGGTTTCGTTGACCTGGACGTTCTGGCAGGCCTCGACGCAGCGGCCGCAGAGGATGCACTGGTCGGGGTCGTAGCGGTAGAAGGGATTGGTGTGGTCCTCCTCGTAGGGCTTTTCGAGGTAGGGGCGGACCTGGTGCTTGATGTCGAGGTCGGCGACGGCGTTGTGGACGGTGCAGTTCTGGTTGTTGTTGTCGCAGACGGTGCAGTAGAGCTCGTGGTTCTGGAGGAGGCGGTCGAAGGCTTCGCGCTGGCCGATGTCGGCGCGCTGGCCTTCGGTGAGCACGTGCATGCCGGGCGAGACATGGGTGGCGCAGGCGCGAACCAGCGCGCCATCGACCTCAACCATGCAGGTATCGCAGCTCTGGATGGGGCCCATGGAGCTCAGATAGCAGACGTGTGGGACTTTTTTGCTGCCAGTCTGTTCCGCGAGGCGGTCGAGGCTGTCGATCAGGAGTTCGCCGGCGTGCGCGGGGGCTGGGCGGCCGTTGACCAGGATTTCCGTGTCCGGCGTTGTATCCGGAGGGGTGTTCAGGAGCGGTTTGGTGACAACCATGGCTGCTCTGATGCTGTCCGAACTCGCAGGCGTTAGCCGATACAGGCCAGCCCGAGGCAGGTGACGAGGATGCATTGATCCGGCATCGAAGAAGACACGCCTCCTGCTTGAGGCGGTACGCGCCCACGATCATGGAGGCCCTCCCGATGGCCGGAAGCAGCGAGCTGGACCCGCGGGCGATCTTTCCCAGCCGGTCCCATGCTGACCTCCCATAGCGCGTCCTGCTCAGCTCCGGTCAATACGACTGGAACCGAGCAGGGCCGCATCCGCATCGGGATCTCCGGCTGGCGATACAAGCCTTGGCGCGGCATCTTCTATCCGCCGAAGCTGGCGCAGCGTCGTGAGCTGGAGTTTGCCGCGAGCGTCTTCGATACGGTCGAGATCAACGGAACGTTCTACTCGCTGCAGCACCACACGAGTTTTGAGCGGTGGTTCGAGGAGACCCCGGACGACTTCGTCTTCGCGATCAAGGGATCGCGCTTCATCACGCACATGAAAAAGCTGCGCGGAATCGATGAGGCGTTTGCGAACCTGCTGGCCAGCGGTCTTCTGGCGCTGGGACGGAAGCTCGGTCCGGTGTTGTGGCAGTTCCCGCCGCAGCAGCGTTTCGACGCCGAGCGTTTCGCCGCGTTTTTCCGCATGCTCCCGCGTACCACTCGGGAGGCAGCCGCATTGGCCCGGCAATGCAGCGACAAGATGCTGTCCCGATCGGTTCTCGAGGCCAGGGTCGACATCCCGCTGCGGCACGCGGTCGAAATCCGCCACGAAAGCTTCGCGACTCCGGAGTTCCTCGCGCTTCTGCGCGAGCAGGACATCGGCCTGGTCGTCGCGGACACCGTGGAGTGGCCGCTGCTGCTTGATGTGACAGGCTCGCTGGTGTACATCCGGCTGCATGGGTCAGAGCAGCTCTACGCGAGCGCGTATTCGGATGAGGCGCTCGACCGATGGGCCGAACGCGTTGTCTGCTGGGCATGCGGCGGAACGCCCGAGATGGGAGGCGACCGGGCGGCTCGGGTGACGGTGGAATCGGCTCCGGTTCGTCCACGGGATGTGTTTGTCTATTTCGACAACGACGTCAAGGTGCACGCGCCCTTTGACGCGGATCGACTCCGGGCGCGGGTGGATCGTCTGCTGGGCACACCCGAACGAGAGCGGCAGCTGGTGCGCTACGGCTGAGGTTCGCCCAGGATCTGGGCCGCCGCGCGCAGACCGCTGCCGAGCGCAGCATGCACCGTGCCCCAGTTACCGGTGAGGTCGGTGTGTTCGCCGGCGAAGAACAGGGTGTCCTCGACGGGCTCGCTGAGCTCGCGCGAAAGCTCAAGTCCACCGACGGCCACGTAGCTGTACGAGCCCATCGACCACGGGTCGGCGCTCCAGTCGTGCATGTAAAAGCCGAGCATCTGCTCCCAAACCCAGGCGCTTTCGAGCGAGAAGATCCCAGCGAGGGTGTCCGAGGCGGCGCGCGCACGTTCGGCTTTGGACTTTGCGAGAAGGGGGGCGCTGCGCGGGCCGCCAACCCATCCGGTGAGCGTGTGGGCGGGCTCCGGGTGCGACGTCCACCACACGCTTGGGGTCTGCTCGAAGGCGAACAGAAAGCTCATCTGTCGCATCTCGGGCTGCGGCTCCAGATGGGTCCAGAAGCGCGTTCGGAAGACCATGGTGAATCGGCAGACCGGGCCCATGCGCAAGGCGCTTGCCGCGCGCGCGATCTGTGACAGATCGGGGTGGAAGGGCACGGTGCGCGCCTGCAGCACGCCGAGCGGGAGGGTGATGACACACTGTCTCGCGCGGGCAACCCCCTGCGCGGTGTCGAGTTCGACGGCACCGCGACGCCAGCGCACCGCGGAGACCGGAGACTGGAGGCGCAGCGTTCCACCGAGCCCGGTAACCTGCTCCGCCAGGTAGGTTGGCAGGAGGTCGTAGCCCTCGCGCAGCTTGGACACCCGATCTCCGCCGATCGCGTCCTCCGCCCTCTGCTGCACTCCCAGCGACGTCGCGCTTACCTGGCGCGCATCCGCCGCATTGAACCCCTCGACGTAGCCGAGCGCGGATTGACGAGCCTCGCCTTCTATGGCCTGCCGGTCGAGGTAGTCGGCAAAGGAGAGGTCGTCTCCGGTGAAGTTCGCGAGCCGTTCGACGGGATCAAAGGTCGTTTCGCGGTCTCTCTCGCTGCCTGCCTGCAGCCGGCCGCCTTCGAAGCGGATCTGCTGCCCCCGTCGCTCGTACAGGGTGCACCCGGCTTCTTGGATGAGATCGATCAGCGCGGGCGGTCGGCCGTGAACAAACTCCGCGCCGAGTTCGATCACCTCGCCGTGCGCGCGCTGGGTGAGGATGCGGCCGCCTACGCGGGACTGTGCCTCGAGGATCGTGACGCCCCGGCCACGCTGGGCCAGCGCGCGGGCGCAGGCGAGGCCGGCGATGCCCGCGCCCACGACGACGATCTCCGGGGAGTTCATCGGGCCGCCTCCGCCGGGATACCCGCGGGCGAGGGAAAGCGCTCCCGCACCCACGACATTGCCTGCTCGGCCGTGTGCACGACGCCCTCCAGTTGCGCGTCCTCGGCCGCCTCCAGAATGGCTTTGAAGCGCGGTCCAGGTTGGTAACCGTCCGCGATCAGATCCCGTCCCGTCACCAGCAGCCTCGGCCGAACTACCTCCTCGGGCTCAGCCTCGTAGCGCGCCTTCATGGCGCTCCAGATGCCGAGCCGGCCGTGGCAGGCGGTGCAGTCCAGCCAGTGCAGGCGCAGGTGTTCGTCGAACTTCGGGAGCCGCAGAAAACGTCTGACGGTGGATTCGCGCATCTCGGGCACGTCGCCGAAGCGCATGTGATGCTTGATGAGCGCAACAATCTGCTCGGTGTCGTCGTTTGAGAAGCGCAGCCGGCGAAGCATGGTTTCTGCGATGCGCACGCCGACGTCGACATGGCCGGAGAAGCGGATGCGCTCCGTCCCCCCGCTGCGGTCGATCTGAAACGTCGCCGGCTTGCCGATGTCGTGGAGCAGCGCTCCCCAGGCGAGCGTGGGGGAGCAACCCGGTTCCAGGTGTTCGAGCAGGATCATCGTGTGCGTCCAGACGTCGCCCTCGGGGTGCCACTCGGGCGGCTGCTCCACGCCGTGCATGCGCACCGCCTCGGGCAGCACCTCTGCCAGCAGGCCGGCTTCGTCCATCAGCTCCATCGCGCGTCGGGCGTGGCCCTCGGTCAGCATGCGGGTCAGCTCTTCGCGGATGCGCTCGCAGCTGACCTGGTCCACCTCCCGGGCCAGCCCCTGCATCGCCCGCATGGTCGCGGGATCGATGCGGAAGTCCAGCCGCGCCGCAAAGCGAACCGCCCGGAGCATGCGCAGCTTGTCTTCGGCGAAGCGGACCCGTGGATCGCCGATCGCCCGCACGATGCCGGACCGCAGGTCTTCGCGGCCACCCACGAAGTCGAGCACGGCCGGGTCGATCTCGCCGGTTCTTTCGAGAACGCCGGGGTCGAGCAGCATGCCGTTGATGGTGAAGTCGCGCCGGACCACGTCTTCGCGGGCGTCGGTTGCAAACTGCACCGCATCCGGCCGCCGGCCGTCGGTATACGCGCCATCGTTGCGAAAGGTGGCGACCTCGGTTGCGATCTCTCGGCCTGCCTCGTCCTGCCCGAGACACACCAGAACGACGCCGAAGTGCGCTCCAACGGCGTACGTCTTGCGGCCGAGCTCCGCGAAGATCCGCAGCACGGCGTCCGGCGTGGCGCTCGTGGCCACGTCGAAGTCCTTCGGCTCGCTGCCGAGCAGCAGGTCGCGGACGCATCCACCGGCGAAATAGGCCGTGTGGCCCTTCGCTTCGAGCGACCTCACAATGTCGCGCGCTGCCCGGTAGCGCGCGTTCTCCATCCAGACCGTCACACCACACCTCTACACTAGATAGATGCCCAACGACGCGCTCGGAACCGGCCTGATCCTCGGCATCGAGAGCTCCTGCGATGAAACCGCCGCCGCCGTGGTTCGTCGCGGCACCGAGACGCTGTCGAGCGTCGTCGCCAGCCAGATTGAGCTGCATAGCCAGTTTGGCGGTGTCGTGCCGGAGCTGGCCAGCCGGGAACATCTGCGCAACATCGTCCCGGTGGTGCGGGCGGCGATCGCAGAGGCTGGGGTGTCGCTGGCCGAACTCGACGCCGTCGCGGTCACGCAAGGGCCGGGTCTGGCGGGAGCGCTTCTGGTCGGCATTACCTACGCGAAGGCGCTGGCGCTCGGGCTGGGAAAGCCGCTGATCGGGATCAATCACCTGGAGGGGCACATCCACGCGGTGCTGATGGAGCACGGGGAGGCGTTGGGCCAGGGCGACGCGCCGCTGCTCGCGCTCGTGGTCTCCGGCGGTCACACGCATCTTTACCTGGCGCGGAGGTCGGGTGCGCCCGAGAGTGTGGCGTGGATGTACCGGAACGTGGGGCGCACGGTCGATGACGCCGCGGGCGAGGCCTTTGACAAGGTGGCCAAGCTGCTTGGTCTCGGCTACCCCGGCGGTCCGTGGATCGACCGGCTCGCGCCGTTCGGTGACCCTGCAGCCGTGCCGTTTACCTTTTCGCCGGTGAAGCGGCGCGGCGCCCAGGCAAGGGATGCGCCGGAGTTTCTGTTTTCGTTTTCCGGCATCAAGACGGCGGTCCTGCGCTACACGCAGACGCATGGGATGAGCGAGGTGATTGAGCGCCGCCGGCCGACGACGCATCCCCTGCGGCCGGACCCCGATGTCGTGCGCGCCTGTGTCGAGGACGGCACGCTCGACCGAACAACGCTGGACCTCGTCGCCAGCTTTCAGCGTGCGGTGGTCGGCAGCCTGCTGAAGCAGACCTTCGCGGCCGCCGAGGTGTTTGGCGCGCGGGCGATCCTTGTTTCGGGCGGAGTGGCCGCGAACTCCGAGCTGCGCCGCCGCTTTCTCGCCGAGGCGGCCCGGTGTTCGCTGCCCATCGCCTTTCCCTCCTTCGCGCTTTCGACCGACAACGCGGCGATGATCGCCGCGGCGGCCTGGCCTCGGCTCCTTGCGGGCGAGCTTGCCCCTGAGGAGCTCTCCGCTACGCCGCAGCTGCGGCTCGGCTAGAATCAGGAGCACCTCCTCCTCAGCGCCGCACGCACGCGGTTGCGGCAAGGGCACCCGGACACCACGTGGCAACTCTCGAGCTCTTCAACACACTCAGCGGCGCGATCGAGCCCTTGCTCCCGGTCGGCGCGCCCGATCTGCGCATGTACTGCTGCGGTCCCACCGTCTACGACTACGGCCACATCGGTAACTTCCGCACCTTCCTCCACGTCGACGTCCTGCGACGATTCCTCCGGCAGGGGGGCATCCCGGTCAAGCACGTCATGAACATCACCGATGTCGACGACAAGATCATTCGCAACGCGGCGACGCACGGCATGTCGATCGGCAGCTACAGCCGCAAGTTTGAGGACGCCTTTTTCGAGGATCTCGACGCGCTCGGCATCGAGCGGCCGGAGCACATTCCGCATGCCACCGAGTTCATCCCGGAGATGGTCTCGCTGATCGAGGAACTGGGCAGACGCGACATGGCCTACCAGGCCGAGGACGGCTCGTGGTACTTTCGCGTGGCGAACGACGGGAGCTACGGCAAGCTCTCGAAAAAGGACCTTGCCCACATCGAGGACGGCGCCCGCGTCGATGTGGATGAGGAGAAGGATGCGGCGCGCGATTTCGCGCTGTGGAAGGCGGTGAAGGGCAATGAGCCGCAGTGGGAGACGCCGCTCGGCCCCGGCCGGCCGGGCTGGCACATCGAGTGCTCCGCCATGGCGGGCAAGCTGCTCGGGCCAAACTTCGACCTCCATGCGGGTGGCGAGGATCTGATGTTTCCGCATCATGAGAACGAGATCGCCCAGTCCGAGTGCGCCACCGGCGAAACCTTTGCGCGGCACTGGATGCATGTGCGCTTCCTGCTGGTAGAGGGTCGCAAGATGTCGAAGTCCGAGGGCAACTTCTTCACGCTGCGCGATCTTCTGCTCAAAGGACATCGAGCCTCCGCCATCCGGTTTCTGTTGCTCTCCGTGCCCTATCGCAACCAGATGAACTTCACCTTCGACGGCCTGACGGAGAGCACGCATGCGATTGAACGGCTGCGTACCTTCCATCAGCGCATGGTCAAAGGTGGGTTTGCCGCGGGTCGCGACGCGGCCATCGGCGACCTCACCCACAAGGCAGAGACCGACTTCACCGCCGCCCTGGTGAACGACCTGAACACGGCCGGGGCGCGTGCGGCGATCTTCGACCTTGTGCGCGCCGCCAACTCCGCCGCCGATGCCGGGGTGCTTCGGGGGGAGAACGCTTCGGAGATTCTGGACGTGCTCGCGAAGTTCGACGGCATCTTCGCTGTCCTCCAGGACCGCGATGCTGAACTGACGCGGGCCGCCCTGGCCTGGGCCGAGAAGGAAGGCCGGCTGAACGAAGCGGACCCGGATCTGCTGGCGACGCTTGCTTTTTCCGACGCCGAGATCGACGCACTCGTCGCCGAACGAACCCTGGCGAAGCGCCAGCGCAACTTTGCGCGGGCCGATGCGATTCGCAATGAGCTCCTTGCCAAGGGCATCCTGCTGGAAGACGGCAAGGACGGCGTTCGCTGGAAGCGCAAGTAGCTAAGCGGTCGCGTCCTCGCCGCCGCGCTTGACGCGCGAAAAGATCACCATGGCAACTGCGGCCACGATGATCGCCATGCCCAGAACCTCCGCGCGCTGCATCCGCTCGCCCAGCAGAAAAACCCCGAGCAGCACGGCGATGACAGGATTGACAAAGGCGTAGGTGGCAACCTTGGTCACCGGCACGTGCTTCAGCAGATAGGTGTAAGCGCTGAGGCCGACCACCGATCCGAAAAGGCTGAGGTACCCAATGGCGAGCAGGCCGGAGCGGGTCCATGTGGCCGTCCGGAAGTTTCCGCCCACGGTGGCGACCGTAAGATTCGCCAGGGCAGCCGCGCCGACCTGGTAGCCGGTCGCGACAAACGTGTCGACCTTGAACGCAAATCGCCGGGAAAGTACCGAACCTGCGGCAAAGGCAAGTGCCGCCACCAGCAGAACCCCGTACGCCAGCACATGCCGGTCACCCGCCGGGGCGTTGTGGCCGAGCGACGGCCAGACCAGGGCGAAGATGCCGATCGTTCCCAGCAGAATGCCTGCCCAGCCCCGTTTGTTGATGGCTTCGCCGCCGGGCAGCATCATCTCAATCAGCGCCACCAGGATGGGCGTGGTCGCGATCACCAGCGCCGCCAAGCCGCTCGGCACCATCGTCTCCGCCCAGGTCAACAGCACGTTGTTACAGCTCATCATCAGCACGCCGACCAGCGCCAGCCGCCAGGCGACACCTGCCGGAATCCGCAGCCGGCGCCCGCGCGCAAGGCAGATCGCGGTGAGGATCACGGTCGAAAGCAGAGCCCGGCACGCACCCACCAGCGGCGCCGCGAGCTCTCGCCCCGCAATGGAGATCGCCGTGTAGGTCGATCCCCAAAAGAAGTACACCAGGCCGAACGCAAGCAACACGCCGCCCACGGTGCCGGTCGGGGCCGCGACCGGCGCAACTCTGTTTGACGACATAGGGTCATGCTATCGTCCGAAGCGTGGCCGAAGCAGCGCGCCGGCAGAAGAAAGCTCTCGAACCCTGCCGGCTCGACAGCTACACGTAGAGGTCGCGAGGGAGCGCCAAAGACGAGCATCGCGACCGATGTCACGATCGCCCTGCTGACCGGTTCCACCCCGACAGTGACCTGCCTTCATCAGGGATGAGGCTGCAGCGCCAGGAGGTGCGCGATCTCCGGCGTCACCGCACCCGCCGCTGCTAGCATACGGAGATGCTGCCTCCTGCTTCACTCCTGACCGACGACAAGGCTGGATTGTCTCGCACTCGCAGGTCGGGCCCGCATCGCATTGTCGTCAAGCTCGGCACCAACGTCGTCATCCGTTCCGATGGCCGACTCGCCCTCGGTCTGCTGTGCGGCCTCGTGGAATCGATCGCCTCCCTTCGCCAGCAGCACGGTCATGAGGTCCTGGTTGTCTCCTCCGGCGCCATCGGCCTCGGCATGGAGCGGCTCGGCATGAGCGCTCGACCAAGCGATCTTGCCGAGATCCAGGCATGCGCGGCCGTCGGCCAGTCTCGCCTGATGGCCATCTATGAGGACGCCTTCGATCGCCTCGGCTGCCGCATCGCGCAGGTGCTGCTCACCGAGGACGACTTCCGCTCGCCGGAGCGATATCGCAATCTGCGGCACACGCTGCATGCCCTCCTTCGCCTCGGCGTCATCCCCGTTGTCAATGAGAACGACACCGTCTCCACACAGGAGCTTGACCGGCCGGCAAGCTCCGGCGCGGCATCGGACCGGATCTTCGGCGATAACGACAAACTCTCCGCTCTGCTCAGCACGCATATCGACGCCGACCTGCTGGTGCTTCTGTCGGATGTCGACGGCCTCTTCGATCGCCATCCAGCGCAGCCGGCAGCCACGCTGCTGCCCGTTGTCGACGAGATCACGCCGGCCGTTCTGGCGCATGCGCAGGGTGGCAACGGCCGCGGTCGCGGGGGCATGCGCTCCAAGCTTGAGGCCGCGCGCATGGCGACCGAGGCCGGCCAGACCGTCGTGATCGCCAACGGCCGTACCCCGGCCGTCCTCGAACGCATTCTGGCCGGTCTCGCCGAGGATCGCCTGCCATCCACGGGAACGACGTTTCTCCCGCAGGCGCCCGCGCTCTCCGGAGCCACCGAGCCGTGAGCACCGTCCCGCACACACCGACGGAAGCTTCGCCGTTCGCCGAAGTACGGCTCGCCGCGGAGGCCGCCCGCACCGCCGCCCGCGTTCTTGCCGCGCTCACGGAGCAGCAGCGCAACGCCGCCCTCGAAGCCATGGCGGTCGCCATCGAGCGCAACGCCGCCGCCATCCTGGAAGCCAACGCCGAGGACCTCCGCCTCGCCCAATCTTTGCTCGCCTCGGGCGAGCTCTCCGAAGCCACACACAGCCGTCTCGCGCTCACGCCGCACAAGGTGACCGAGATGGCGGCACAGGTCCGCGCCGTTGCCGAGCTTCCCGACCCGCTCGGCCGCCAGCTCGATGCCATCGAGCTCGACAGCCGGCTCGACCTCGAAAAGCTCTCCGTCCCCTTGGGTGTCTTGGCGATCATCTTCGAGGCCCGTCCCGACGCCGTTACGCAGATCTCCGCGCTGGCCCTCAAGAGCGGCAACGCCGTCCTGCTCAAAGCGGGGAAGGAGGTCGAGCGCACGGCGGGAACGCTGGTCCGCCTGCTTCGCGCGGCGCTTGCCGGCACCGCCGTTCCTCCGGAAGCGCTCGCGCTGCTCACCGGTCGCGAGCAGGTCCATCACCTGCTCCAGCTCAGCTCGCTCGTCGACCTCGTCATCCCGCGCGGCTCGAAGGCGCTTGTCGAGTTTGTTCAGGCCAACACACGCATCCCCGTCCTCGGTCACTCCGAAGGCGTCTGCCACATCTTCGTCGACCGCTCCGCGAACCACGAGCTCGCCCTGCGGGTGGTCGATGACGCCAAGACCGACTACCCTGCAGCCTGCAATGCCGTTGAAACCATTCTGCTCGACCGTGAGATCGCGCCCGCGCTGCTGCCGCCGTTGGCTGCCCATCTCCGCAGCCGCGGCGTGCATCTGGTCGGCGATGGTGAAACCCGGTCGCTGCTCGGCAATGCGGCCGTCGACCCGGTTGCGGACTGGCACACCGAATACGGCGATCTCACCCTCGCCCTGCGCATCGTTGCCGACCTCGATGAAGCAATCGCGCACATCCACCAGTTCGGCTCAGCTCACACGGACGCAATCCTGACCGAAGATGCCGCGCACGCCGCGCGCTTTCTGCGCGAAGTCGACTCCGCAAGCGTCTTCCACAACGCCAGCACACGCTTCGCCGACGGCTTCCGCTACGGGCTCGGCGCGGAGGTCGGCGTTTCCACGGCGCGGCTCCATGCCCGCGGCCCGGTTGGGCTCGAGGGCCTCACCACCTACAAGTACATCCTTCGCGGAGCCGGGCAGGTGGCGGGCGATTACCGCGGGCCGAACGCCCGGCCGTTTACCCATCGCCGTCCCGCGGGCGCCGGCTGAAAGGAAGCAGACGGCTTGCTGCTTTGGAGCTACGTCTAACGACTACGGTCATGTTTCGTTCGGAAAACCAAGCCTCCGGGGATCGAAGAGATCGACGCGCCGTTCTGGCCGCGGTCTTGCTCGCCCCATTCCTGGCCCTCACCCCCGCTCCGTCGCCTGCGCAGCAGCCGGCCAACGCCCCGCGCCGCATTCACCTCATCCTCAAAGACGGCTCCTTCCAGATCGTCACCAGCTACAAGGTCGTCGGCGCAAACGTTCAGTACATCAGCGCGGAGCGGGGCGGCGCGGAGGAGGTCGTTCCCCTGTCGCTCGTCGACCTCGACGCAACCCACCGATGGGAGCAGCGCCACACCGTGGCTGACCCCGACACCGCCCAGCAGGCCCCTCCTGCCATCGACCCCGAGCTGCTCAAGGAAGAGGCGGACCGCGCCGCACTCACCCCCGAGGTCGCCCCCGACCTGAGCCTGCCGCGCGAGGGCAGCGTCCTCGCCCTGGACACCTTTCATGGAACCCCGGAGCTGGCGCCCATCCCGCAGTCCGCCGGCGACCTCAACCGCACCACCGCGCACAATACCCTTCGCGGCATCTTCAACCCCCACGCCGCCCCGCACAGCGTCACCACCCTGCGCGGTGAGCAGGCACAGGTGCAGCTCCATGTTGAGTCGCCCACCTTTTTCATCCGTCTGGGCGACGACTCCTTCGCCCCCACCGGCGGCGGCGCGCCGCTTACCGTCGACACCCACGGAGCGAGCGGAAACGCCCCAACCGCACCCACCGGCGGCTCTGTCAACAGTCGATACGCTATTGTCCGCACCGACGTTCGTACCGCGGCGCGGGTCGTCGACAGCTTTTCCCTCGATCCCGCGCGACCCGCCGAGAACGTCACCTGGACCTCGCCGCAGGTGCTGCCCGGCGGCCATTGGCTTAAGCTCACCCCCAACGGACCGCTGCCCTTTGGCGAGTACGCGCTTGTGGAGGTTCTGTCCGATCGGGACGTCAACCTGGGCGTGTGGGACTTCGGCATTCACCCCGTCGCCCCTGACAACCGCGACGCCTACAAGCCCGAGCCGAAGCGACGTATTCAGCTCGAACAGCGCCCACCCGACTAGCTCGCCATTTACGCCGGCAGAGGCGATGGGCCGGTGCCTTCCGCCAACGTCGCCCCGATCGCCGAGGTCGCCTCGGTCTCCGCCGTCACGCCCTTGATCGCCACAAAATCCCGCCGCACCTTTGCCGCGTACATCATCTTGTCGGACGCCTTGATGATCTCCGTCACCGACATCGCGTCGTCGGGAAAGGTCGCCAGGCCAAAGCTGCCGGAAAGCTGCAACGACAAACCAGCGCCTTCCAAAAACCGTGCGCCGCGCAGCTCCGCCCACAGCTTGTTCGTCAGCGCGGTCGCCTGCTTCTTTGTCAGCCGCGGCATCAGCGCCACAAACTCGTCCCCGCCATACCGAAAGCTCGCGTTCTCCGGCCCAAGAACCCGCTTCATCAGCCCGCCCACCTCCGCCAGCAGAAGACTTCCAATCTGATGGCCGTGCGTGTCGTTGACCTGCTTGAACCGGTCCAGATCAAAAAACATCAGGCTAAACACACCGCGGCGCGCCACCTCGTCGGTCAGCATGCTGTACAGGTGCCGCGCATTGAACAGCCCCGTGCAGTCATCCGTGATCGTCAGCTCCTGAATCAGCGTCATCGAATTTGAGTTTTGGATGGCGATCGCGGCGTAGTCACACAGGATCCGCAGAAACGAAACCGAGTACTCACTCAATAAATCGAGCTTGGTGTTCAGGAGCTGGATGACCCCGAGCGTCCGGCCTCCCGAGCGGATCGGCACGCAGGCGATGGACTGAATGTTTAGCTCCGGGTGCGCCTTCGAATACGCGGACCACTTCGGATCCAGCGAAACATCCGGCACAACCAGCGGATTGCCCGTTGCCGCCACCCATCCCGCAACGCCCTCCCCCATCCGCACCTTCATCCCCTGCAGGCTTTTTGAGTTCTCCCCCACAGCAATGGCGAAGTTCAGCTCCTGTGCCGAGTGATCCACCAGCAGCAGCGACCAGCGCTCCGGGCCGAAGAACCTCGCCATCTTCTCCATGATCGTGCCCAGGATCTCTTCGAGCTCCAGCGATCCCGTCAGCGCGCGAGCGACGTCGTGAAACACCCGAAGGTGCTCCAGCTGTCGGCTCTCGATCACTTCCAACTGGTGCCTGTCTTTCACCATGTACGCCACGCTACATGAAAACCGGAATGCCTGCGCAGAAAGTTGCGCTAGCGTCGGAACTCCTTTCCCACATTTGTGGTAGGAGCGATCCCCGGCTTAGCCTCCGATGTGCACCATGCTGCGGGAAGGCTTCTCAAACCCGGCCTCGCCGATGTGGTGGCGCGCCTCCTTACGCATGACGACCTCGCGGATGTAGCTGCGCATGTCGACATCGGTGGCGCCCCGCCGCATGCGCCCATACAGATCGTGGTCCGTTTGCGAAAAGAGGCAGGTCCGAATCTTGCCATCCGACGTGAGCCGAATCCGGCTGCAATGGCCGCAGAACGGTCTGCTGACCGGGGCGATGACCCCGATTTCGCCCACGCCGTCCTCGAAGGTGAAGCGCCGCGCCGTCTCAGCGGCCGCATTTGCCGGCAGCTCCACCAGCGGCCGAACCGCGTTCAGCCGCGAGACGATCTCGTCCATCGTCACCACCTTCTCCCGGCTCCAGCTGCGATCTTCTTCCAGCGGCATCCACTCGATGAAGCGTACGATCACTCCCTCGCGACGGGAAAACTCGGCAAAGGCCTCGACCTGACCTTCATTGAACCCGCGCAGCAAGACACAGTTCACCTTTACCGGACCCAGACCCGCCCACTTGGCCGCGCGAACACCCGCCAGCACACGGTCGAAGCTCCGCGGAACCCGCGTAATTGCCGCAAAGAGCTGCGGCTCCACCGCGTCCATGCTCACCGTCACCCGGCTCAGGCCGGCTGTGGCGAGCGGCTCCGCCAAGCTCTCCAGCAGGTGTCCGTTGGTGGTCAGGGCGATGTCGAGGCGCTCGCCCGCACCCTCGTCGGCGAGATGTCCGTCCGAGAGGTATGCCGTTCGCAGCTTGGCCAGCTCACGGACCATCTCCACCAGGCCGGCCCGCAGCAGCGGCTCGCCCCCGGTCAGGCGAATCTTCTCCACGCCCAGCGAAACGAAGACCCGCACGATGCGCAGGTAGTCTTCAATGCCGAGTTCGTCATAGATGGCGCCCTCGTTGCCCGTGCGGCAATACACACACCGGTAATTGCACCTGTCCGTCACCGACAGTCGAAGGTCCGTGATGGCGCGGCCGAATTTGTCGCGGAGGCGCTGGCTCCCCTCCGCCGCAACCGAAGGTGACCGGCAAGCGAGAGTTGTGTTCAAGATCGGAACTGGAAGAAGGGTGGTGGCCATGGGCAGTCGGTACAAAGAACGATCGAGGCCATTGGATGCGCTGGGCACCGCAAACGAATCGCCCGCCCGTCCGTGCCGCCACCCGGATACCGGCGATCGGCGCCAGCCATTCATCCATCGCCAAGTAGGAAGCGAAGGCTCTGCCCGGCGCGCGATGGCAGCCTAGTAGCTAATGAACTCGTTTGTGCCTCGCCGCAGCCGCAGCCCAGCCACGCCAAAAAAGGTCGCCAGAAGCACCGTGACCGCATTCCAGTAGAAGACCGGCCGCTCCCAGCCGGGCGAGTAGGTGAGGTCCTGCCCGGTCCACAGCGTCAGCAGAACGGCAACAATCAGGCATTGCGTGCTGATCACCAGAAACAGCTGCCCACGTCGCCGTCGCCGGTCCAGGCGCTCCACGTCGTCAGGTCCGAGTATCCGTTCTTCCATTGGCAGCAGTGTATTCGCCATCGTTTGCCTCTTCTCCGGCCGGCGCCTCGGTTACGGCAGGCATCCATTGCCTGACATTACATCACATTGGTCCCGCAGATCGCAGCTGGACCTTCCACAGATCCACCGTACTTCTTGGTCCAGAGAAGCCGCTGGTACCAAGCGGTCCGCGCCTTTTGCGCCCGGTTCCTCACCGCGCAGCGATCCGGGCGAGGCTAGGAAAGAAACGCCACCGACTGTATCCCCGCCACGTCAAACCGCTTCCGGCAGCGGATGTTCTTGCAGCCCACCATGTCGTCCCGCCGCACCATGTAACTCTGTGCCTTTGCGAACCGCGCCCGATCCCGTTCGTCGGCTCCCCTGGGCAGCTGCGCCTTTTTGCGCCGAACCAGCCAGCCCAACTCGTACTCATTCTGCTGCCCACAATGCGGACAGGTCATGGAATGCTTCCGCTGCTCTGGCCGTTCATCGAAAAAATCCCGCTCTTCCATCGACACCTGGTGCATCCTCCAAAGGCCCATTCTACGGCTTTCCGAAACAGGACAGAGGGTGTGAGGGCGGGTGCTTTCGCGCCCGCGCCTGTTTGCACCGACTCTAATTCTTGCCGTGGGGGGTGCGACTTTGGGTCTGGTGGGCAACCGCAGGCTCGTGGTTGTCCTGTCGGGTATCCGGCGGCTGATTGCCCTGGGGTGGGGTGTGGGCGTCAAACGTGCTCTCGGGATGGGCAGCGTGCGAGTGCGAGTGGGCGAGTTCGTCACCGGGGACGTGATCTTTGGAGTGGGTTTTGGTGGTGTGACCGTCGTTCTCGTGCATGGCTTGTTCGCTGGCCTTGCTCGCCTTGTGATGATCTTCGGTGTGCTTCGTGGACATCGGGTGTCTTTCCTTTCGAGCTGAGGACGTCGGAGCCTAATTGTCGCCAAGGATTGTCTTGACATCTTCCGGGGTCGGCTTGGCGGCGCTGGTGTCTACCGGTTCGTCGCCGAAGTCCTGGGCCCCGTAGCTGAAATCATTGCCGGCGTCGGGCGATTTGGGCTGGGGCTGGGCTTTGCGCTCTTCTTCGTTGAGTCCCCATCCCTGCTCGTGGGCGTACTCGCCGGCGAGACCTCGGGTGTGTTCTCCGAAGCCGCGGGGCTCGGGCGCCTTCATGTTGTCTGCCATGGCTGTATCGCTCCCTTCCCCTGGTGAGATGGACAGGGATTGGACGGGGTTAGCCCGGCGGCGTTCTTCGGTCGTGCACAGCTTCGGGCGAAGCCGCGATCAGGCTCCCACCTTCTTCTGGACCTCCTCCTCGACGGCGATGGTCACATTTTCATGCTTGATGTCCAGGCGAAGGCGGTTGTAGAGGCTCATGTAGAAGTTGGCTACGTACACCAGGGCGAACCATGCGATGAGGTAGCCGCGCCAGCCCTGGTAGAGAAGCTGAAACTGGGTGATGACCAGAAAAAACGCAGCGACATAGTGGGAGAAGCAGTACTCGCAGGTGAAGAGGTAAAAGAACTTACGCTCGACCGCACTGCCACAGTTCTGACTCTTGCTCTTGCAGAACTCGCGCGGCTCGCGAAAGACCTCTTCGTGGGTAACGGTCCAGGCGGCGCAGGCGATCGGAATCGCGAGCAGAAAAAGGAAGCCGAACTGGTGGACGAGAGGGACGGACAGCATGCGGGTTCTTTCCGTGCGTCCAGATTGGATGCGGACGCGGTGAGGAACGCGTCTGAAATGATGGAACAGGCGCACGAGGGAGGGGTGAATGGGGTTCGATGTGGAACGGGTGACGGAGGAGGTGGCGGGAAAGCGGTTCGCGGGGAGGATACGCCACTTTGCCGTGACCGGCTCGACCAGCACGCTGGCGATGGAAGCCGCGACAGCGGGCGAGGGCGAGGGCGTTTGGGTTGCGGATGAGCAAACAGAGGGGCGCGGGCGGAGCGGGCATGCCTGGCACTCGGAGGCAGGGGAGGGGTTGTACGTCAGCATCCTGGTG
>CALMVL010000266.1:0-1570 GCA_937873265.1 uncultured Granulicella sp.
GGACCGGAGAGGGCGAACGGGGGCAGCGGAAGGGTGGCGTGGCTGGCGCCGGGGGTGACAGGGAGTCGCTGTGTGGGTTGGCAGATGGCTCCGGCGGCGGTGGAGGGAGCGAAGCAGGGCTCGGCGGTTAGCGGGCCGGTGAGGGGGAGGTCGTCGGTGGAGCGGCTGGGCGTAGTCCAGGTGAGCTCGACGGAGCCGCCGACGCGGCTGGCGGCGAGATCGGTGATGGGCGATGGGAGATGGAGGGATGGAGGTCGCGGGGGGCCAGGGTTGGCGCAGCCGAGCGGGAGGACCGTGGCGAGAAGGAGCGGGAGCGCGCGGGAGGTGGTGTGCTGCGACATACGCGGGTTGAGCTCCTTTCTTACGGAAACGACGGGGTACCCCCCCCCGGGGGTACCCACGGCTAAGGGGTTTGTAATGACGGACTTAGTATGGGCAACCGACTGCAAGCTGTTCCAAACAGGCGGTTTACGCGCAAAATATTGATGGCGAACAACTTAGCGTCCGATTGTCGGGACACACGGTTCGTTTGGAGCTTCCCTGTTCCCCCTTATTTAAAAGGATATCTGGTTGGAATGGAAAGTACGCCACGGCGTGTTGTGGGACTTTTGGCGGCGATTTGGCGAGTTCGGTTAGCCCCCCATCACAAACAGACCTTGAGGGCGGGGCTGGAGACGTGCCCGGTGAACAGATTTTGAGCAGATGGTTCGCCAGGGACTTCCGCGTGCGGGTCTTCAGCGTACCCAGCCTAAAAAGTGCTTACCGATGAATCCTTTTGATGTGCTCACCACGTCTGTTGATAGGCGGGACACAATTTTATGGCAACGATGAAGAAGACAGCGGAAAACGGGCATTTCGGTGGGCCGGGGGAGATGACGGCGGAGATGGAACAGGAACATGGGGAGCTGGCGGCGGGTTCCCCGGAACACCCGGTGGAGGATGTCGAGGCGGCGAACGTTCAGGTGCAGAGCGAGGCGGCTGAGGCATTTATCTCGGAGAAGCGGATTGGGGAGCGGATCAAGTACCTGCGGCTGAAGAAGGGGATGGGGCTGGTGGAGCTGGGGCGGCACACGGGACTTTCGGCGAGCTTTTTGTCGCAGCTGGAGACGGGCCGGGTGGTGCCGACGCTGAGAAACCTGGCGCGGATTGCCATGGTGTTTTCGAAGGATCTGAGCTACTTTTTCGAGCCGGAGCCGCAGGCCACGTTTCGGATTCACCGGTCGAAGGACCGGGTGAGAAAACCGCAGACGGGTGTAGAGGATCCCGACTACTTTTTTGAGAGTTTGGGGTACCTGGTGCCGGATCGCGGGCTCCATCCGTACTTTGCGGAGTTCTTGCCGGCGAAGACTGGGCGTGAGGCGAAGGCGCACCAGCATCCTGGATTTGAGTTTCTGTATGTGCTTTCGGGCGAGTTGGACCTGCGGCATGCGGAGGTGACGCATCACCTGGAGGCTGGGGATGCGGTGTACTTCGACGCAGCAACGACGCACACCTATCTGTGCCGCGGGGGCGAGGCGGCGCATGCGGTGATTGTGACGATGACGGGAAACGGGGTACAGCACGGATCGGG
>CALMVL010000266.1:1670-3899 GCA_937873265.1 uncultured Granulicella sp.
CTGCGGCGGGCGACACGGGCGGGGCATGTGTCATCTATAGGAAGAGTTCCTCGACCCTGCGGAGCGCGTGGCGCGGGTAAATTTCTGAGGGGCCTCCTGGAGATCGTTATGGCGTCATCGTTTGAAGTTGTAGAGGGTGTTGCGAATCGTCTGTCGCCTGAGAGTGCGGACAGCTCGGCGACGAACCCGTTTCCCAAGGCGGCTCAGAAGGGGAGCCTGTATGCTCCGCTGCCGGACAAGAAGAAGGACGGCCGGGTGACGGCGCATGCCGTGCAGACGATTCTGGTGGAGCCGCAGGCGCTCTATGAGCTGTGGCATGACGTGGAGTCGATTCCTCTGTGGCAGGAGCATGTGGTTTCGGTGACGAAGCTGAGCGAGACGCGGAGCCACTGGGTGATGGGGGACCCGGAGGACAAGGACGGCAAGCGGGTGGAGTTCGACTCGGAAGAGACGGAGAATGAGCCGGGCAAGAAGATTGCGTGGCAGTCAGTGACGCCGGGCGTGGAGCAGTGGGGTGTGGTGACGTTTGCACCGCACTACTCGGGGCGCGGGACGATTGTGACTCTGGTGCAGGAGGTCAAGGTGCCGGGAGGTGTGCTGGGCGCGTTTGCCGGTGCTGTGGCCGAGCGGGGACCGGAGCAGACGGTGATCGAGGACTTGCGGCACTTCAAGGAGCTGGCCGAGTCGGGGGAGATCCCGACGGTGGAGGGGCAGCCGCACGGGCCGCGCGGGGTGATCGGCAACATCAAGCGGTGGATGTACGGGGAGACGAACCCGACGCCGGAGGGAACGCAGAGCGAGGCCTGACGGTGGCGGCCGGCTGGGGAGTTACGGCGACTGGACGGTTTGCGCCGCTTGGATAGGCAGGATGACAGCATGCGGGGCTCGCCCAGGGGCGAGGGAACGCGCGACAGGAGATGCGATGAAGGCAGTTTGCTGGATGGGAAAGCAGAAGATGGAGGTTCACCAGGTTGAGGATCCGAAGATCATCAATCCTCAGGACGCGGTGATCAAGATTACGCGGACGGCAATCTGTGGGAGCGATCTGCACCTGTATGACGGATACATTCCGACGATGATGGCGGGGGATATCGTCGGCCACGAGTTTATGGGCGTGGTGGAGGAGGTGGGCAGCGAGGTGAAGAAGCTGCGGCGCGGGGACCGGGTGGTGGTGCCGTTTACGATTGCGTGCGGCAACTGCCTGTTCTGCCAGAAGACGCTGTGGAGCCTGTGCGACAACACCAATCCGAATGCCTACATCGCGGAGAAGATGTATGGGTACGGCGGGTCGGCGTTGTTTGGCTACTCGCACATTTACGGCGGGTATGCGGGTGGCCAGGCGCAGTACGCGCGGGTCCCGTTCGCCGATGTGGGACCGATCAAGATCGAGAGCGACATCGCAGACGAAAAGGTGCTGTTTCTGTCGGATATCTACCCGACCGGGTACATGGGCGCGGAGAACGCCAACATCCAGCCGGGCGACACGGTAGCGGTGTGGGGATGCGGTCCAGTGGGCCTGTTTGCGATTGCGAGCGCGTACATGCTGGGCGCGGCGAAGGTGATTGCGATCGACCGGTTTCCGGAGCGGCTGAAGCTGGCTCGGGAGTACTGCGGGGCGACGACGATCGACTACAGCCAGGACGATGTGCTGGTGGTGGAGGCGCTGCGCGACCTGACGGGCGGGGTGGGGCCGGACGCGTGTATCGACGCGGTCGGGATGGAGGCGCACTCGAATACGCTGCTGGGCAAGTACGACTCGGTGAAGCAGGCGATGATGCTTGAAACGGACCGGCCGTTTGTGCTGCGGCAGGCGATTCAGGCGATCCGCAAGGGCGGGACGGTGTCGATTCCGGGCGTGTATGGCGGGGTTCTGGATAAGGTGAACTTCGGCGCTGCGTTTGGCAAAGGAATCCACATGAACATGGGGCAGACGCACATGCAGCGGTATCTGCGGCCGCTGCTGGATCGTGTGGAGAAGGGGGAGATCGATCCGAGCTTCCTGATCTCGCACCGGATTGGCATCGAGCAGGCGCCGGAGTTTTACAAGATCTGGCAGAAGAAAGAGCAGCAGGTCACAAAGATCGTGATTGATCCGTGGCAGGACACGATTGCGAAGCCGGATCTGCGGGTGGCTTAGGGCTGTGCTGGGAAGGTTGGGGGAGGTCCGCTGAGGGTAGCGGGCCTTTTCTTTTGTGGCGTGTGACCACGGGCTTCGCCGGTGACCTGGGC
>CALMVL010000267.1:0-9161 GCA_937873265.1 uncultured Granulicella sp.
ACCTCGGCCTCAAACCCGGCGCCCGCGTCTGCTGGTGCGGCATCCCCGGCACCTACGCCGAGCTCGCCACCGCCCCCATCGACCGCCTCGTCCCCATTCCCGACGCTGTTTCCTTCGAGCAGGCCGCCGCCGCCATCCTCCAGGGCATGACCGCCCACTACCTCGCCCACTCCACCTATCCCATCCAAGCCGGCGACACGGTCCTCATCCACGCCGGAGCCGGCGGCACCGGCCTCCTGCTCACACAGATGGCCAAATCACTCGGAGCCCGCGTCCTCACCACCGTCTCCACTGAAGCGAAAGCCCAGCTCTCCCGCGAAGCCGGCGCCGACCACCCCATCCTCTACACCCAAACCGACTTCGCCCACGAGGTCAAGCACCTCACCGCCGGCGAAGGCGTCCCTGTCGTCTACGACTCCGTCGGCAAGTCCACCTTCGAGCAGTCCCTCCTCTGCCTCAAACCCCGCGGCCTCCTCGCCCTCTTCGGCGGCGCCTCCGGTGCCGTCCCGCCCTTCGACCTCATCCGCCTGTCCCAGCTCGGCTCCCTCTACATCACTCGCCCCACCCTCAAGGACTACATCGCCACCCGCGCCGACCTCCTCGCCCGCGCCTCCGATGTTCTCAACGCCGTCGCCGCCGGCACCCTGAAACTCCGCCTCGAACACACCTACCCCCTCGACCGAGCCGCCGACGCCCACCGCGACATCGAGTCCCGCCGTACCACCGGCAAACTCCTTCTGCTACCCTGAAGCCTCGCCAACCTGCAGAAAGGCAGCCCCCAACGCCCATCTGCCAACCCATCACCCCGTACCGCCCGGAATGTTCGGGAAGCGCGGTGAAACTCCGCCACTGCCCCGCAACTGTGAATCGCGCAGGGTGCCCTGCCTACCGGCAGCCGCATCCTGAAGACCTCGCAAGAGCCGCTCCCACTGGCCACATCCGGCCGGGAAGGGAACCGCCCCGTACCAGCCGAGGCCTGCATCGCGACAGTCAGGAGACCGGTTCCGACGCGCACCCCAGCCACGTTCCCGAGGGGGGAACGGAGGAGCCACACCCCCATGCCCAAATCGAACGCATCATCCGTCCGCCATCCAGCGGCTCGCATCCGTCCACGCCTCCAAACCAGTCTGGCCGCAGCCACCCTCGCCCTTGCCGCCGCTTCCAGCCACGCCGTTGTCGTCCGCGGCACCGTAACCGACCCGCTCGGAGCCGTCGTCCCCAGGGCGCGCGTTCAGCTCATCAGCGGTCAGAAGACCGCCTCCTTCGCCATCTCCAAGCCCGACGGCACCTTCGAGATCCGCTCCGGAGACTCCGGCCGCTTTCTCCTGCTCACCTCCGCCGGCGGCTTCGCCCCCAATATCGGCACCGACTTTTATGGCGGCAAAACCGACATTGTCACGCGCGACGTCGTCCTCTCCCTTGCAGAGATTCGCCAGGACGTCACCGTCACCGCCACCGGCCTCCCCACGCCGCTCCCGCAGCTCACCGCACCTGTTTCGCTCATTTCCCGCGACGACCTCCTCACCCGCATCGGCGTCGTCGAAGATCTCCGCCAAACCCTCGGCAGCTTCGTCGTCCAGACCGGCCAAACCGGCGGCCAAACCTCCCTGTTCGTCCGCGGCGGCAACTCCGACGCCAACAAGGTCCTCATCGACGGCATCCCCGCCGAAGACGTCGGCGGCTCCTTCGACTTCGGCACCGTCTCCTCCACCGGCCTCTCCGGTCCCACCCGCAATCCGAGCCCCGGCGACGCCATCGAGCTCTACCGGGGACCGAACTCCGCCCTCTACGGCTCCGACGCCCTCGCCTCTGTCGTCGCTCTCTCCACCCCGCGCGGCACCTCTCTTCATCCGGTCCTGAACTACTCCGGCGACGCGGGCAATCTCCACACCTGGCGAAACGAAGCTGTCGTCAGCGGCACCCGCAAAAAACTCGACTACCTCGCCGCTTACTCCCGCTTCGACACCTCCAACGCCCTGCCGCTCGACCGCTATCACTCCTCCACCGCCGCCGCCAACCTCGGCTACAGCATCACCGGCAACACCCTCGTCCGCTTCACCATCCGCAACGCCGACTCCGCCACCGGCCTGCCCAACGCCCACGACTTCTACGGTCTCTCGCAGGATGGCAAACAGTCCGACCAGGACCTCTACTCCGGCGCAACGCTCGAAAACACCACCCTTGGCGGCTGGCACAACCTCGTCCGCTACGGCATCGCCCGCAAACGCGAGCAGGCCGACTACTTCGGCGACTCCGGCAACTTCCTCACTCTTCCCGATCCCTTTAACCCCGGCGGCACCTATACCGGCTACTTCGGCAACCTCGTCACCATCCGCGGAGCCAACGGCTACACCGCCACCGGCCAGGCGCAGCTCTACCCCGGCGCCAACCGCGACCAGGACTCCAACCGCGACGAGCTCTACTTCCAATCCGACTACACCACCACCCACAACCTCGCCATCCTCTTCGGCTTCCGCTACGAGAACGAGCGCGGCAGCTTCAACCTCCCCTCCTACTCCGAATTCGAACGCATCCAGCGCACCAACTTCCAGTACAACCTGCAGCTCCAGGGTGGCCTCATCTCCCGCATCTTCTACTCCTTCGGCGGTGCGCTCGAGAAGAACCACCTCTACGGCATCGCCGGCACTCCGCGCCTCGGCCTGGCCTATATCCCCGTTCGCCCCTCCAACCGCCTCTTCCGCGGCACCCGCCTCCGCGTCAACGCCGCCACCGGCGTGCAGGAGCCCTCACTCGCCACCGAGTTCTCCTCCCTCTACCGCACCCTCCTCGCCCTCGGCGACACCACCGACATCGCCAGCTACCACGTTGAACCCCTTGGCCCCGAGCGCTCCCGCACCTTCGACACCGGCATCGACCAGAACATCGTCGGCGAAAAACTTATCTTCAAAGCCGGCTACTTCCACAATCAGTTCTCCCATCAACTCGAGTACGTCTCCAACACCGACCTTCAAACGTACTTCGGCTTTACCCCTGCCACCGAAGCCAGCGCCTACTTCTACGGCGCCGAGCTCAACTCCCAAGCCTTCCGTGCCCAGGGCCTCGAGACCGAACTCCAGTACCAGCCCCTCTCGCGCCTTTTCGTTCGCGCCGGCTACACCTATCTCGCCACCCTGGTCGAGCAGTCCTTCTCCTCCGACGCCACCGCCGCCCGCGGCGGCTTCCCCGTCACCAACCCCAACCTCCCCACCATCGCCATCGGCAGCTCTTCACCCCTGGTCGGCGCGCACCCGTTTCGCCGGCCACCCCACACAGCCTTCCTTTCCGCCCAGTACACCGGCACAAAATGGACCGCCGCCCTGAAAGGGGCCGTGGCCAGCCGCTCGGACGACTCAACCTTTCTCTCCTACGCCGACGTTGCCGAGGGCAACTCCCTCCTTCTTCCCAACCACAACCTCGACTTCGCCTACACCAAACTCGATGGCTTCGGCACCTACTCCGCCACCGGTCACATCACGGTCTTCACCGAGCTCGACAACCTGCTCAACAATCAGCACATCGGCCCCATCGGCTACCCCGGCCTTCCCTTTACCGTCCGCGCTGGCCTGAAACTCCGTCTCGGACGCGAATAGCCGCCCAACGATGCAAGTCCGGACCACCTCCCCGGTCCGGATCTGCCCGCCGCCAAAGGGCGCCGAGCCCGCCCACTCACCACGCGCACCGAAATCCATTCCCTTCCGTCCCACATCTAAAGATTGAAAGGGAGTCTCATGACCCGCCACCTCATCCTCACTGCAGCAGCCCTCACCACCCTCTTTGCCTCCACTCCCCTCGCCCATGCCCAGGAGGAAGGCCCCACTCCCACCCAGATCCTCGTCAGCGTAGAATCCAAGTCCGGCACGGTGCCGACCCCAGCCGACATAACCGCCGAAGTCAACGGCCGCCCCACCCCCATCACCAGCTTCACCCCAATACCCGCCTCCGGCGTCCAGATCGCTCTTCTCCTCGACGACGGTCTCCGCCAGTCCTTCGGTATCCAGCTTCCTGACCTCAAGAAGTGGATCACCACCCTCCGCCCCGGCACCGAGGTCTTCGTCGGCTACATGCAGAACGGTCGCGTGATCCCCGTCCAGAACTTCACCACCGACTACGCCGCTGCCGCCGGCCGGCTGCGCATTCCGTTCGGCATCTCCGGCGCGAACGGCAGCCCCTACTTCTCCGTCTCCGACTTCGTCAAGAACTGGCCCCGCACCGCCGAGCCACAAGCCCCCGGTCAGCAGCCGTCGAGCGCCGTCCCCGGCCAGGCTCACGCCCGCTTCATCCTGATGCTCACCAACGGCGTCGACCCCTACAATGGCAGCGTCTCGGTCCTTAACCAGGACAGCCCCTACGTCCAGAACGCCGCCAATGACGCTCAGCGCGCCGGTGTTCCCGTCTATTCCATCTACTACTCCGACCGTGCCATCCGCGGCGGACCCGCCAGCTTCAGCGGCCAAAGCTACCTTTCGCAGGTGGCTGACGCCACCGGGGGCCGCACCTACCTCCAGGGCCTCTCGAACCCAGTCTCCCTCACCCCCTTTCTCAACGACTTCAGCCAAGCCGTCGCCCAGACCTATATAGCTACCCTCGACGCGGTTGCGCACAAGAAAGACACCCTGCTCCGCCTCAAGCTCTCGTCCCACGAAAAAGGAGTCAAGCTCCACGCTCCCTCGGAAATCCACCCAGGCGAACGAGAGTCCGCGTTATCCACTCAGCTCTAAAATTCAGGCTCCCAGCTTCGCCACGCTGAAGTCAGTTGGCCGAAGCTGGGAATCGTGAGACCCCATCCAACCTCCACGCGTCTCTCTTGTACCGGGTGGCTTCGCTAGATCGAACCCAGTACTCTAACTAAGAGGTCCGGCCAAATGGCCATTGCCACAATCCTTCGCGCCATCTTCGGCTACGTCTTTCTCATTCTCATGGTCCGTATCGTCGGCCGTCGCCCCGGCAAACAGATCACTCCCTTCGAGTTCGTTCTCATCTTCTATCTCGGCGGCCTTACCCTCACCGGCATGGTCGGCCAGGAAGTCTCCTTCTCCAACGCTGCCTGCCAGATCCTCACCATCGCCTGCACTCACTACGGCATCGCGATCGCCCGGCAGAAGTCCCCGCGCCTCGCCCGGGTTCTCGACGGCACTCCGCTGACCCTCCTCGAAGGGAAGCAGTGGCGCGCCAACACCATGTCCCGCATGCGCATCGCCGACGACGACGTCATGGCCATGGCCCGCGACCAGGGCGTCCGCACCCTCGACAAAATCGACACCGCCGTGCTCGAACGCAACGGCGAAATCAGTATCATCCCCGCCGAGTCCGAAGAAGACTGATCCACTCACCCGCAACGAACGCCTAACACTCGCTCGCCGGATCGAATTCTCATGCCCACACAGGAAGTCCCCTTTACCAAGCCCGTCGAAGATTCCGTCCCCAAGGTCGACAACGCCATCGCTGTCGGCGAAGACCTCGATTTCCAGCGTCGCTGGTGGAAGTTCGAGCGCGTCATCTGGAGTTTCTTTCTCCTGATCCTCCTCTGCGACGCCCTCGGCCTCTTCGGCCGTGGATGGCTCGCCAAAGCCCACGCCAGAACCCCCGACGGAGCCCTCGATCTCAAGTACGAGCGCATCGAGCGCGCCAGCACCCCCTCCATCATGACCATCAAGCTCGGCCCCTCCGCCATCCAGAACGGCCAGGCACATCTCTTCCTCTCCGACGACGTCATCCGTCCGATGGGCGCCCAGCGCATTGCTCCGCAACCGGCCACTTCCGTCATCGGCAACGGCGGCATCACCTATACCTTTCCAGCCACGGCGCCCCCAGCCACCATCACCATCGCCCTTGAGCCCTCCTTTGTCGGCGCGCATCATTTCCACCTCGGCATCCCAGGCTCGGAGCCGATCCACGCCACCGTCGTCGTCGTCCCCTAGCACCCTTCAGACTCCCAGGCCTATGTACACCCTCGTTCACGCCATCGTCGGCTACTTCTTTCTCATGATCGTCGTCCGCGTCCTCACCCGTCGCCCAGGTGCGCAGATGACTCTCTTTGAGTTCGTCATCGTCTTCCTCATGGGCGGCGTCATCATCCTGTCCACCGTCGGCAACGATCGCTCCGTCACCAACTGCACCTGCGCCGTCATCTGCGTCGGCTTCCTCCACCGGGCCACCTCCTGGGCAAAAGCCAAATCCCCCAGGCTCGGCGCCTTCCTTGACGGAACCCCACTCGTCCTGCTCAAAAAAGGTCAGTGGCAGGATGAAGTCATGCAGGGTATGCGGCTCGCCCCCGAAGACGTCATGGCCGCCGCCCGCACCAAAGGCATCCGCTCCTTTGAAGACATCGATTACGCCATCCTCGAACGCAACGGCGGCATCTCCGTCATGGAAAAGGAAGAAGAGGGCGACAAGTAGCCAAGCGCACGCCCTCTCCCATACACTGCTTCAGAAATCTTCGGGTCGCACGGCTGACCGTCGGGAACTCCACATGCCACAGCCTACCGCCGCTCCCCAGAACCAGCCCATCGAAACCGACGTCCCCGCCCGCCTCGACCGCCTCCCCTGGTCCTCTTGGCACTGGCTCATCATCACCGCCCTCGGCACCTCCTGGCTGCTCGACGGCCTCCAGGTCACCCTCGCCGGATCCCTCGCCGGCATCCTCGAAAACAAGGCCGGCCTCGGCCTCACCGATCCCCAGGTCACCGCCGGAGCGACCACCTACCTTGCCGGTGCTGTCAGCGGAGCCATCCTCTTCGGCTACCTTACCGACCGCCTCGGCCGCAAACGTCTCTTCCTCGTCACTCTCGCGACCTACTCCGTGGCCACGCTGCTGAGTGCACTCTCTTGGAACTTTGCCTCCTTCGCCATCTTCCGCTTCATCACCGGCCTCGGCATCGGTGGCGAGTACGCCGCCATCAACTCCGCCGTCGACGAACTCATCCCCGGCCGCGTTCGTGGAACCGTGGACCTCATCATCAACGGCACCTTCTGGCTCGGCGCCGTCGGCGGCTCGCTCGCCTCGCTCTACCTCCTTAGCAACCACGGCATCCCGCCCAACGTAGGCTGGCGCGTCGCCTTCGCCATCGGCGCTGTGCTCGGTGGCGGCGTCCTCCTTCTCCGCCTTCGCGTCCCCGAAAGCCCCCGTTGGCTCATGCTCCGCGGCCGCGAAGAAGAGGCCGACAAGGTCGTCAAAGGCATAGAAGACCGGGTCAGCAGGCAGAAGGGCGAACTCCCCAAACCCGAAGGCGAAAAGCTAAAAATCATCGCCCGCGATCACACCCCCTGGTCGGACATCTTCCGCAACATGCTCGTCGACAATCGCCAGCGATCCTTCCTTGCCATCGCCCTCATGGTCGGTCAGTCCTTCTTCTTCAATGCCATCTTCTTCTCCTATGGCCTCATCGTTAAGAAGTTCTTTCACGTCCCCGACAATGACCTTCCTCTCCACCTCCTTCCGTTCGCGATCGCCAGCTTCCTCGGTCCCCTCATCCTCGGCCCCCTGTTCGACCGCATCGGCCGCAAGCCCATGATCACGGCAACCTACGCCATCGCCGGCCTCGCTCTCGCCGCAGTCATCTACCCCTTCGCCAGCGGCATGCTCACGGATAAGTCCCTGAACATCTGCTTCTCCTGCATCTTCTTCGTCGCCTCGGCCGCGGCATCCGCCTCCTATCTCACCGTCAGCGAAATCTTCCCCCTCGAAATCCGCGCCTTCGCCATTGCCATCTTCTACGCCCTCGGAACCCTTCTCGGCGGCGTTGGCGCACCTCTCCTCTTCGGCTTCCTCATCAACACCGCCTCGAAATCCTACGTGGGCATCGGCTACGCCCTCGGATCCGTCCTCATGCTCGCCGCCGCCGTCTGCGAATTCTTTATCGGTATCGAAGCCGCGGGCCAAAGTCTCGAATCCATCTCCAAACCCCTCCAAAGCTCCTGAAGCCCACTGCACTTGCCGCTGCCGTTGCCGTTGCCGTTGCACTTGCTTTTCTTGTTGTCATTCCCGCAGGGAACCTGCTTTTCGCCTGTGCAGCTGTTTCTCCCATCGTCATCCTGAGCAAAGCGAAGCACCCCGCATGTACCCCCGCCCTCCGCAATCGCCGCGAAGCAACCCCCCAAAAAATGACCGGACACCGTGGCGTACTTGTTCCCTCAAATCGCTATCATGGAAATAGATCCATTCGCGCCGGAGCCGCCGTCGCTTGCTCGCACCCGCCATCGTCCTGCAAATGCCTGAATCCAGAGGATTTGTGCACAAATCCCTTGGAAACAATGCGTTGCAGGGCACCACCCATCGCAAACCTTTGAAACAAAGATTTCAAGAGCCAAAATACCCCTGCGGGGGAGGGGCTACCCAGGGCTCTCGGGCAGCTGGTAAGGCAACACAAGCACATCACATCCTGCAACCGCGCGAGCACAAGAAAGGCCCCGATCGCCTGGGGGCCTTTCTCGTCCTCCACCAGGCGCGTACGCCCGAGTGACAGATCCTAGTACATGCCGTCCATGCCGCCGCCGCCATGCTGATGTCCGCCGCCCGCAGCTTCCTTCTTCTCGGGAATCTCGGAGATCATCGCCTCGGTCGTCAGCATCAGGCCAGCGATCGAGGCTGCATTCTGCAGCGCCGTCCGCGTCACCTTGGTCGGGTCAATCACACCGGCCGAAACCAGGTCCTCGTAGGCGCCCGTCCCGGCGTTGTAGCCGTAGTTGGACTCCTTCGATTCGTGGATCTTGCCGATCACAACCGCACCCTCTTCGCCGGCGTTCGAGACAATCATGCGAAGCGGCTCTTCGATGGCGCGACGGATGATGTTGGCGCCGATCTTCTCGTCACCCTCAAGCGTCTTCACCAGCGCATCCACCGCAGCAGCCGACCGAACCAGAGCCACGCCACCACCGGGGACGATGCCCTCCTCAACCGCCGCACGCGTCGCATGCATCGCGTCCTCAACCCGAGCCTTCTTTTCCTTCATCTCGGTCTCGGTCGCAGCGCCAACCTTGATCACCGCAACACCGCCGACCAGCTTGGCCAGGCGCTCCTGCAGCTTCTCGCGGTCATAGTCCGAGGTGGTCTTGTCGACCTGCGCGCGAATCTCCTTCACGCGGCCCTCGATCTCGCCATCCTTGCCGCCGCCGTCCACGATCGTCGTGTTGTCCTTGTCGATCGTCACGCGCTTCGCGGTTCC
>CALMVL010000267.1:9261-32859 GCA_937873265.1 uncultured Granulicella sp.
AGGTCCTTCATCGACGAGATCTTCTTCTCGTAGATCAGGATGTACGGATTCTCAAGCGCCGCTTCCATGCGCTCGGCATCCGTCACGAAGTAAGGCGACAGATAGCCGCGGTCGAACTGCATACCCTCGACCACATCCAGCTGCGTCTCCATCGTGCGCGACTCTTCAACCGTGATCACGCCGTCCTTGCCGACCTTGTTCATCGCTTCCGCGATGATCGTGCCGATCTGCGCATCCGAGTTGGCCGAGATCGTGCCAACCTGGGCGATCATGTCGCCCGAAACCGGCTTCGACAGCTTGGACAGCTCGCCGCCCTGCACAACGCCGTGCTCGTCGCGCTTGCCGATGATGGCCTCAACCGCCTTGTCGATGCCGCGCTTCAGCGCCATCGGGTTCGCACCGGCAGCAACCGTCTTCACACCCTCGCGATAGATCGCCTGGGCAAGAACGGTCGCGGTCGTCGTTCCGTCGCCGGCAACGTCCGACGTCTTCGACGCCACTTCGCGAACCATCTGCGCGCCCATGTTCTCGAGCGCGTCCTTGAGCTCGATCTCCTTGGCCACGGTCACGCCGTCCTTGGTGATCGTCGGCGAACCGAACTTCTTCTCGATGACGACGTTACGACCCTTCGGTCCAAGCGTCACCTTCACTGCGTCAGCCAGGATGTTGACGCCGCGCAGGATCGCCTGCCGCGAGTCTTCTCCATGCAGAATCTGCTTTGCCATTGCCTTACTCCTCTGTGTGTCGATCGGCGATGCCGATCAGAGCTTATGTTGTCGTGTTCTGGCGCGTCAGCAGCAACTGCCGCACGCAGTGCCTTACTTGGAGACGATGCCGAGGACTTCTTCCTCACGCATGATCAGGTACTCGTCGCCGTCCAGCTTGATCTCGGTGCCCGAGTACTTGCCGAACAGGATCTTGTCGCCAGCCTTGACGTCGAGCGGGAACACCTTGCCTTCGTCGTTGGACTTGCCCTTGCCAACCGAAATGACCTCGCCCTCCTGGGGCTTTTCCTTGGCCGAATCCGGGATGATGATGCCGCCACGCAGCGTCTCGCCCTCTTCCACCCGGCGGACCAGGATGCGATCGTGCAGCGGTGTAAACGAAGTTGCCATTTCTACATCTCCTTGAGGCATAGTTTTAGGAGCACACATGTGCTCGGTTCAAGTGCACAGCGAAGCCGACCGGCGGCGATTTGCTGCAGAATGTCTGCCCTGAGAGCGGCCTGTGCCGCGGTGCTTGAGTCTCGTGCTGGGCTTACACCCGCGTTAGCACTCAAGCCTTCCGATTGCTAACTCTAGGCCATTCCCTCGTTGCTGTCAAACGTGACGGAGATGAAATGTGAGTGAATGCCGCGCATATTGAGCATCCGCCAGATCCTAGACCCATAGCCGACAATCAACTTGCAACCCGCGGCAGCACCTCACACTGTATCGAAGCGCGCTCGACGCAGTAAGATAAGCGAATGGCGTCACGCCCAAGATCGATCGCGCTGGTTCTTGCGCTTCTGAGCACTCTGCTCCTCGGGGCGAACGGCTTAGCCCAGCGAGGACGCAAGTACAAACCGCCACCGGACACCTCACATATCGAGGTCATCGTGACCAAGAAATCGACCGGCAAGCCCATCTCCAACGCCGCCGTTGTCTTCCGGTCGACGTTGGATGGGCGGGATGAAGGCAACCTCGAGGTCAAGACCGACCCCGAGGGAAAAGCGGCGATCGACATCATTCCGACCGGCAGCACCGTGCAGGTACAGGTAATCGCCGATGGCTTCGCCACGTACGCCGGAGAGTACGTCGTCACAGAGGCGTCCCGAACGATTCCGGTGTCGATGCTGCGACCGCGCGAGCAGATTTCGGCCTATGAGGACAACACCGGCAAAGCTTCGCAGCGGAAGGCCGGCGTACAGGAGCCGGTGAAGCCCGACACCAGCAAGCAGCCGGCGACCCCGCCGAAACCCGCGCCCGTTCCCCCGTCCGAGTCCAACACGCCCTCCCCCGTGAAGCCAGAGTAGGACCCGAATGGCTGTTGCGTCAGATCAGCTCTCAGGGCGAGTAGTCCTGGTTACAGGAGCGGCAAAGCGGATCGGTCGCGCCATCGCGCTCGCGTTGGCCGAGCAGGGCGCCCATGTTGCGATCACCTATCTCGGCTCACAGCCAGAGGCGGAGCAGACGGTCGGCGATCTTGCCGCATACGGGGTGGAGGCTCTGGCGGTCCGGGCCGATCTACGCGATCCTGAGGATGTCCGCGAGGCTGTCGCTTCGGTGTATGCCCGCTTCGGGCGGCTCGACACTCTGGTCAACAACGCCGGCGTCTTCGCCTCTGCGGCGCTTGAACGGATCTCGGTCGAGCAGTGGGACGGGATGTTCGCGGCCAACACGCGCGCTCCGTTCCTGGTTGCGCAGGCGGCGTACCCGCATCTCCGCGCGGCGCAGGGACGCATCATCAACATCGGCTCGCTGGGCGGGTCGCATCCATGGGCGACGCACGCGCACTACTGTACCTCCAAGGCCGCGCTGCACATGCTGTCGCAGACGATGGCCAAGGCGTGGGCCCCGGAGATCAGCGTGAATTGCGTTGCGCCCGGGATGATTGTCCAGGGCGAGGTCGGCGAAGCGTACCAGCACTTTGCCGAAAAGACGCCGATGCGGCGCAACGGAACGGCTGCGGACGTGGCCGCCGCCGTCGCTTTCTTCGCCACGGGCCCACACTTCATCACGGGGCAGCTGCTAACCGTCGACGGCGGGCTTGGGCTGTAGCTCGTGGCCTTGCCTCAGGTCTCGCTTAGCCGACCAGCCTCTTCCACCAGCTCTTCGGTTCGAGCTCCGCGTAGAGTCCGACCGGCTCGGGCTGTGGCGGGAGTGGCTTTCCTTGGAACGCGGCCAGTGGATTCGAAACACAGAGCAGGTGTGCGTACTCGACACCGTACCGTTTGGCGACCTCGTCCTGCGCAGCCTGCATGCGGGGCGGACGGCTGGTTGTGTTGTGAGCGTCGGTGGCCAGAAAGTGCACCCAGCGCTTGTGCAGCAGATCGTGGGCCATGCGCTTGGACGCGCGGCCCATGTGGCCCAGGACTGATCCGGCCGTGACCTGTACCAGCAGACCACCCCGCAGCCACTCGATGAGAGGATTCGGATCCTGTTGCAAGGTAGGGTTGCGCTCCGGGTGGGTCAGCACGGGTGTGAGACCCGCAAGCTGCATCTTGTAGAAGGTTTCGGTAAGCCCCTGCGGAAAGCCGTAATCGGGGATCTCGACCATGAGATACCCAAGGCCGTTGATGGAATAGCGAGCCGGGTCGCCGAGGGCGCTTTGGATATTGTCGTAGGTCAGGTGAAAATCTGCGCCGCGCCCAAGCTTAAGCGCGATGCTCTCCCGGGCGAGGACCCGTTCAAGCGCCGCGATGCGATCGGCCACGACCTCCGGCTCGTAGCCGTAGTGATGATTGGCGTGGGGCGTGCAGACGACGTGCGTGATGCCGTCGTCGACCGCCATCCTGGCCATCTCGATCGAGTTGGCTTCGCTAACGGAGCCATCATCCAAGCCGGGGAGGAGATGATGGTGAATATCAATCATCGTCTGTAGGCTAGCACCGCGGGTGAGCGCGAGAGAGGATTAGCTTGCTGCGGTGGCAAGTGAGGCGGCGAGACTTTGAAACAGGCGAAGTCCGTCGGCGGAGCCGAGCAGAGCCTCGCTCGACCGATCCGGGTGCGGCATCATTCCGAGGACGTTGCGCCCCTCGTTCAAGATCCCGGCGATATGATCGAGCGAGCCGTTGGGGTTGGCGGCAGCGGTGATCTCTCCGTCCCGCGTGGCGTAGCGAAAGGCAATCCGGTCGTGCCGGCGAAGGTCTTCCAGTGTGGCCTCGTCGCAGAAGTAGTTGCCCTCCATGTGGCCGATGGGCATCTTGAGCACCTCACCCCGCGAGATGCCCTGGGTGAACAGGGAAGAGCCGGTCTCGGTGCGCAGGTAGACCTGACGACAGATGTAGCGCTGTCCGGCGTTGCGCATCAGGGCTCCCGGCAGCAGGCCCGCTTCACACAGGATCTGGAAACCGTTGCAGATGCCCAGCACCGGGCCGCCTGCCGCGGCGAAACGCTTGACAGACTGCATGACCGGGGAGAAACGGGCGATGGCTCCGGTGCGCAAATAGTCGCCATAGGCGAAGCCGCCGGGGACAAGAATCGCGTCCGCTCCCTCCAGATCTTCGGAGGCGTGCCAAAGAAAGGTGGCAGGCTCGTCCAGGAGCTCCGAAACGACATGGTGGGTGTCGTGATCGCAGTTCGAGCCCGGAAAGACCAGCACGCCAAACTTCATGGAAAAAAGCATAGCACCGGCCTTGGCCGCATCGTACGCGTAGAGGAGAAAACCACGAACCTGGCGGGTCCAAATCGGTTGCGGGGAGACGGCACAGGAACGCTGCGTACAGCAGGCTCGGCGCTGCTTGGATGGTGGCGCGCGGCGACGCTCGATGCGCTGATTGTGGGCCTTCTCTGGCTGGTTGGGCTAGAGCTGCTGCATGTTCCCCTGGCTCCCTTGTGGGCGCTTCTCGGGGCTTTTTGCCAGTTTGTTCCTGGGTTCGGTGGCGCCATCGCGCTGGTTGGGCCAGTGCTCTCGCTGGCGGTGAGCGCCGGCCACGACTGGTACAGCCTGGGTTACCTGCTCGGGCTCTACGGCGCGATCGTCATTCTCGAAGGCTTGGTCATCGGGCCCTACGTCCTGCATCGGACGACCCGGGTTCCGTGGTGGGCGGCGCTGGCCGGGCCCATCGTGCTCGGCATCGTAGTCCCGTTCTGGGGTGTTCTGCTCGCGCCGCCACTGCTGGCTGTCGTGTTTGCGTTTCGCCGGCCTGCGTTGCCGCCGCGGCTCTAGCCGGCGCAGCGCTTAGGCGGCAGGCTTCGGCCGCGGGCGTAGCGAGAGCGCTACGGTGATGCCGAGCAGGCCCACGATGACGGCAAGCGAAAGCAGCGGGCCGACAGCGAGCCATCGCTCGAGCAGCATCTTGCCTGCGGCAAAGCCGAGGATCGCGGCAAGGCCATAGCGCAGAAACCTGAGGCGTTCCAGCAGATGCGCGAGCAGGAAGAAGAGGGAGCGCAGACCCATGACCGCCATGATGTTCGAGGTGTAGGCAAGAAAGGGGCGACGTGTGACCGAGAGCACGGCGGGAATAGAGTCAAGGGCAAAGACAATGTCTGTCAGCTCGATCGCGACGAGCGCAAGGGAGAGCACGGTGACCATGCGGCGGCCGTTCTCGACGGTGAAGAAGCGGTCTTGACGCAGGCTGACCGGCTGGATGCGGGCAAGCCAGCGCAGCCAGCGTGGGGTCTGTTTGGATTGGTATGGGTCCTCGGGGCGCAGCAGCCGGAACGAAGCGATCAGCAGCGCGACGCCGAAGATGTAGTTGACCCACGCGAACCGTTCGAGGAGGCCGATTCCGGTAAGAATAAAGGCGCCGCGCAGCACGATCGCTCCGGCCACGCCCCAGAAGAGCACCCGTGGCTGACCGGCCGGCTGGATGCGCAGGAGGCGAAAGAGCAGCAGAAAGACGAAGAGATTGTCCACGGAAAGCGCCTCTTCGATGGCGTACCCGGAAAGATATTCGACCGCCGGGTGTGTACCGAAGGACCGCGAGACGAACAGAGCGAAGAGCAGTGCGGCTACAACCCAAAGTACGGTGGCGACGACCGACGTGCGGTGCTCGGAAGCAATGCTCTGCCGTGGCGGCCGGTTTGCCGGACGACGTGCGTAGAGGAGCTCCGCGCCAAGCAGCGCCAGCAGAAGAAGGTGAAAGCCGACCCAGTAGGAGATCGGTGTCGCGTCGGGCATGTGGCTTAGTATGCCGCGCGCGCCGGGGTGGCGACCTAGCCGTGCTGGTTGATGAGGCGAATCATCTCGAGGAAGAGGTCGCCGGCGATCTGCAATGAGCGCGGACTGAGCTTGTCCATGGTGTCAAGCTCGGTGTGGTGATAGCCGCCTTCGGGGTGCTCGCGGGTGGGCGGCCCATAATCGAGATCGATGATGTCGAGCACGGGGACGCCGCGCTGCTTGAAAGGCAGGTGGTCGTCTTCTACGGTGGTGTCATTTTTGAACACAGATGCACTGTGCCCCGTGTTCTTTGCGGCGACCTTGAGTAGGTCCAAAAGCCACGGCGTCGAGTTTGCGTCATGGTCGATGTTGAGGTCTTTGTCACCGATCATGTCGGCCACGAGCACGGCCTTGATCTGCGCCAGGGTGCCGTTCTGAGCCCATCGAGCGGCGAGGTGGCGCGTGCCGTAGAGCGAGTCCGAGCTTGACCAGGACCGGATCGCCTCTTCGCCGTCGTCGAACACAAGCCAGACCGAGTAGCCCTCGGGTGGGTGCGCGCGTAGGTACTCCCCAAGCTCGATCAGAAGCGCTGTGGTTGATCCGCCGTCGTTTGCGCCGACGAAGTTGATGTCGCGCAGCGGGTAGTTGGTCTCGTAATGCGATGCAAGAACGATGATGCCGGGGCGCTTGCCAGGATATTTGACGATGTAGTTCGTCATCGGCAGAAGACCGGCGGGCGTGGACGCAGAGAAGCTGTCGGTTTCGAGGTTTCCTTTCGCGGCCTCGGGCGCGAAGTGCTGCTTGATAAACTCCTCCGCCTGCGCGTGGCCGGGTGAGCCGATCCAGCGCTTGGGAGCTGCGTCGAGGTATTGCTGGGTGAGCTTGTACGCCGCTTGTCCGTTGAAGTGTGCGGCCGCGGCGGCATGTTGCGCCCATGTGGGCGCTGTCGCGAGCACCAACGAGACGCAAAGCGCTCCCACCCGAAGCGCGGGACGAATGGTCCATTTCATGCGGCGATCACCTTCGGTTTACGGCGTGCGGGGTGGACCAGGAAGGCGACGGCGACCCCAACAAAGTAGAGCGCCAGCATCGGGCAGGCGAAGAGCGTCATGCCGAACGGGTCCGGCGTGGGGCAGATGATCGCGGCAATGATGAAAATCAGCAGAATGGCATAGCGCGAGTGCCGAACCAGAAATCGGGCATCGACGATACCGAAGAGCGCCAGGAAACCCATCAGAATTGGCAGCTCAAAGGTGATGCCGAGCCCGAGAATCACGGCGAGGAAAAAGCCTGTGTAGTCCTCGATGGTCAGAATGGGGTGAAAGCGGCGGCCGAAGTCGAGTACCAGCACCTTGATCGCACTCGGCAGCACATATCGGTAGCCAAACCACGCGCCAGCCAGAAAGAGGCCGATCGTCGCGCTCATGAACGGGACGACATAGCGCTTCTCGTGTGAGTACATGCCGGGCGAAATGAACAGCCAGATCTGGTAAAGGATGAACGGCGACGCCAGGATGGCACCGCCGACAAACGCGGTTTTGAGGTACAGGTTGAGACCGTCGGTGGGATGCGTGAAGTTGAGTGGGATATGCAGCTGATCGAGCGGAGCCTGTACAAAGCCGTACAGCCGTTCGTGAAAGGCGTACGCGACAGCAAAGCCGACAACCAGGTAGACGACCGAATGGATGAGCCGGGTGCGCAACTCGGCGAGGTGCTCCATCAGGCTCATGCCGGGAAGGTCGGCGCGATCGGCGACCGCGGCTCGCACGTTGTCGATCACGTCAGCCATGCAGCTGTACCTCGGGAGCCGGGGAGAGCGCACCGTTCGCAGCAGAGGAGATCTCCGGGTCCGGCTCCTGCGGGATCGCGCCAAGAAGGGGAGCCATGTCCGCGGCCGGAAGCGTGACCGGGAGGGAGCTGGATCGGCCGACCGGAAGGCCGGTCGAGGGCGGCATCAGGCTCAGCTCGCCGGAGGTGGCGATCGGCTGCGGCGTCAAGGGAGCGTCCGAGCGAATCATGTGCGGGTGGGTGTCCATCGGGTCCGCAATGGCCGGCACGGCCTCGACCTGCGTTGGATGTGTCGCTGAGGACGCAGCCGCTTCCGTCCGGGAGGCAACGGGCGTCGCCGTCTCAAGCGCCGCAATCTTTTTCTGCTTTTCTTCCTGTTCCGAGATCCGCAGCTCCTCTTCCATCTGCATGCGGAACTCGTTCGACGCGCGGCGAAACTCGCCCATCAGCTTGCCCAGCTGGCGCGCAAGCTCCGGAAGCTTCTTCGGGCCGAAGAGCAGGAGGGCGAGAAAGAAGATGAGGGCGCTATCGCCGAGGCTCGGCATACGTAGGCTCCATGATACGGCTTACGTCCTGAGGGAACAAACAGATGCCGCCCTCGATCGCGTAGCATGGAACCGGAGGGCGTTGACCGACCATGGCAGGGGCTGGCAAGACGGCTTGAGTGACGGCGTGACACATCGAGAGCAGCAGCTCCGGGCAGCATTGACCTTCTGTTTCGCCGCGTTGGGAGCCCTCTTCGGCTCGGGCTGCTCCGGCATGCACGCCCCACTGCTGCACGAGTACGTCTACGTGGTCGCGAAGCAGACGTTTCTGCGGGATCGCGTAGCCGCCGTTTCGAACCGCACCGGCACGGTCGAGAACGGCCAGAAGCTACAGGTGCTGGAGCATGGACGGCGCTTCCTCCATGTGCAGACCGCGAACGGCGAGCAGGGCTGGATTGACGAGAAGGCGGTCGCCCCGCAAAAGATCTACGACGAGTTTGAGGCACTCAAGACGGAGCACAAGGCGGATCCGACGGTGGCCTCCGCCGTGGTGCGCGACGAGGTGTACCTCCATGCGCTGCCGGGACGCGACACCGACAAGCTGTTTCGGCTGGCCGAGGGTGACAAGCTGGTGTTGATCCGGCGCGCCACGCTGCCGAAGGCCGGCCCACCCCAGCCCAAACCGGCCAGGGCCGCGACTCCGAAAGCGCCTCCCGTGCCACCAACACCCACCAGGCTAAACACCGTCCAGCCAGGCGTACCTCCCGCGCCGGCGGAGGCCGACGCCGGTCCACCTATGGAGGACTGGTGGCTGATCCGCGACGCCGAAGGCCGCACCGGCTGGCTGCTCAGCCGCATGATGGACGTCGACGCGCCCGACGCCCTGACGCGGTATGCCGAGGGACAGCGGATCGTCGGAGCGTATGTGCTGGCCAAGGTCAACGATCCGGAAATCGAGGGAGACAACAAGGACGTACCCGAATACCTTACGGTCCTGAGTCCGTATAAATCCGGGCTGCCGTATGACTTCAACCAGGTGCGCGTCTTTATCTGGAACGGCAAACGACACCGCTACGAAACGGCCTTCCGGGAGCGCAACATCGAAGGCTACCTGCCGGTCCAGACCTTTATGGCGCCCGACCCTTACAGCAGGCAGGCTGCGTCAGCAATACCCGCGCCAACCTTCCGCATCCGGGTTTTGCCGGCGGATGCGCCGGCCGTTGTACCCGATCCAGCGACGGGGGCGGTGTCACCCGGCCGCACGATCGAGAAGACGTATCGTCTCGAGGGCAACCTCGTTCGCCGCATCCTGCCTCCCGGCACAACGCCGCCCGCGGAAGCGCATCCCGAGCCTGAGGAAGAAAAGCCGGGCAAGCACCGGCGGCATCGCTAGGCTGCAGAACTCCCTGTCAGGCTGCCGAGCCGGCGTAGAAGGCGCGAACCGCCTCCACCACGCGATCTTGCTCGTCTGACCGCAGCTCCGGATAGATCGGAAGCGCCAGCACTTCGGTCGCGGCACGTTCGCTGATCGGGAAATCGCCCGCGCGGTAGCCCAGGCCGGCCAGACTCGGCTGCAGATGGAGAGGCAGGGGGTAGTAGATTTCGCTGCCGATCCGTTGTTTCGCCAGGAAGGCCCGCAGGTCGTCCCGGCGCGGCGCGCGCAGGACGTACTGGTGAAAGACGTGGAATGCCCGTGGGTCGGTGTAGGGCAGCACAAGGCCATTCGCAGTGTCACCCGCCTCGGCCGCGACCAGTCCAGCGGCCCGAAACAGATCGTCGTAACGCGCTGCAAGCCGCCGGCGAGCGTCGTTCCATGCCGGCAGGTGGCGTAACTTCACTTCGAGCACAGCCGCTTGAAGGGTATCCAGCCGCGAGTTCCACCCCACCTCCTCATGCACGTATCGCCGCCGCATGCCGTGCGTCCGCAGCATGCGGACGCGCTCGTCGACTTCGGCATCGGGCGTGCTAACAAGGCCGGCGTCGCCGAAGGCGCTCAGGTTCTTGGTTGGATAAAACGAAAACGCGGCAGCGCTGCCGAGCGATCCGGCCGGGGACTCGCGCCATCGCGCTCCAAAGGCCTGGGCGGCATCTTCCACCAGAAACGCCCCATGCTCCAGCGCGCTTGCCGAAAGTCCGTCCCAGTCCGCGCATTGACCGTAAAGGTGAACCGGCAGGATGGCCCGCACCGGGCCGATGTGCCGCCGAAGTACGTCGTCGACTGCCTCCGCAGACAGGTTGAACGTGCGTGGATCGATGTCCGCCAGAACCGGCTGTGCGCCGCAGCGCAGGATCGAGCTCACGGTCGCGAAGAATGAAAATGGCGTGGTGACCACGGCATCTCCCGCACGGACGCCGGCGGCAGCCATGGCGAGCCAGAGCGCGTCGGTTCCGCTCGCACACCCCGCGGCGTGCCCCACCCCAAGCGCTGTCGCCGCCGCTGCTTCGAAGCCTTCGACCTCCGCTCCGAGGATGAACCGTTGCCCGTCGCAGACCCGAGCGATCGCGCCGAGGATCTCCTCGCGAAGCGGCTGAAACTGCCGGGAAAGATCAAGCATCACAATGGCGTCAGGGGAGGGCTCAGTCACCCGTCGATGGTACCGCGCACGAAACTCCGCTGCTTCGTGCGAATGCGTGTTCGACCGTGTTGCCCGGCGATAGCTTCGGTTGTACAGTTCAGGAGTCCCCAAACCCGCTTGGTTTGTGTACCGTTCGCGGAAATCCCCCGCGAGATGAAGACCTTCTGCTTTGGCGCAGCGCCACTCGAAACTTAAGGAGATCGGCCCATGGATTCGAAGCCGGCACAGAACATACAGGACACCTTTCTGAATACGGTGCGGAAAGATAAGAGTCCCATCACCATCTACCTGGTCAGCGGCGTGAAGCTCACGGGTCGGATCCGCTCCTTCGACAAGTACTCCGTGCTGCTGGAAAACAACAGCCAGGAGCAGCTCATCTTCAAGCACGCCATCTCCACCGTGGTAAGCGGTCGCGCGCCTCACAGCGGCGCGGATGGGCGGCCCGAGCGTCCGGAGGCGCGCGCGTCTGGGCCGTCTGGACCAGGCGCGCCGGCGAGCGAGGCCGCTGGATCGAACGGACATTGAAGCCGAAGCAGCGACAGCCAACCTCCGATCCGGGAGCGATGGTTGCACTCCCGGCCAGTTCGGCTCCAAAGGTCGGATCGGAGGCTGAGCGAGCCGTGCTGGTGGCCGTTGAATTCACCGCGGAGCAGCGGAAGCTCAGTCGAACGGCAAAGCTGGCCCGAACCGCTGCGAATGGGGGAGCGGATGATTCCGACGGGCGGAACCTTGTCGACCGGAACGACGCAACGGCTGCCGAGAGGATCGACCTCGACACGGAGGCTTCGATCGCAGAATTCGAGGAGCTCGCTCGCAGTGCCGGGGCCGCGGTCCTCGCCACTGTCCGGCAGCGCCGCCCGCGTCCGGACGCCGCAACCCTGATCGGCAAGGGAAAGCTCGAAGAAATCGAAGGGATTGTCGCCTCGACCGGCGCTGACCTGCTGCTGTTCGACCATGACCTGACTCCCTCGCAGCTGCGTAACCTCGAAGCGGCCATGTCGTGCCGCGTCATCGATCGCACCCAACTCATCCTCGACATCTTCGCGCGGCACGCCCGCACCCGTGAGGGGCAGCTGCAGGTCGAACTGGCCCAGTTGGAGTACCAGCTGCCCCGCCTTGCTGGACGCGGCAAGTCGATGAGTCAGCTCGGCGGCGGCATCGGCACCCGAGGCCCGGGCGAGACGCAGCTCGAAACCGATCGCCGCAAGATCAACTTGCGTATCGACCACGTAAAGGAGCAGCTCGACTCCGTCCGGCGCATCCGCCGCCAGCAGCGGCAGCGCCGCGAGGCCGTACCGGTTCCTGTGGTCGCGCTCGTCGGCTACACCAATGCAGGCAAGAGCACGCTCTTCAATGCGCTCACCGAGGCTGGCGTCCTCGAGTCCTCACGCATGTTCGCCACGCTCGACCCAAAGCTCCGGCAGCTGCGCCTGCCGTCCCGCCGCAAGATCCTGCTCTCCGACACGGTCGGGTTCATCCGCAACCTGCCGCACACGTTGGTCACCAGCTTTCGCGCCACGCTCGAGGAGGTGGAGCGCGCGGAGCTGCTGCTGCACGTGCAGGATGCCTCAAGTCCTATGGCCGAAGAGCAGCGCCAGCAGGTGCTCAAGGTGCTCGGAGAACTCGACGTCGCTGGCAAACCCATGCTCGATGTCCTCAACAAGGTCGACCTCCTCCCCGCGCCCGAGCAGGCGGGTCTCGAGCGACCAGGCCGCATCCTTGTCTCGGCCCTGCACAAAACCGGCCTGGAGAGCCTTATGCTCGCCATCGACACCGCGTTAGTGGCCGATCCGCTGGTCGAGGCTGCCTTTCGCATTCCGCAGTCGGAAGGCCGCGTCATGGCCGCGCTCGAAGCCGGCGCGACCGTCACCAGCAAGCGTTTCGACGGCAATCTGGTGTACCTCGCCGCGGTCGGCCCGCAGTCTCTGCTCCATCGATACCGGCGATTCCGCGAGCGCGAAGCCGCCGTATGGTAGCCGCGAACTTCTCACATCATCCGGTCAGATCTTTGACGACGTCGGCGGGAGCTTTGGTTGACACCTTCTCTCTGCGTTTGCTAGAAGATAAGAGTCCCTCCCGCATGAACGCGCCTTCCCTGTGGCTCATCCGGTGGACGGCCCCGGACGACTTGGGCGTGATCTCCTATCCTTCATGGACCTGATTCTGAAACAACTCGGCGGTCTTGTGCTCGGCTCTGTTCCGACCATGATCCTGTTCATTCTATTGATCTTGGCTTACAACGGACTGGTTCGCCGACCGCTCGCGACGGTTCTTGCGGAGCGACGCGCCCGCACCGTCGGCGCGGTCGAGCAGGCTCGCGGGGCGATCGCCGCCGCCGAGGCCGAAACCTCCGTCTATGAGGACAAATTGCGATCCGCGAAGGCCGAGCTCTTTCACGCCCGCGAACTGCGCCTGAAGCAGTGGGCCGCCGAACGTGAATCGTCCCTTGCCGACGTCCGCCACACCGCGGGTGAGCGAGTCAAGGCTGCTCGGGCCGAGATAGAGGCCAGCACCGCCAGCTCGCGCTCGCAGATCGAAGGTCTCAGTGCCGAGCTCAGCGCTCGTATCATCGCCGCGGTTCTGCCCAAGGGCGTCTCTGCCCCGGAGGCAGTGCAGTGACCCGCATCGGTGGCCACCGACTCTTCCTCGCTCTTTCGCTCGGCCTGGCGCTGCTGCTTCCCGCCCGCACCACCTTCGCGCAGGCTGCCGATGCGCCCCAGCACAGGACATCCCCCGGTGGGGACGAAGCCTCGCCAGCAAGTCAGCCGCCTGTGCAGGCGCAGCGCGAAGAGGACGAAAACGATGTCTACCGTCACTCCGCGACCGTTCGCTACCTGGCTCGCAAATTCGGTCTGACCCCCGAGCAGGCGGCCACCAGCTTTGAGTTCCTCAACTTTTTCGTTCTCGCCGGTCTGGTGATCTGGTTGCTCGCCAGGGTGCTCCCGAAGGCATTTCGGACGCGCAGCTCCGGCATTCAAAGACAGCTGCTTGACGCCCGCGCCGCCACCGAGCAGGCGAGCGCCCGTCTGAACAGCGTTGAAGATCGTCTGGAACGGCTTGACGGCCAGATTGCCTCCATGCGTGATCAGTTTGAGAAGGACGCCGTCGCCGAAGAGACCCGCATGCGCGCCTCGGTCGAGGCCGAAAAGGGCAACATCCTCGCCGCCGCCGAGCAGGAGATTCAGTCGGCTACCGCTGAAGCCCGACGCCAGCTGCAGCAGTACGCCGCAGAGCTCGCCATCGAGCAGGCCGCCCGCAAGCTCGTCGTCTCAGCGGAGACGGACCGCCTTCTGATCCAGAACTTCGCCCGTCGCCTCGGATCCACGGGCAATGAGGGGGAGAACTAGATGTCTGTCCTTTCCCTTCGGTATGCCCGCGCCTTCGCGAACGTCGCCGCGGCCGCGCATCTCGACGCGGATGCCGCTCAGACTCAGCTTCGCGACTTCGCCCGGACCCTCGGCGAGAGTCGCCCTCTCCGCGAGGTACTCGGAAATCCGTCTATCCCCAATCCGCAGAAGCTGAAGGTCATCGATGGTTTGGCCGGGCTGCTCGGGATGAAGCGCGAAGTTCGCAACTTCGTCGCCGTGATCATGACGCATCAGCGCCTCGAAGATCTCGGGGAGATTCTGGACGAATACGCCGTGCTTGCCGACAAACAGTCCGGCACAGCCGAAGCCGAGATCACCAGCGCGCACCCGCTCGACGACGGCGGGCGGGCTGAGCTCGAAGCGCAGGTCGCACGGCTCGCCGGGTCCCGCGTCCGCACCACCTATCTGCTCGACCCATCGCTTCTGGGCGGGGCCGTCGTTCGGATCGGGTCCACGGTTTACGACGGCAGCCTGCGGGCGCAGCTCGACGAAATGAAGAAGACACTCACCGCCGCTCCGGTCGCCTAGATCGCCCGAGCAGCCCAGCACACGAACAGGACAGAACGGAATCTATGGCACAGATCAGGGCAGACGAGATTACCAAGCTCCTCCAGGAGGAGATTGCGAACTTCGAGCAGCGCATCCAGGTCGACGAGGTCGGCACCGTGATCTCGCTCGGGGACGGCATCGCTCGCGTTCACGGCCTCGACAAGGTCATGGCCGGCGAGCTGATCGAGTTTCCCCACGGCGTCTCCGGCCTGGCCATGAACCTCGACGAGGATCAGGTCGGTGCAGTATTGCTGGGCGACTACGCCGAGCTTCGCGAGGGCGATCAGGTCAAGCGCTCGGGCAAGATCATGAGCGTTCCCGTGGGCGACGCCATGATCGGTCGCGTGGTCAATGCGCTCGGTCAGCCGATCGACGACAAAGGTCCTATCAATACCACCGAAACACTGCCGGTCGAGCGGCTCGCTCCCGGCGTTATCGATCGGCAGTCGGTCAAAGAGCCCATGGCTACCGGCATCAAGGCCATCGACACCATGATCCCGATCGGCCGCGGCCAGCGCGAGCTGATCATCGGCGATCGGCAGACCGGCAAAACCGCCATCGTCCTCGACACCATCATCAATTCGGCCAAGAACAACCTGATCTGCATCTACTGCGCCATCGGCCAGAAGCGGTCGTCGGTTGCTCAGGTCGTACAAACGCTCGAGCAGTATGGAGCGATGGCCTACACGGTCGTGGTCGCCGCCACCGCCTCCGAGCCCGCGCCGATGCAGTATCTCGCTCCCTTTGCCGCCACGGCGATCGGTGAGTTCTTCCGCGACAGTGGACGTCATGCGCTCGTCATCTATGACGATCTTTCCAAGCACGCCGCCAGCTATCGCGAGATCTCGCTTCTGCTCCGCCGCCCGCCAGGGCGCGAGGCCTACCCCGGCGATGTCTTTTACCTCCACTCGCGGCTGCTTGAGCGTTCGTCCAAGCTCTCGGATAAGCTCGGCGGCGGCTCCCTGACCGCGCTCCCGATCATTGAGACCCAGGCCGGCGACGTTTCCGCCTACATCCCCACCAACGTCATCTCGATCACGGACGGCCAGATCTTTCTCGAAACAGACCTCTTCAACTCGGGCGTCCGTCCCGCCGTCAACGTCGGCCTCTCCGTCTCCCGCGTCGGCTTTGCCGCGGCCACCAAGGCCACCAAGCAGGTCGGTTCGACCCTGAAGCTCGACCTCGCCCAGTACCGCGAGCTCGCCGCCTTTGCCCAGTTCGGCTCCGATCTCGACAAGGTGACGCAGCAGCAGCTGAACCGCGGATCCCGCCTCACCGAACTGCTCAAGCAGCCGCAGTTTCAGCCGCTGCCGTTTGAAAAGCAGGTCGCCATCCTCTTCGCCGGAACCAACGGCTTGCTGGACGACGTCGAGGTCCCCGACCTGCGCGCCTTCGAGGACGGCTTCTACGGGTATCTCGACGGCCCATCGGGCAACAACGTCCTCAAGGAGATCCGCGAGAAAAAAGCGCTCGACGACGCCCTCAAGGGCCGTCTCACCGATGCCGTCAAGGACTACAAAGCCGACTTCCTCGCCGGCCATCACCGGGCCGAGGGTGGCGGAGCCGAGCCCAAGTCCGGCGATCCCGGCGCGCCCGCCCAGAACACCTCCAACACAGCGCAACCCGTGACGGCCTGACCCCATGGCGAATGTACTCGATCTCCGGCGGCGCATCCGCAGCGTCAAAAACACGCGGCAGATCACCAAGGCCATGAAGATGGTCTCGGCCGCCAAGCTGCGCCGCGCGCAGGAGCACACCCTTGCCTCCCGGCCGTACGCGCAGATGCTCACCAATGTTCTTCAATCCCTCGTCCGGCGAGCGGACCTCTACGATGAGCAGACGGGCGAAGTTTTCCACCCGCTGCTGATCGAGCGTGAGGAGAAAAGCGTGCTCGTCATCGTCGTCGCCGGCGACAAGGGCTTCGCCGGGGCGTTCAACTCCAACATCACCAAGGCCGCGCAAGCCTTCATCGATGGCCGCAGGCAAGCCGGCCAGAACGTCGACATTGAGCCGATCGGCCGCAAGGCGCGCGAAAGCTACCGGCGTCGTTACCCCGCGGCGCAGTACGAGCACACCGAGCAGCACTACGACAATGACCTTTCGACGCACTACGACACGATCCGCCATCGCGCGCAGCCGATCGAAGTGACGAGCGACGACATCAATCTTGCCAAGATCGACTTCGCCTCGGTTACCACGGCCAGTCAGTCGATCATCGATCGGTACGAGCGCGCCGAAATCGATGGCGTATACCTCGTCTACAACGAGTTCAAATCGGTCATCGCGCAGCGCGTCGTCGTCGAGAAGCTTCTTCCCATCCGAAAGCTCGGCTCGCAGGAGATCACCGCGGCCGAGGTCATGACCGACGAGCAGCGCGACGCCGCGGCAAAAGCAGCCGAAACCGCCGGTATCTCCATTCATCAGCCCGAAGAGGCAGCGGTCGATGCCGAGGCAAAGAAGTTCGGCACCGCCGACGTGGACTACATCTTTGACCAGGATCCGGCAAAGCTGTTCCGCCATCTCATGCCGCGCTACGTCGCCACGCAAATCTTTCACGCGCTGCTCGAAAGCGCCGCAGCCGAGCACGCCGCCCGCATGACCGCGATGGACTCGGCGACCAACAACGCCGGCGACATGATCGACGCGCTCTCGCTCACCATGAACCGCGTCCGCCAGGCAGCCATCACCAAAGAGATCATCGAGATCGTTAGCGGCGCCGCGGCGCTCTAACGCTCGAAGCTGAAATGCTTGAAGAAGAGAGACCCATGGCAGAGACTCAGGAAAACATCGGAAGAGTGATCTCGATCAGCGGCCCGGCCGTTGACGTGCAATTTGATGAGGCGAAGATGCCTCCGATCTACCAGGCACTGCGCATCGTCAGCGAAGGCTTCATCACGCCGACGCCGCTCGATGTTGTTGTCGAGGTCGAGCAGCACCTCGGCGAAGGCCGTGTGCGCTGCATCGCCATGGTCGCCACCGAAGGGATGGTGCGCGGCATGAAAGCGATCGATACCGGCGCCGAAATCACAGTTCCCGTCGGCCGCGAAACGCTCGGCCGTGTGCTGAACGTTCTCGGCGAGCCGGTCGACGAACTCGGCCCGGTAAACGCCAAGGTGCACATGCCGATCCATCGGCAAGCCCCGGCGTTCGACGAGCAATCGACCTCGGAAGAGATGTTCGAGACCGGCGTGAAGGTCATCGATCTCATCCAGCCCTTTTTGAAGGGTGGCAAGATCGGTCTCTTCGGCGGCGCTGGCGTCGGCAAGACCGTCGTCATCCAGGAGCTCATCAACAACGTCGCCATGAAGCACGGCGGCTTCTCGGTCTTCGCCGGCGTCGGCGAGCGTACGCGCGAGGGCAACGACCTTTGGCACGAGTTCCAGGAGTCCGGCGTAATCGACCTCAAGGATCTGCCGAAGTCCAAAGCTTCGCTCATCTACGGCCAGATGACGGAGCCGCCAGGGGCGCGTCTGCGCGTCGCCCTCACCGGCCTCACCGTCGCGGAATACTTCCGCGACAACGAAGGCGCCGACACGCTTCTGTTCATCGACAACATCTTCCGCTTCACGCAGGCCGGATCCGAGGTGTCCACGCTGCTCGGCCGCATGCCTTCCGCCGTCGGCTACCAGCCGAACCTCGCGACCGAGATGGGCGAGTTGCAGGAGCGCATCACCTCCACCAAAAAGGGTTCGGTCACCTCGGTGCAGGCCGTCTACGTTCCGGCCGATGACCTTACTGATCCGGCTCCGGCGACGACCTTCGCTCACCTCGACGCGACGACCGTTCTATCGCGTCCGCTCTCCGAGCTTGGCATCTACCCGGCCGTCGATCCGCTTGCGTCCACCTCGCGCATCCTGTCGCCACGCATTGTCGGGCAGGAGCACTACGACGTCGCGCAGGGCGTCAAGCGCATCCTGCAGCGATACAAGGACCTGCAGGACATCATCGCCATCCTCGGCATCGACGAGCTTTCAGAGGACGACAAAATCACCGTCGCCCGCGCGCGCAAGGTGCAGCGGTTCCTCTCGCAACCGTTCCACGTCGCCGAGATCTTCACCGGCATTCCCGGCGCGTACGTCAAGGTTGAAGACACCGTGCGTTCGTTCAAGGAGATCATCGACGGCAAGCACGACGATATCCCGGAGCAGGCCTTTTATCTCAAGGGCGGCATTGAGGACGTGCTCGCCGCGGCTGAGAAGATGAAGCAGACGGCTTAACTCATGGCAGATATCACCTCCAATCCGAGCCGCGAGGGAAAGCTGGTCGTTCGTCTAGTCACGCCCGATCGGATCCTGCTCGATGACACTGCAGACGCTGTTGAGCTGCCCTCGACCTCCGGCTACCTTGAGGCACTCTACGGTCACGCGCCGCTGCTGGCTGAACTGGGCGCCGGCGAGGTTCGTTTGCATGGCGGCTCATCGGGCGACCAGAAGTTCTTTGTTGCGTGGGGCTTCGTTGAGGTTCTGCCGGAGCGCGTAACGATTCTCGCTGAAGAGGCGCTGCGCCCCGATGAGATTGACCGTACCGAGGCGGAAGGCGAGCTGAAGCGCGCGGACGAGATCTGGAAGGGCGCTGGCGACGATGGCTCGAAGTACGAGGAAGCCAACGCACTGACTCGCAAGGCGGAAGAGAAGATCGCTTCCGCTGAGGGCAAGAGTCTCTAGCGATTGCGCTGCACGCTGTGCAGACATGAAGACAGGCTCCCGTACGCGTGCCTTTTCTTTTCAAGTCTTCCTCTCGCGCCGCATCGCCTGCATCTCCGGTCCAGGTTCGGCGCGCTTTTCGGCCGGCAAAGAATCCGTTGTGCGAAGCGCGTTGAGAACGACGCGCGTCATCTCCTCACGTGGCGAGGGAGTTCCGGTCCAGGTTTCGAACTGTTTCGCGCCCTGCTCAACGAACATCTCCACTCCCGTGATTACGGCGATGTTCTGCTGTCGGGCAAGCGCGAGCAGCGGTGTCTCGATCGGGTTGTAGACCAGATCGAAGATCAGGTCGGCACGCAGCTCTTCGGCGGTCAGCGGGGATTCGCTAGCGAAAGCTTTCATCCCGATCGGTGTTGCGTTCACGATGACGTCGAAGTGCTCGCTTCCCAGATGGTCACGCCGGATCACCGTAGATCCAGTCTGTGTGGCGAGGGCTTGCGCCGCTTCCGGCGATCGGTTCAGGATTGCGACCTCCGCGCCTTTGTCGCGCAGGCCGAACGCTGCGGCACGGGCGGCTCCGCCAGCGCCGAGCAGAAGGATGCGGCTGCGCTCGAGCGAGAGGCGGCGCTCAAGCGGGCCGGTGATGCCGACGACGTCGGTGTTGGACCCATGAAGCTTGCCGTCAGCCAAGCGATGCACGGTGTTCACCGCGCCGACGCGGGCAGCGACCGGATCGACCTGATCGAGGAAGGGAAGGATCTGCTGTTTGAACGGCATCGTGACGCTAAGGCCGGAGATCGGTAGCTCCGCGGTGAGCCGAAGCAGGTCGGCGATCTCGGTTGTCTGCAATGGGAGATAAACCGCGTTGATGGCTTCTCGCGCGAAGGCCGCGTTGTGCATGACTGGGGAGAGTGAGCTGCGGACGTGCGTTCCTGCGACGCCGTAAATCCTTGTCTCGGCGTCGATCTCCGGCAGGCGGTACAGCTCCAGCAGCGTCCGCGCGGTGATCTGTCCCGGTGCAGACTCTTCCCCGCGTGCGGTGCTGGCAAAGGTGAAGGCACTGCCGGAGCGCGGGCCGAGTACGCGAGAGACGAGGCCTTGTTCTCCCATGCACATCGCGACCACGGGAAGCTTGCAGTCGACGTGCTCGATCGAACCGAAGAGGGAAAGATTGTCCGTGAGCGATTGCGCGGTTGGGACGATCTTGGCGAGGTCAGGTCGGAGCAGGGTGAGGCGAGCGAGGGTCGCGTCCAGATCGCGGGTCGCGGCGAAGTCGTGGAAGCTGAGGATCAGCGAGCAATCCAGCGCACGCAGGCGGTCGAGTTCAGCGGGAGCGAGCGCTTCGGCGGACTCGATCTCCAGGTCGAGGAGATGACAACCAGCCTGCGCGGCTCCATCGAGAACGGCGAGTTCGTCGGCGATGCTTCCGGAAAAGCGGCCTCCGTTTTCGGCGCGGCGGCATGTTGCGATCACGACAAGATCCGGTCTGCGGAAAAGCAGAGCTTCGATGGCTGGAAGAGCTGCGAACGGCTCATCAAGAAAGTCGAGGCGGAGCTCAAGGAAGGAGACATCGTGGAGCGCGGCTTCGGCCTTCTGGATCATCTCGTCTGCGGTGCTGGCGACGATGGCGACGCAAATTTTGCCGAATCGCGAACGGAATTTTTCGGAGCTAAGTTTGGGCACGGGCGCTTTCACTGCTGTGATGTTCTGTTCTCATAATGCAACGCTTTGGCACATTAGAATTTGGGTGATGAAGCGGGACGAGAGCGCGAATGCGATTGGTGCGGTTGACGAGCTGCTGGCAGCGGTTGGATTGGAGCATGGACGGCGGTCGACGCGGCGAGCCAGCTGGCATGATGGCGAGCGGATCGGGCGAGGGAGCGGGGCAGTGCGGCAGGTGGCCGCGAGGCCTGCCCGTCGAAGCGCGGACGCCCGTGAAGGCGCCCGGGTGGTGCGAGCGGACTGGCCGGTCGACGCGGCGTGGCTGCGACATGGGTTCTCGACGCGTGGTGGTGGCGTGTCGACGGTTTATGGCGGCCGAACACTGAACCTTGGCTGGACCAAGGAGGACGACGCGGCTCTGGTCGCGGAGAACCGGCGAACGCTCGTGGCTGCGGTTGCGGGTAGATCGATGCAGTTGGTGACGGTGCGGCAGATTCACTCTCCAATGATTCGGTTGGTGCGCGCGGGCGATGGGCCGCTTGCGACGGAGGCCGATCGGGCGGTGCTGCGCGGGGATGGACTGATGACGGATGTGCCTGGCGTGCTGCTGGGGATCCAGACGGCGGACTGTGTTCCGGTGCTGCTGGCCGATTTGCGGCTACGGGTAGTTGCGGCGTTCCATGCCGGTTGGCGAGGGACGCTGGGACGGATTGCCGAGCGCGGTGTGGGAACGATGCGCCTTGAGTACGGGTCGCGGGTCGAGGACCTGGTTGCGGCGGTTGGGCCGGCCATTGGGAGCTGCTGTTACGCGGTGGGTGAGGAGGTTCGGCATGAGTTCGAGTCGCAGTTCGCGTATGCCGCGGAGCTGTTCTCGGAGGTGTACGACGCGGATCCGGTGCGGACGAAGTATCCTCTGCTGTTTCTGACGGCTCGCGCTCCCGGTCACTCGCCGACTGGGCCGCAGATCCATCTGGACCTCGCCGAGGCGAACCGGCGACAGCTGCTGGACGCTGGTGTTCGGGAGGAGGCGATTGCGGTGGTGGGCGAGTGTACGGCCTGCGCTCGGGAGGATGCGGGTGAGCGAAGGTACTTTTCGCATCGGGATGAAGCTGGACTCGCGGGCCGAATGATGAGTGTCATCGGCGTCTCGGCGGAGTAGTCCGGCACCGTCCCACTCTCCTCACCCACCCCCCCGGGGGGGTGGGTGTAAGTTATTTGTTTGCACAACTTAGCGTTGGACTACTGCTGCAAGTTCTTCCATCTATTGGACTTGGGCGCAAAATATTCATTGCAAGTGACTTACGCCACCCACTCGGGTATCGGGAAGCGGGTTGGGGGTCGACGGCGCTGGATCCACCCAGTAGCTTCCCCGGGTTTCGAGGCTGAGGAAGGGTCGATCGCGGAGTTGGAGGTTCAGGGCATGGAGGCCGGGGTGCGGAGCCTGAGCGTGGAAGGAGAGGACGTAGCGATTGGGGATGTCATTCGAGATGGTGAAGAGGCCGCGTTCGAGGGTCTTGGGATCCTTGAAGGTGAAGTATTCACCGCCGGTGAGGTGGGCGACGGTCTCGGGGATGTTGCGGCGAAGTGCGTTTTTCGCGGCGATCTCGGCGATGCGGGCGAGGCGCAAGGGTGGAGCGAGAAGGCTGAGGCAGTCGAGGGCCTGGACGGCGCGGCTGCCGTTTGCGTCGGGATCAGCGCCGGGCTCGCGGCTCATGCAACCACCGGCTGGGCCGGGTTCGGTGGAGCTGAGCTTGGATAGCTCGTGCCGGATCTCGGCTTTGGTGCTCGGGAAGCCGAGGCTGTAGATAGCGGTGTTGGTATCGCTGATGGCGCGGAGGGCGTCGTCGAGGGTGGTCTGGCTGCCGGCGTCGACGGTCTCGCTAAGGAGCAGGATGGCGCGGCGGAATGTGGGGGGCTGGCGGCGGAGAAGGTCGACGGAGAACGCGACGCTGTCGAGGATGGCGGCCTGGTGGTCCCCGGCGTTGAGGTTGCCGATCGCATCGGTTGCGGCGGTGATGTCGGGGGTGAAGGGCTGAATGAGGGTGGGTTTGCTGTCGAAGGCGACGACGGCGATCTGGTGGGGAACCTCGCCGACGAGCGCTTCCATAGTTGGACCGAGGTGGGCGTAGTCCGGAAGGTAACGGGTACCGGAGGCTCCGGTTTCGACGAGAACGACCAGGGCGAGGGGCAGGCGGTCGGTGTCCTGTTCGAGGGTAAGCTTCTGCTCGATGCCGTCGTCGGTGATGCGGAAATCGTCGGCCGTGAGGGCGAAGACGATTTCGCCGGATTTGGTTTTGACCATGGCTGGGACGAGGACGAGGGTGGAACTGACGGTGATGGTTGAGCTTTCCGGGGTTGGGGAAGGCGCAGTCTGGGAGAAAAGGCTTGGGGCAAGCAGGAGAAAGGCGGCGAAGAGGCTGCATCGGGTGCGAAGGACGTTGGTAGGCGGCTGCTTCATGTACTTTCTCCTTTCGCTGAGCTGCGTTCCTTGGAGCTGTCTGGTTTACGCCGAGATCACACCCGCGTGTGAACTTGGAGGCTATTGGAAGGACTTGAGGGTGGATGCGGTGTCGGTCCAGAACAGCGGTTTCTCCCGAGGTCCTCCTTTGATTCTAGCGAGTGGGGGAAGAAAGTACGCCACCCTGCAGTGCGATGATGCGGGAGGAGGTTCGGCGATGGACGACGGGATCGGGGAAGGGAACTACTGGGTGGTGCGGCAGGGGGT
>CALMVL010000268.1 GCA_937873265.1 uncultured Granulicella sp.
ATATCTGGCTTTGCAGCGCCCTTCTTCATCGCGAGTCCCGCGGGTGCCCGAGCCAACTCGATCCGGGTGCCCTTCAGGAGGGTGAGTGTCTACTCCGCTTGAGCCGTGATGCGAGCAACAGCTTCGCTTATCGTCGACTTCTGCCGGAACTCCCCAATAATGGAGACTCCCACCCGGATCATGGTATTCGCCGCAAACCACGAACACTCCCGTGCCGACATGTCTCTTGAACTCGGAGGCAAGCCAACCCACAAAGCCGCTGTTCGGGGACCTGGGCTGAAAGCGGCAGCTGAAGATGTAGAACTCCCCCGCCCACAAGCGCGTTTGTCGGTCACCTCCGCGCGGCAGTTCGGCCGCATGACGCTCTAAACGGCAAGTCTGTGGCGTCACTTGGACGCGACCACTTATAAAAAGTTAGACACGCCGGGCATGCTCAAGTTACTCACGCTCACAGAGTCTCCGAGACCTTTTGCACCGTGTTCCTTAGCCAGATGTGAGCGGAATCGCTGTTCATCCGCGGGTGCCACCACATAAAGTATGTGAACCGGGGCATTGGCTTAGGAGCTCTCAGGAATTTCAGATTCGCGCTCCGCTCCCCAAGAAGGGCTATCCTTCTGGGGACGGTCGCAATCAGATGTGTTCCGATAACGGCTTGCACTGCTGCTGTAAATTGAGGCACAGTGAAGGCGACCCGGCGCTTGAGTCCACTTGCAGCGAGACGTTGATCGGGCAGCGTCTGTACTCCGCCGAATATGGCGACGGCGACGTGTCTGGCCTCCAGATATTCACGTATCGTCAGCTTGCTTCCGTAGGGACCGCTACGATCAACGACACATACGAAATCCTCCTGCAGAAGAGCTTGCCGCTGATAATTGGGCGGTACGTGGCCGTCGTCCACATGTAACAGGAGATCCAGTCTCCCGCGGCTCAAATCTTCCACCGTGTTGTCATTCAACGCCGAGATTGTGACGGAAAGCTCGTCTCCAGCAGCAATCAACCGTTTCGACAGGGGCACGCCAACCACATGCGAAGCAAAGTCGCTGCCCGCCAATCGGAAGTGCATGGTCTCTTGAGAAGGAACGAACTCGCCACCTGTTAGCAATCTGTCTATGCGAGGGAGAATCGTCTCCAGTTCCTGCAGGAGAAGCTGTCCCTTGGGTGTGAGCTCGTAGGTCCCGGACACCCGGACGAGTAGATCGTCCTGAAACATGTCACGGAGCCTGCCGAGCGCCCGTGTTGCAGCGGGTTGGCTTAGCAGAAGGCGACGGGCTCCTCGGGACACGTTGCGTTCCTCCGCCAACACCTTGAAGACAACGAGGAGGTTCAAATCGGCTTGGCGTAGCTGCGTCGTATGCATAGCTCCTATCAGCACAATGCATGATGCATATGGAAGTCAAGTCTCATCGAACTCAACATGCGCCTCAAGAGGTGCCGAAGTACGACTAGGAGGAGATATGGCGAAAGCAGAAGCGAAAACAGCGATCGTGACCGGAGCGTCCGGGGGAATCGGCCGGGCCGTTGCGACACGCTTGGCGCAGGACGGCTTTTCGGTGGTCTTAAACTACTCAGGAGCCACACAGAAGGCCGAAGAAGCCGTGAAGCAGATCAAGAGTGCCGCGGGTCAGGCGATTGCAATGAGGGCCGACCTGACGAAAGAGGACGAAGTGGCAGCCCTCTTTGAGCGCAGCCTGTCAAAGGGCGGGCACGTGGATGTTGTGGTGCATAGCGCCGGCATCATGCCGCTTTCCCCCATCATCAAGAACGATGTTAAGCAGTTCGACGAAGTCATCGCCACCAACCTGCGAGCATCTTTTCTCGTGCTTGCTCAGGCGGCGCAGCACGTTGCCGACGGCGGTCGCATCATGGCTCTTTCGAGCAGCGTCATTGCAAAGTCAACGCCGACGTACGGAGCTTACATCGCCTCGAAGGCAGGGGTTGAAGGCTTGGTGAAGGTACTTGCCGCGGAACTCCGCGGCCGCTGCATCAGCGTGAACGCGATCGCTCCGGGTCCGGTAGCGACGCCGCTCTTCCTCAAGGACAAGACGCAAGAGCAGGTCGCGCAACTGAGCAAAATTGCTCCTTTTGAGCGCCTTGGCGAGCCCGAAGACATTGCGCGGGTGGTCTCCTTCCTCGCGGGACCGGACGGCGGCTGGATTAACGCTCAGGTGGTTCGTCCCAACGGTGGTTTCGCGTAAAAGGAAGGAGTTTGCAATGAAAGAAGTCATTCTGATTACAGGGGCATCGAGCGGATTCGGAGCCCTCACGTCCCGAGCACTTGCCGGAGCAGGGCACACTGTTTACGCCAGCATGCAGGACCTGGGTGGGAAGAATGCTGCCCAGGTCAAGGAGCTCAATCAGTTCGCCCAGGAGAGGGCTCTTGACCTGCATGCCACAGAGCTGGATGTCACCTCCGAGAAGTCAGCAAACAACGCAGTCGAGTCGATCCTGAAAGACCAGGGGCGATTGGATGTCATCGTTCACAACGCAGGTCACATGGCCTATGGACCCGCCGAAGCCTTCACCACGGATCAGTTTGCGGAACTGTACGACATCAATGTTCTGGGCACACAACGCATCAATCGCGCCGCATTGCCCCAGCTACGCAAACAGAGAAGAGGCCTGCTGATCTGGGTCGGCAGCACCAGCACGCGTGGTGGCACCCCGCCGTACCTGGCGCCTTACTTCGCGGCGAAGGCTGCCATGGATTCGCTCGCGGTCAGTTATGCCGGCGAAGTGAGCCGATGGGGCATCGAGACCACGATCGTTGTGCCTGGTGCGTTCACGAGCGGCACCAACCACTTCGCCAACGCCGGAAAGCCGGAAGACAGCAAGCGGGTCGCCGCCTATGAAGCTGGTCCCTACAAGGGTTTTGGCGATTCTACATCCAAGGCCCTTGCCGCTACTGTTCCGCCCGACGCGGACGTTTCCGAGGTGGCCAGAGCCGTCGCTCGGACCGTAGCACTGCCCTTTGGTCAACGCCCGTTCCGCGTTTACGTGGATCCGGCACAGGATGGCGGCGAGGTGGTCGGCGTGGTCGCTGACCGCATCCGAGCGGAGTTCCTCCGGCGCATCGGTCTCGAAGATCTGCTAACCCCAGCGAATCTTCTTTAGAACAAACAAACCAGAACCTGTGCTCCGTCACATCGGAGTGCGCTCACGGCAACCGGAAAGGACCCTCATGTCGGAAAATACGCTTACACGATCTTCTACTCTCTCGGAGAAGGAACTGCAGTCCATCGAAACCTTCTATCGCGCCTTCACGGACCACAACCCCGACTTGCTCGACACGGTTTGCACTCCTGACTGGCAGGACATTCCGCTCGCGCCGGGCCAAGCGCCCGGACCAGACGGCCTCAAAGAGCAGATCACGTCGGTTTTCCTCTCTGCCTTCCCTGACCTGAAGATCGTTGTGCACGAAATCGTAGGCTCACCGGGCCGCGCGGGAGTTCGTGCCAGTATCACCGGAACGCACCTCGGCGAGGTCATGGGAGTTCCGCCTACGGGTAAGCCCGTGTCCATCGCGCTGCACGAATTCCACCACCTTGAGGATGGTCTGCTCACCCATACCTGGCACCTCGAGGACTGGTTTGGGATGTTCAACAGGCTTGGCGTCTGGCATCCGCCTGCGCCGGCTTCTGGCCAGAGTTAGCAGAAGCCTTCGCCCGCTCGGCCGCAATGAGTGCTGACTCACAACCACAACCCGCTACACAAAGGAGAACACGATGCCTTTCGCAAATTTCAAGTTCCCACAGGGGACGCTAAACGCCAAACAGAAGGAAGAGATTATCCACAAAACCACAAACATCTTTGCTGAATACTTCGGCGAAGACGTTCGCCCATACACCATGGTTCTTGTCGATGAGGTGGTCGATGGTGGATGGGGGCGGGCCGATGAGACCCTAACGCTAGAAAAGATGCAGGCGCAGAAGTAGGGCCTCGAAGAGGAACCAGACAGACCGGGAGCGAGCCTCCCGGTCCGATCCATATCCACGTCTGACCAGAGAAAGTATGTACACCTATCGCATCACTCTTCAACCGCTCGAATCGACCACTCAGCCGCCGTCCAGCCAATAAGCCCATTGCTGGAGGTCAACGTCTCCCAAGTCCTCGAACACCGCGCGCAGTGACAATGCCTAACCTGCTTAGTTGCTTTCTAGTGTTTTCAAGACGGCACTCAAGTCGTCCAACAGCGAGGGCAACTCGGAAATCGTCTTGACAGACCCAAAGACATAGTTATCTGGTCGCAATAGGAATGCTCGGCGGCCGGTATCCAGATACCAGCTATCGTACTCTCCGTCGAGATCAATATATTGTGCAGTCGAACCCCTGGACACATGCGCGAACTCGATTCCAAGCCGGGAGATCAGATGAGACTGACTCACGGAGAAAATAGATTGCGAGACAGCATGACGCGAGATGACCTTCCAGCCACGCCGGAGAAACTGGTCTAACCGATCCACTCGCTTACCTACCGCAACTCGGGCCTGGAGTGAGGGACGTCCGTCCGTATCGTGTGAATCGGATGATTCCGTGCTACGCACGACGCCCGGGCCGAGCCGAGGGAAACCTTGTGGAGGTGGACCAGAGTTTGCGCGCAATGCGTCATCACGCAAACGCGCCTGTTCGGGATCTGTCATGAGAACCATGCGCCCGTTATCGCTTGCCATTTTGATGATGGCTTGAACGTGAGGTGAACGCTCCGATTCGTAGGTGTCGAGCAACTCCCCGCCGGCCTTACCAGCGAAAACTGCCGCAAGTTTCCAGGACAGATTGAGCGCATCCCGAATGCCGGAGCAGAGTCCCTGTCCGAGAAACGGTGGCGATGTATGAGCGGCGTCGCCAGCCAGAAAGATCCGTCCGTCGCGCCATTTCTCACAGACTCGGCTTTCGAAGGTGTAGACCGCATGACGAATAATCTTTCCCTCACCGGGATGAATTCCCCATCGACCCAGATGCTTCCAGGCAGTCGCTTCACTCTCCAGGTGCTCGCGAGTTTCGCCTTCGAGAGCATTCACTTCAAGCCGTGACCAGTTTCCACCGCTCCAACGACCGGCTTGCTGAGGTCCATACGGGTCCAACACCTGATAGACCTCCTGTAGCTGTGGTATTTCCCGATCAGGATCAGAATGCTCAAAGTCAATCACCAGTTCATCGTTGGCTTTGAATCCGAGATCAGTCCGCTTAATAGCCAACGCGTCACGAACGAAACTTCCTGCACCGTCTGCACCGACGATGTAAGCCGCTTGAATCGCCGTTGCCTGTGAATCAACCTTATCCGTTGTTCGCACTGAGAGTTCAGCCCCGTCGGCAGTCTGCGTGACACCAACGGCTGTCGTGTTCATGAACACTCGGACACCAAGCTTGCGTGCATGCTCGTCAAAAATGTCTTCAAACTCTGGTTGATATGTTAAATAGCTGTCTTTCCAGCCTGAGTTGCCGACGCCGACAACGGAGGTAGTGGAGAGTAATTCCATGTTACCCGTCAGGTTGTACATCCTCGGAATGGGACGCGCTATCAGTTCGATAGAGTCCGCGAAACCCATTCCCTGGAAGGTCCTCATGGACTCACCATCGAAGTGACCGGCGCGAGGAAGCTTATAGCGTTCCGGAAAGCGCTCGACCACAATGACAGATACCCCTTGCTCCGCAAGCAGTCCGGCGAGAATCATGCTCACCGGCCCGTACCCTACAATCGCAACGTCGCAGGTCAAATGTGCCGGTAAACCATCGACGCTGGTTGCTCCCCTACCTGAAGGCAGGGCTTCTTGCCTGTCCGCCATGCTTGGATCCATGCCGTTCACCTCAAGTGCTTCTATGTTGTCGGGTCTTCATTCAGGAGTGCTCGTACTTGCCACTAGAGCAGCTAGGCGACCGGAATCCAAGTTCGCTGTCCATTCACGTCTGTCAAGGAACCCGCGCTAGGCCAGGGGAAATGGGGTGAGAAGTTGTACCAGCCCGGCTGTGACAGCATGTCGAGTAACTGATGACGGGTCCTAACAGCGAGATTCGGATCGAGATCGTTAGGGTTGAACACATCCGGTTTAAGAATCGACAGATCGACACTGGTGATCCCGTCCCCGGTGTAGAGCAACGTCGCCCCTTGGCCGGTGAATATGTAGCCGACTTGACCAAGCGTGTGACCCGGCAGGAGTATAGATCGAATACCTGGAAGAACCTCTTCGCCTGCTCGAAAGGTTTCCAAATGGCTGTCGGTATCGCGGAGGAGTCGTTTCGCCATCTTGACCCTGTCTCGCTTCCCCCATTCCACCATGGGGGAGAAACTCAGATCTGGGTTGTCTTGACTCCAGTATTGAACGTCTTCTGCTCCTGCGTGATAGCTCGCGCATGGGAAAACGCGCTTTCCGCTCGCGTCGAAGAGACCGCCGACATGGTCTGGGTCGAGGTGTGAAATAAGCACTGCTCCGATGTCCGAAAGGTGAACACCCGCTAGGGAGATAGATTGCAAGAGGCGTCCGATCGTTGGCATTGGGAAGGGAACGATCGGATCAGGGCCGAAACCACTATCGATGAGTACCCACTTGCCCGCCGTTGCACTGCGCACGAGCAGGCATGAGAGCGGGACGATCTTTACCTGCGAAGCAACTCCTGGCTTTGCTGGATTTTCATCGAGCTTAAGAGCATTGTGCAGGTCTTTGTCATTGAGGGTTTCCCCGCCGGGCACCGGCATGCCCCCGTCACTTAGAGAGATGAAGTCGATTCCTCCCAGGTTGAATCTGTGGAACCTCGGTTCGGTTCCTGGGAGTGTCTCGATTTCTGGAACTACATCGTGTTTGCTTGACGAATGCGGCATAAATCTCCTGAGTCGTATGTCGGTCGCACTTGGTTTAGCTAGACTCACAAGTATTGGATGTCTGCGTACTCTGAGCCAAACCGGGGAATAGTAAAACAATCATCCTGAGCACAGGCTGAGCCACTCCAGATCGGCCTTTTTCACAGTAGAAACGGTCTCCGGCAAGTCCCACCCGGGCAGATCCTGCCGCGGCTGCAGTCCTGCACGAACCATGTGGTAACAAAGATTCGAGTACGATTCCCGATAAGTGCTAAGCTCCGCTTCATCAAAAACAGGAATGTGGGACGGATTGCAAGCCACTGTCGTGTCTCGGATGTAGATACAACGAATGCCCTCAATTAACCAACGATCGTTGGAACGAAGTAAACGATAGAGGAGCCGGACATAGCCGGTGTATTTGGTCCGCACCCCCTCAAGCAGATAGAAGTTGTGCAATGTACAGTCAGCCTCCGCGAGAGCGCGATCCGCATTGAGATTCACGACCGTAGCTCCCATCTGATGGAAACCAAGGGCGGCTTTCTTACCACTGTCTTTGCCTGGCAGGACGAGCTTCTCGCTTTGCTCAACGAAGTCCTTGCTGTGTCCTTTGAACCAAGATGTCTCAATCTCTGCCTCGGGACGATAGTAGGCCGCCATATCGCTAAACATACCTTCGTCACGTGCTCTGCGTTCCTTGACTACCACGTCGAGAATCGCTGCTTT
>CALMVL010000269.1 GCA_937873265.1 uncultured Granulicella sp.
GATCTGCTGCTGCGCACCGAGGGAGAACTGCTGGAAGAGCGGGTGGTGCGAGTCCGGCCCGAGCGCCACGAGGCCAACGCCGCCGGTCTGGTGCGGTCCGCTGAAAGCAGTGTTGAGCGTCGGGCTGCCGGGGGCGAACTGCGCGCCGGGGGCGAAGCAGTTTTCCAGCGATGCGGGCGCTGGCACGCCGGGGATGATGCAGCTGGAACCGCCGTACTGCGTGATGGTCAAGGCACGGTCGTTCTGCACGAGTTCTTTTGAGCCGGCTTCGAGCACGACGCGATCGAAGTAGATGCCGTAACCACCGCGGAAGACGGTTGTGCCACGACCGATGGGGTCGAAGACGAAACCCACGCGCGGGCCGAAATCTTTTGTGTCAGGGGATTTGTGCAGCGGCAGAACGTTCGCCATCCAGGTGCATGGCTGGGTGGGAAGTGTGGTGAGCGATGGACAGGGCTGATGCGCGGCACCCTGTCCGGTGGCGTCGGAGTCGTATTCCCAGCGAAGGCCGAGGTTGAGCGTGAGGCGATGCGTGACGCGCCAGTCGTCCTGCGCATAGAGGCCGGTGTAGTTGTTGGTGATGAACGGAATGGGCACGGGGGTGACCGGCGCGGTGCTGTGGATGCCCACGGCCACGGGAATGTCGAGATCGTTGACCACACCGTCGCCGTTAAGATCCTGGAAAGCAAAATCTGAGACGAGGATGACGGAGCCGGTGCCGAAGACGTTGATAAGGCCATCGACGTTGTCGTGCTGGAACTCCGCACCGGCGTGCAGGGTGTGGGTGCCCAGGACGGTGGTGAAGGCGTCGCGGAGTTGGTACCGATTCATGCGCGTCGCCTGCGGCAGATTGTAGTTGGCCCCGTCGGCAAGATCAGGGAAGAGTAGTTCACTTGTCAGACCGAGCTGCGGGTTCGTTGCGGAGGCGTTCTGCGGGTAAGGCGGGATGTTGTTGAAGAAATTGTCGTAATGGAAGGACAGGTCGTTGGTGCGGGTCGTGCCGAAGATGCGTGTCCATGTGGCGACGGCTGAGTGGAAGCGATTGAGCGCGTTTTGCCGCTCGGCTGCTGTGGAGAGCGGTGTAGACTGCGCGGCGCTGGCTTGCGACGTGTCCGTGGAGCGATTGAAGCTGTAGCGCAGGGTAAACAGGTTGCGTTCGTTGGCGTTGATGTCGACGCGGTTGGAGAGCAGCAGGTCGCGCAAGGGCGCGGGCGCCGCGGTATTGATGATGTGACCGTAGAAGGGTGTTGCGCCGTAGGGTGTGGTGGAAAAGACGCGGGTGCCGGTCTGAAGTGCAGCGTTTTGATCGCGGAACTCGAAGGAGGAAAAGCCGAAGGCCTTGTCCTTGCGGAACGGTCCACCAATGGAACCACCTATCTGTTCCCGATCGAAGCGAGGTACAGGCTGAGAGCGGTCGAAGGTGGCGGGCAGACCCTGCAGATGGCGGTTGCGCTCGAAGACAAAGGCGGACCCGTGGACTTGATTGCCACCGGAGCGTGTAACGACGTTGATGATGCTGTTGCCGGAGCGACCGACTTCGGCGGTGAAGCGCGCGGTGGCGATCTGGAACTCGGCGACGGAGTCTTCCGGGAAGTTTGACAGTGTGCCGCCGACGACCTCGTCGTTGTTATCGGCGCCGTCGATCAGGATGTTGCCACCACGACCAAAGCCGCCGGCTGAGCTGATCTCGACAGTGTTGGTCTTGGTGGGATCGAAGTTGGGCGCGGGTCGATTCCCCGGCAGCAGAAAGGCGAGCTCGAGAAAGTTGCGGCCATTGAGCGGGATGCTCTGGATGGTGGTCGCGGTGATCTGACCCTGCAGCATGGACTGCGTGAGATCTACCTGCTGCTGTGTGTTGCTGCTGACCTCGATCACGCTGGTCTGTGCGGCGATCTGGAAGGTGGTCTGCAGGGTGACAGATCTGCCCGGTTCTACCTGCACGTGAACGTAATGCACCGTGGCGAAGCCTGGCGCAGCGAGATCCAGCGCATAGCTGCCTGGCGGGACGTCCGAGAGAACAAAGACGCCTTGCGCATTGGTGTGTGCATCGCGCGTGTCGCCCTGCCGCTCATCCGTGGCGGTGACGTGCACCTCTAGCACGCTTCGACCACTCGGATCCGTCGCGCTTCCGCCGATGGAACCTGATGGTAATTGAGAGAACACGGGTGTGTTGACAAGTGCGACGAACAGCAGGGCAGCAAGCAGAGAAGCGCGGTTCAAGAGTAGCTCCAACGGCACAAACGTCGAACACACGTGCTCAACATAGTTGGGCACGGGATTCTTTGTTGTTTGTGAGCCGGAGCACATCCTACGGAGCGTCGGGCCGCTGTGCCATCCATCAGAGGATCGATCTTTGCTTCCAACTATTCCTCGCTTGGAAATGGCGGTATGCTGCGGTACGTCGAAGGAGACATCCCAATGCCGCACATCGATCTGCCTGCAGGCCTGCAAGGTATTCGCAGTGCCATGGCCTTTCGTCCGGAAACAGCGAAGCCGCTGAATGATCTGGCTGAAGCCCTCTTACACGCGCCAAGCTCGCTGCCCCAAGGCGATCGCGAGCTGATCGCGACCTACGTCTCGTACTTGAACGACTGCTACTTCTGCCAAACCGTACACGCTTCGATTGCAGCGGCTTGCCTGAACGACAATTATGAGCTTGTAGAAAGCGTGAAGGTGAACTTTCGTTCAGCAGAAATCTCCGACAAGCTGAAAGCGCTCTTGGTCATCGCGGCCAAGGTGCAACAGGGCGGGAAGCATGTCACCACGGCTGATGTGGAGACAGCACGGTCGGAGGGCGCTACCGATCTTGAGATCCATGACACCGTCCTGATCGCAGCGGCCTTTTGCATGTTCAATCGCTACGTGGACGGGCTAGACACATGGCAGCCCAGGGACGAGGCCCTGTATCGAGATCGCGGCCGGAAGACAGCAAGGGAAGGCTACGTGCAGATGAGCCGCGAATATCTTCCGC
>CALMVL010000270.1 GCA_937873265.1 uncultured Granulicella sp.
CCCCGTACTCCGCCGTTCACCGGCCACCATCCCCGCCATCGGCGCCGGCCCTGCTTCCACATGCCGCGGCGGCATCGGCAATACCCGCCGCTCCTGCGCAATCCGACCCATCAGCCGGTCCAGGCTGCCCTCCGGTACCTCCTCGAGCGCGACCGCCGTCTCGGCATACGCCGCCAGCCGCGCCTGCACCTCCGCCAGCCGCGCCCGTGTCTCCTCGTCAGCCGAGGCCGCCTGCGCCAACTCCGCAGCGTCCGGGGTCTCGAGCACGCCCATCGCGTACATCGCCAGATCATCGTCTTCGAACTGTCTGTACGCGCTCATCCGTGAAATGCCCTTTCCAGTGTCTGCAGCGCACTCCGAATTCGCGTCTTCACCGTCCCCAGCGGATCCCCCGTCATCGTCGCGATCTCCGAGTGGCTGCATCCCTCAAAAAAAGCCAGCTCCAGCGACCTCCGTTGCTCCGCCGGCAGATCCGCCATCACCACCCGAACCCGCTCCAACATCACATTTCGTTCCGCCGTTTCCATCACGTCGTACGGGGACGCGAGCGGCAGGTCATCCACAGAGTCCGTCGGCCGCCGCTTGCGCAACACATCAATCGATCGATTCCGCGTCACGACCGCCAGCCATCCACCGAGGCTTCCTCGCGCCTCGATAAAGCTCTTCGGATTCCGCCAAATCTGCATAAAAATCTCCTGCAGCACGTCCTCCGCCGAACTCGGCTCGTGCAGCACACGAAGCGCCACCGAATACACCAGCCTCGAATACCGCCGGAAGAGGCGGGTCATCGCGGACTCGTCCCCACGCTCCAAAAGAGCGAGAAGTTCGGCGTCCGTCTCCGTCGAGGTTGAGGACACGCTAAGCGCGTCGGGGTCTCTCTTCATAGCACGCAGTCACACCCGTCTCAGATTCAGCAGGATCCGAAATCTCTGTCCTTTCCACCACACTTTAGTCACTTCGTGCGCACTGCAAAGCGTACACGGTTGGAACCTTCTTTGCTCCCCATCCCGCACCGCTGTCTCCGCCTAACCAACAACTCTCTCACATCCCGGCGTTTCACGCGCCTCTCGGAAGCGAGCGCACAGTCCGCTCCCCCACGGACCGGACCGTGCGCCACATCCGCAAAACCATGACCGCGTGGTTGTTTCCACCATCGAGGTACGTGGCGGAACGATCTGTCCGACTTGGGACGTGGAAGCAGTTTTCTGGAATCGAAATAGATCAGCACTTTCGACCGCGGCACCTACTTGTCGCCCAAACAACGTACTTGCCAGCCATAAACACCGAATCATCCATCCAACACCTGTCAAGCCCAGCCGTCCTCTAAGTCCAGCTTTATCCGGCAGACGCGCGTGGCCGATCAAATGCCACGGGCGAGCTAAACTAAACACAACTCCTCGAACCGGTATTACCGGAATGGCAAACTCCGTTCTTCAGCCAGCCGTAATCGTTGGTTTTACGCCGAAGTTGCTGGCAGCGAGCGATTTACGGTCGCTCGGATGCTGTAAGTTGCTCATTGAATGGATCTTAGATCAGCAGATATCTCCCCACCCGGGGGGGTACCCACCAGCCACACCATGGTCTCGACATCTTCAATACCCGACGAGCACGCAATGCGGCAAGCCCTCGCGCTCGCCCAGCGGACCGCCGCCCTTGCCAGCCCCAACCCCCAGGTCGGCTGCATCCTCACTCAACCCGGCCTAAACGGGCAACCGGCTCAGGTCATCGGCCAGGGTGCGCACCTCTACGCTAACCGCGACCACGCCGAAATTGTCGCTCTCAAGCAGGCCCGCGATCTCGGCCACGCCACTGCCGGGGCTACCGCCTACGTCACCCTCGAGCCGTGCGCGCACCACGGCCGCACCCCACCTTGCGCCGACGCCCTTATCACCGCCGGCGTTGCTCGCGTGGTCGTCGCCACTGTCGACCCAAACCCCCTCGTCGCCGGCCAGGGCATCGCCCGCCTCCGCGTCGCCGGCATCCAGGTCCACGTCGGCCTTCTTCAGCAGCCGGCCCGCGAGCTCAACAACGCCTTCGCCTGCTTCATCACCGAGCACCGCCCTTTCGTCACCCTCAAATCCGCTCTGTCCGCCGACGGCTATCTCGCGCCACCGCCCAGCAGACGCGCCGAAGCCGCGCCAGTCTGGCTCACGGGCCCCGCAGCCCGCGAAGAGGTCCAGCAGCTCCGTCATCGCTCTGACGCCGTCCTCACCGGCATCGGCACCGTTCTTGCCGACAATCCCGCGCTCACCGACCGCACCGGCCTCCCGCGCCGCCGACCCCTCCTCCGCGTCGTCCTCGACACGCACCTTCGCCTGCCCCGCAACTCGCAACTGGTTCGCCTCTCACAAGACGACCTCCTTGTCCTCTGCGGAACCGACGTTCCGACCTCTCGGGTCGCTGCGCTCGAGAGCGATGGCGTGAAAGTCATTACGCTGCCCGAGCACGCCGGTCGGCTGAGCCTCCGCGCCACACTCAACACGCTCGCCGAACGCGACCTCCTCAGTGTTCTGCTCGAGACCGGATCCCGCCTCAACGCTGCCTTCCTCGCCCAGCATTTGGTCGATCGCATCCTTCTCTATCGTTCCCCTCGCACACTCGGCCCGAACTCCGTCCCCTTTGCCGCAGACCACCTCTCTCCCGAGCAGGTGGAACGCGACCTCCTCACGACTCAGCGGTCGACCGTTGATGCCGACACCCTCGTCGAAGGTCTCCTCCGGGATCCGTGGCCCATTCCATCCAAGCTTGCCGTCCCCCGGTGATCGGCCCTGCGCTAGTCTGGAGATACCATGTTCACCGGCTTAGTCGAGACCACAGGCACCGTCCTCTCCGTCACCCCAAACGAGGGCTCCACCCGCATCACCGTGGCCGCCACGTCCTCGCTCGTCCGCCGTCTTCGCCTAGGCGACAGTGTCGCCGTCTCCGGAGTCTGCCTTACCGCCGTCGACCTCCAAGCCGACGGGCTGAACCCCGACCAGCCGCCCAACTTCTCCGCCGACCTCGCGCAGGAGACCCTCGCCCGCACCACCCTCGGCCATCTCGCTCCCAACTTCACCGTCAACCTCGAACTCCCCACGCCCGCCGGTTCGCCGCTCGGCGGACATGTCGTTCAGGGCCACGTTGACGGGACCGCTACCCTCGTCGGTGTCACTGCCCTCGATCCATCGCACCCCGACACCACCGACTGGCGACTTCGCCTCGAACTCCCCGAGTCCCTCATTCGCTACGTCGTCCCCCAGGGCTCCATTACGATCGAAGGTATCTCCCTGACTGTCGCTTCGATGGCCGGCCGTACCGTCGAGATTGCCATCATCCCTCACACTTGGGCCTCCACCAGCCTCCGCACCCTTCCACCCGGCTCCTCGCTCAACATCGAGGTCGATGTCCTCAGTAAGTATGCGAAACAGCAGCGAGAAACAGATAAGCGGTCGGAAGCCAAATGGCTCACCGCCGCTTATCTCATAGCAAACGGTTACTGACGGCTAGCTTCTTGCGGAGGAGGCGTCTCGTCCACCAGTTTATAGCCCGGTGGGACGGCGAACAAAGTTGCATCCGGTTCGGTCCGTTTCACCTCGGTTACCGCGACCATCTGCTCCCCGCTGCGCGAATCGCTGTGGCGAATGATCATGTCCAGCGCCAGATCTGTCGAGTACCAGTAATCGTCTTCCACATCCACATTTTTGCCCGTCCCGCTCACAGCCGCCGGAATCGTCCGCGACTTCCTGAGCCCGTGCAGTTCCACGCCGTCAAGCAACTGGACGCCCAGATCACTCTCGACTACATCCGGAGTCGTCGGCACGCGACGCGATGTCGGGGAACTCGGACCGCGAGCTTCGAGCACCTGCTCCCGAGCGATCCGCGTCGCTGGATTCAGAAACACCGAGACGCGGGTGTTCGGGTCGTAGATGTGCGAAGACAGCAGGCGTGGTTCGCCGTGGTATCCCCGCGGCAACAGCTGTCGCCGCTCGTTGTAGATGCGTCCCGTGTTGCTGCGAGCGACGGTGTTTGATGTTGTCACCACGTGCTCTGTGCCGTCAGCAAGCTTCTGGTGCGACACGATCTGTACCTTTGCCGTGAACGGCGCGCCCGCGATCGGCGTCACAAAGATGCCGTCCACTTGCACGTCCAATCCGCGATAGTCTCGCGGAACAGGCCGTTCGGTAGCCATTTGGGACCGACCTGCGGAAGCACAGACACCCCACAACAGAAGTGTCGCTAACGAAAGCCGCCGCACCGTCATCTTCATGGAACACCTCGCCCAAAAGGATACTCCGGCCGAACCGCTCCCACCTAGACACTCGCTCGAACAAAGACGGCAAAGAGCCACCAGAAGGCGGCTCTCGCGCGTACCTGACCACGCAATCGTCAGATTGAGTTCATGTTATGTAGGAACTCCTGATTGTTTCGCGTCTTTGCAAGGCGGTCCGTCAGCAGTTCCATGGCCTCGGTTGGCGACAGTGGGTTGAGCACCTTGCGCAGAATCCACGTGCGCTGCAGATCATCCTTCGGGATCAGCAACTCTTCTTTCCGCGTACCGGAGCGCTGGATGTCGATCGCCGGAAAGACGCGCTTGTCGACCAGCTTGCGATCCAGGATCACTTCCATGTTGCCGGTTCCCTTGAACTCCTCAAAGATGACCTCGTCCATGCGCGATCCGGTATCGACCAAGGCCGTCGCGATAATGGTAAGCGAGCCGCCCTCTTCGATGTTTCGAGCCGCGCCAAAAAAGCGCTTCGGTCTTTGTAGAGCGTTCGAATCCACACCGCCCGACAGCACCTTTCCGCTCGGCGGGACGATGGTGTTATAGGCGCGCGCGAGACGCGTAATCGAGTCCAGCAGGATGACGACGTCGCGCTTATGCTCGACCAGCCGCTTCGCCTTCTCGATCACCATCTCGGCAACCTGGACGTGCCGTGCCGCCGGCTCGTCAAAGGTGGAAGAGATCACCTCGCCCTTTACCGAGCGCTGCATGTCCGTGACTTCTTCCGGACGCTCGTCAATCAGCAGAACGATCAAGACAACTTCGGGATGATTCGCCGTGATCGAGTTCGCGATCGACTGCAACAACATCGTTTTGCCGGTACGGGGTGGAGCCACGATCAGGCCGCGCTGCCCTTTGCCCACCGGCGTTAGCAGATCCATAACGCGGCCGGAGATGTGGTCGCGCACCGTCTCCATCTTGACGCGTTCCTGTGCGTAAAGCGGAGTCAGGTTGTCGAACAGAATTTTGTTACGCGTCTCCTCGGGGCTTTCGAAGTTGATCGCCTCGATCTTGACCAGCGCAAAATACTTTTCACCTTCATGTGGCGGTCGCACGTTGCCGGAGATGGTATCGCCGGTCTTCAGGTCGAACTTGCGGATCTGCGACGGAGAAACATAGATATCGTCCGGCCCGGGAAGATAGTTGTAATCCGGCGAGCGAAGAAAGCCATATCCGTCAGGAAGGATTTCAAGCACGCCTTCGGCGAAGATGTGCCCCTCCTTTTCGCTCTGGGCCTGCAAAATCTTGAAGATCAGGTCCTGCTTCCGGAGACCGCTGGTGCCTGCAATGTCGAGGCCGCGCGCGAGCTTACTCAGCTCCGCAATATTGTGCTCTTTTAATTCAGTGATGGTCATGAAGTCCTTGAGAGAGACGACGCGTGGAGGGTGCTAGGAAAGACAGGGGGGATATATCCAAATGGGAAGTGCGGATGGTGTACGGAGGGGGGAAAGCAGGAACATCGGTGATGCGGAGTCGACTCTACTCGTGTCGAGGGACGTTTGACAAGAGGGTTACAGCAGGAACCCGCGCTTAGGCCGCGCGGCGTTCCTGCAGATCAACACGTTCAACAGTTATCTCGTTCAACTCGCCGTTTCCGGCGGGAAGTGTGTCTTTGAAGCGGTCCAGGACTTCATTCGTTGTATCCTGCAACCGAGTGTTCGGTTTGTGCAACTTACGCGTTGCCTTGGATGCCAGCTGGCAAAGCTCATATCGGTTTGTTACGTGCGTAAGTGCTCCAAATATCAAATCTGAGCGCATCGAATCTCCTTTTTAACGGTGGCCGGCACGCAGCGTCTGCGTACAACCCCGTGATCTCGTTTGTTCAATCGTGAAGATTAGACGCAAAAACCTGACGTTCGGTCTTCCAATCTTCACAACCTTTTGGTCGTTCAGGCACTCCCGCGTTTGCTATCACAGAGGCAACGCGCGTGAATACCCTCGGCGGCATACCATGCCGTCTTTCTCGTTCTTATTAGCTTTCGAAATTCTCCTGTGCCGCCACGACTGCCTTGATGCCCGAAAGCGAACGCCGTACCAGGAAGTCGCCGTGCTGTGCGATACCGAGTAACGCCAGAGATCCTGCCCGAAGACTCAAGTCTGCACTTCTGAAAGGTATCCCGAGAGCGTTCGAAGGTCAATACTTATTTTGGGATACGTTTTCAGGCGAACCTACGGTAAACGGGATCCTCCGAACGGAGGAGCCTAGAGTACATCCAAAACTCGGCTTACTGGAAGCCATGACGCTTCGGATCAGGCCCAATAACTTCGATCCAGAGTCCGATACTGGATTGCCTCGGCAATATGTTTGACGGAAATCTCCTGCTCGCCCGCGAGGTCCGCGACCGTTCGACTGACCTTCAGGATGCGATCGTGTGCTCGCGCGCTCAGTCCTTGCTGCTGCATCGCGCGCTCGAGCAGTCGCTCCGCTTCGCTGCCCAACTCGCAATACATCCGGATCTGCGGCGTGGTCATCTGCGCATTCGCATAGACCTGCCGTGACGCAGCTTTCGCCGAACCGCGCGTGCGATCGCCTCCCTCGCGAAATCGTGCATGCTGCCGCTCTCGCGCCGCGAGCACCCGCGCCCGAATCTGTTCCGACCCCTCCGCGGCCGCTCCACCGCGCAGCTCCTTATAGTGCACCGCAGGAACCTCGATGTGGATATCGATGCGATCAAGCAGCGGTCCGCTTACCTTCGAGACATACCGCTGGATCATCGGCGGAGTGCACATGCATTCGCGGCTCTTGTCGTTGAAGTAGCCGCACGGACACGGATTCATCGCCGCCGCGAGCATGAAGCGGGCTGGAAAACTCAGACTCATCGACGCTCGGGCGATCGTCACCTGACCGTCCTCGAGCGGCTGCCGCATGACCTCAAGCACATTGCGCGGGAACTCCGGCAATTCATCCAGGAACAGCAACCCGTTGTGCGCCAAGCTCACCTCGCCTGGCCGCGGGACCATGCCT
>CALMVL010000271.1 GCA_937873265.1 uncultured Granulicella sp.
GGTCGGTTTGAGGGCAAGCCGGTGTAGCTTCGAGCGCGGGCTGTGGCTAGTCGGGGCGCCAGGTTTCGCTTCGCCAGAAAGTGAGGCTGACGCCGGCGCTGAGGCCGTAGGGGTGGAGCTGGCCGTAGGTAAATTGCGGCCAGCTTTGGTACTCGAAATCGATGAGACGGAGTTTGAGGCCGGAGTTGCCGACCTGGTAGTCGATGCCTGCGCCGGGGGCCACGACGAAGTAGTGTCCGGTGGCGTACCCGTAGGGAAAATGGAAGACGCCCACGCCGCCGAGGACTTTGACGTACGGGGCCAGGGCGTGTGAGCGAAGAGGGAGGCGCGGGCCGGCGAGGTAGGTGGCCTGCGAGACGCCGGCTTCTTCGTGGTAGCGCAGGGTGCGGGCTTCGGCTTCGAGGCCGATGTGCATGGTCAGGTTGGCGTCCCCAAAGAGCGCGCCGCCGGCGATATCACGCTTGCCGAAGTCGGCCTGGTAGCCGGAGGCGAGGACGCCAAGGGTGAGGCGTCCGCCGGGGCCGGTGGCGGTGGGGACAGCCTGGGCGTGTGCCACGCCGCACGTGAGGGCCGGCAAGAGCGCGAGAAGAGCGCTGCGCAGCGGGGTGCGTCTGGGTGAGCGACGGGTGAAGGGTAGGGTCACTTGGTCACCGTCAGCGTGAGGGGTTGGGAGACGGTGATTTTCGTGGTGGCTCCGGTAGCGGTGACTGTGACGTTGTAGGCGCCGGTGGGGGTGCCGTTGACCGAGATGGAACCGCATCCGATGGCTCCGGCCGCCGCGGCCATGAGAAGCAGGGCGGTGAGGAGGCTCGTGAACGGGCGACGTGGCCGGGCGCGAAGAAGGAGCAGGGATGCGAGAGCGCCGAGGGGAAGGAAGCTGAGGACGGTTGTGGTGGGGCGATGGGCAGCGTTGCTGGCCTGGGCTTCACCGCCGGCGGTGAGGGGTGAGCCGGTATCGACGACGACAGAGACGATGACGGAGCCGTCGGACTGCAGGGCGACTTGATCCTTGCTGAAGGTGCAGGTGGCGGCGTAGGGCAGGCCTGCGCAGCCGAGGGAGAGATTGTCCTGGAATTCCTTGATGGAGGTGAGGGTGAGTTGGATGGTCTGGTGCTGCTTGCTTTGGAGGCTGAGGGAGGCGGGATTGATGGAGAGGGTGAAGCGGGAGGCGGGGTCGACGGTGATGGACGAGACGGGCGAGGTAGAGGGGGCGTAGAGGGCATCGCCCTGGTAGGCGGCGACGGCGTTGTAGGTGCCGCTGGCGGGGGTGAGATTGAGGGTGGCAACGCCGGAGGGGTTGAGGTTGGCGCTGCCGAGGGTGGCGCCACCGGAGGTGAAGATGACGGGTCCTGTGGGAGTGGCGGGGCCGGTAGCCTGGACGACGGCGATGAGCGTGACGGTCTGGCCGGCGGTGGCGATGGCGAGCGAGCTGGTGATGGAGGTGGTGGAGGAGCGGAGATTGACGATCTGACTGAAGGCTGCGGAGCTGCTGTTGAAGTTTTCGGTGTCGCCGCTGTAGGTGGCGACGAGGCTGTGGGTGCCGGCGGCGAGAGCGGCGGTGGTGAAGGTGGCGGTGCCGTTGAGAGAAAGTGGGGAGGTGCCGAGGGTGGTGCTGCCGTCGGTGAGGGTGACGGTGCCGGACGGTGTGCCTATGCCTGAGTTGGTGACGCTGACGGTGAGGGTGACGGCACTGGCGGTGAGGGCGGGGTCGTTGTTTGAGGCGATGGCCGTGGTGGTGCGCTGCTGGACCAGCTGTGAAACGGCGGCGGAGGTGCTGGTGAGGTTGTTGGCATCGCCGGTGTAGACGGCGGCGATGGTGTGCTGCCCAGGCAGCAGCGTGGAGGTGGTGAGGGCGGCGACACCGGCGGCGGAGAGGGTGGCTCGGCCGAGGGTGACGGAGCCGTCCTCGAAGATGACGGTGCCGGTGGGGGTTCCGCCCTGCCCGGTGACCTGTGCGGTGAAGGTAAGGGCAGCGCCGGAGATGGAGGGGTTGGCGCTGGAGGTGAGGGCGGTGTTGGTGCTGGCGTCGACGATGGTTTCGACCACGGCGGTGCTGGTGCTGGACTGGCTGGCGGTGTCGCCGCTGTAGACGGCGGTGAGGGAGTGTACGCCGACGGAGAGGGTGCTGCTGGTGAAGGTGGCGGCGGCGGCGCTGAGGGGGGCGGTGCCGAGGGCGGTTGGACCGTCGAAGAAGGTGATGGTGCCGGTGGGTGTGACGTTGTTGGCTGGCACGACCTTGACGGCGAGGGTGAGGGTGCGGCCGGCGATGGAGGGGTTGGTCGAGGTGGTGAGGACGCTGGAGGTGGTCTGGAGGACAGCCTGAGCAAGCGGTGAGGACTGACTGCCGGAGTGGAAGGCGTCGCCGGCGTAGGTGGCGAGGATGGTGTGCGTGCCGGGGGCGGGAAAGCTGGCGGGAAAGGTGGCTTCGCCGGAGGAGGTGAGGGTGAGCGTGCCTAGGGTGGTGGGGCCATCTTTGAGAGTGACGGCGCCGGTCGGCTGGCCGCCGGTTCCGGAGAGGGAGACGGTGTAGGTTACCGATTCGGCCACATTCGCTGGGTTCTTGCTGGAGGTGAGGGTGATGGCGCTCGAGGCGATCTGGACGGTTTGGGTGAGGGTGGGGGAGGTGGCGGACGTATTGCTGGCGTCGCCGGGGAAGGAGGCGGTAAGGATATGCTGGCCGACCGCGAGGGTGCTGATGGGGAGTGTGGCTATGCCGGCGTTGATGGATGCTGTGCCAAGAGGGACGCCGTTCTCCGAGAAGGTGATGGGACTGGTGGGGTTGTTGACACTTGAATGGAGGGTTGCGGCGAGGGTGACGAGTGCGCCGCCGAGGGATGAGTTCGGGGCGGAGCTAAGGGAGACGGTGGGGACGGCTTTGACAATGGTGAGGGTTTGGGGAACGGAAGCGGAGCCGGCGTCATCGGTATCGCCTGCATACGTTACGGTAATGGAGTGCTGACCGAGGGTCAGGTTGTTCAGTGAGACGGTGGCGATGCCATTGCCGCCTAGATTTGCGGTGGTGAGGGTGGCGGCGCCATCTGAGAAGGTGACCTGGCCGCCGGGGATGCCGCCGTTGCCGGTGACGGTGGCGGTGAGGCTGACCGCGTCCGTAAGGGTGAGGGTGGAGCTGCTGAGGGTGAGCTGGGTTTGGGTGGTGGCTTGCTGGACCGTCTGGGTGTAGGTGGCCGAGGTGCTGGAGGCATTGGCGCTGTTGCCGGAGTAGGTGGCCGTGAGCGAGTGGGTGCCGATGGTGAGAGTGCTGACGGGCAGCACGGCGACCCCGGCTGCCGAGAGAGCTGCGGTGCCGAGAATGGTGGATCCGTCGCGGAAGGTGACGGTGCCGGTGGGGACCACCGAAGAGCCGCTCACGGCGGAGGTGAGGGTGAGGATGGCTCCGGCGTTTGCGGGGTTGTGGTCGGAGGTGAGCGTGGTGGTGGTGGTGGGTTCGATGACTTCGACGACGACCGAGGAGGAGCTGGCGCCGTCGTTGGCGTCGCCGAGATAACTGGCCTTGAGGTTATGCGGACCGGGCGCGAGAGAGCTGGTGAGGTACGTGTACGTGCCCGACGAACTGAGGCTGATTGGGCTGCTGTTGAGGGGCGTTGACCCGTCGAAGATCTGGACGGAGCCGGTGGGTGTGCCGGAGTTGGATGTACCGGTGTTCGAGATGATGGTGACGGCACCGGAGATTTGGACGGAGTTGCCCTGGGTGGCGGGATTGGGGGTGGGGGTGAGGGTGATTTGCGTGGTGGTAGGTTGGATGGTTTCGGGTACGGTCGAAGAGGTGCTGCCGATGTCGTTCGCGTCCCCGGAGTAGATGGCTTTGAGGGAGTGCGAACCGACGCCAAAGGTGGTGACGGCGAGCGTAGCGACGCCGCCGGAGGTGAGCGGCATACTACCCAGGTCTGTGGAGCCGTCACGGAAGTCGACTGTGCCGCTGGGTGTTCCACCGTTGCCGGTGATGGTGGCGGAGAGCGTGACCAGAGAGCCGACGACGCCCGGACTGGGCGAGGCGGTGAGAACGGCGGTCGTGGTGGCTTGTTGGACGGTGAGGGTGAGGTTGGCGGTGGAGGACAGGTTGTTGCTGTCTCCGGCATAGCTGGCGACGAGGTTATGAGAGGCGGGGGCGAATGAGGCGACGTTGAAGGTGGCGACGCCCTGGGCGTTGAGGGGTACGGGCTGTCCGACATTGAGGCCACCGTCCTGGAGGGTGACGAGGCCGGTGGGGGTGACGCCGGGGCTGGTGAACTGGGCGGTGAGGGTTACGGGTTTGCCGGCGACCGGGGAACTGACGGAGGCGGTCAGGCTGCCGCTGGTGGGGGCCTTGTTGACGGTTTCTGAGAGGGATGCGGCGGTGGTGCTGGAGGCGTAGTCGGCGGCGCCGGTGTAGGTGGCGGTTAGGGAATGCGTGGAGTTGCCGGAAAAGGTGTTGACGTCAAGCGTGGCCGCAGAGCCGTTAGCCGGGATCGGCGCGGTGCCGAGGGTATTGGCGCCGTTGTTGTCGTAGAAGGTGACATAGCCGGAGAGGGGGTTGGCTGGCGCGGTCTGGGTGGGGGTGACGGTTGCGGAGAGGTGGACGGTGGTGCCGGAGTAGGCGGTGCTGGGACTGGTAGCGAGGAGGGTGGTGGTGGTGATCTGCTGAATCTGCTGTTGAAAGGGAAGCGAGGTGCTGGTGGCGTTGTCGGTGTCGCCGATGTAGGTGGCGGTGATGGAGTGCTGGCCAACGGCAAGGGAGGAGGTGGCGTAGGTGGCGGTCGGGTCGGTGCCGGGGCTGGGGCTGTTGAGGGGAGCGTTGCCGAGGAGGGTTGAGCCGTCGTAGAAGTTCACGGTTCCGGTAGCTGGAGAGGCGTGGGGACTGGTGACGGTGGCGATGAGATTGATGGAGTTTGAGAAGGTCGCGTCGTTGTTGCTGGAGGTGACCGTGGTGGTGGTGGTGGATTGGTTGATGGTGACGATGATGTTGCCCGAATCGGCATTGAAGGTGCTGCCGTCGCCGGAGTAGGAGGCGGAGATGCGGTGCGTGTTCGGCGAGATGCCGAGACTCGAGGTGGTGAAGGTAGCGACGCCGTTCGAGATATTGGCCCCGGCAATCTGGGTGCTGCCGTCGAAGAAGTAGATCTGCCCTTGGGGCGTGTAGGGTGCGCCGGAGACGGTGAGGGTTGCGGTGAACGTAATGGGTGTGTTGATGGTGGCGTTTGCCGGTCCGCTGGAAGCGCCGGGTGTTGAAGGTGCGCTGCTGATGAGGGCGAGGGTCGTCGCGTCCTTGACGGTCTCGGTGATCGGCGTGGAGCTGCCGGGCGCGGTGTTGTTGTCGCCGGGATAGTTGGCGACGATGCTGCGATTTCCGATCGCGAGCCCGTTCGTCATGACGGAGCCGATGCCGTTGGTGAGGGTGCCGGTTCCGAGGGTGAGCGGATGGCCCGAGTTGCTGTCGACCAGCGTGACGGTGCCGGTGGGCGTGACGCCGGGGCTGGTGACAGTGATGGTGAAGGTGACGGTCGCTCCGGTTCTGGCCGGGTTTTGGTCCGGGGTGACGGTGATGGTGGGTGGATCGAGGGTAAGAACGTTGCCCTCGAGAGTGAGCAGGTTGGGCGTGTTGGCGGCGTCGGTGTTCACCGTGATGATGCCGGTGACGCCCGTGCCGGTGGATTGAGGATTGAAGTCTGCGCCGATGGTGCAGGTGCCGTTGATCGCGAGGGGTTGGCCGGTGGCGCACGTGGTGGTGCTGTCGATTACGGTATTTTGCCCGGCTTGGAGGGACTGGATGTTAAGGGGCGTGTTGCCGTCGTTTTCGAGGATTTGGCTTTCTGCGGCGGAGGTGCGGCCGACACGCATGTCGGGATAGAACAGCACGGCGGCGGTGCCGGCGACCATGCGGACGCGGTTGTGGAAGTAATCGGCGAAGTAGAGATTTCCGGAGCCATCGAGCGCAAGCGCGGTGGGGCCGTAGATTCCAGCCTGCGTCGCGGGGACGACCGCATCGCTGTAGTCCTCGTTTCCATCACCGGCGATGGTTGAGAGATTGCCGGTGGTGACGCTGACCTTGCGAATGTAGTTGTTGCCGGTGTCGGCGATGTAGAGATCACCGGCCGCGTCGAGGGCTACGCTGGCAGGTTCGTTGAACTTGGCATGGATGGCCAGGGTGCCGTCGGGAGAAAGCCCTTGGTTGCCGCAGCTGCCAGCGGCGGTGCTGATGGTTTGGTCGAGGGCAACTTTTCGGATGCAATCGTCGAACTGATCGGCGATGTAAAGCTCACCGGTTGAGGCGACGGCGATGCCTGCGGGTGAGTTGAGGGTCGCACTGACGGCAGGGCCGCCGTCGCCGACGTTGCTGCCGATGGACGGAGTGTAGTTACCGGCGAAGAGATTGATGGTGCCGGTGGTGAGATCGACGACGCGAACGACGTTGTTGCCGGTGTCGCCGATGTAGAGCTTGCCATTGCCATCGAGGGCGATGCCGTAGGGATTGCTGAGCTGCGCATGCGTGGCCGGGCCACCATCTCCCGTTGCCGGGTTGGCCTGGGTGGGACCGGAGGCGCCGAGGGTTCCGGCGACTGTGGTGATCAGGCCGGTGCTGCTGTCGACACGGCGTATCGCACTGTTGCCGGTGTCGGCGATGTAGAGATTTCCGGCACCGTCGAGCGCAAGGGAAGCGGGACTGGTGAGGCTAGCCGCGATGGCGGGGCCGCCGTCGCCGAACGGACCACTGTTTCCGTTGCCGGCGTAGGTCGAAATGTTTCCGGTGATGGCGTCCACTCGGCGAACGCGGTTGTTGCCGGTATCGGCTAGAAAGAGATTGCCTGCGGCATCGAGGACTACGCCCGAGGGGACAAAGATGGAGGACTGCGTGGCGGGGCCGCCGTCGCCGCGGTAGTACCAGTTCGTATTGCCGGCGAAGTCGGAGATCTGACCCGGGGTGAAGATGCCGAGCGAGCCGGAGCCGATACCGCTGACGAAGCCGGTGCCGAGGACGGCGTTGTTGACGTCCAGGAGGACGACGGCTCCTGCGCGCTGGCCAGGGTACTTCGGGGTGAAGATGACGTTGGCGACGCAGGTTTGGCCGGCAACGACGGGTGGCGCGGTGGTGCAGGTGCCAGGGTCGGAGAGGCTGAAGTCCTGGGTGACGGTGGCGGTGTTCGCGATGCCGCCGGTGTAGACGGCGAGGGAGTTGATGGTTCCGGAGGCGACGACGTTGACGGTGACGGGGATGGGTCCGCTCGAGGTGCCGACGGGGATCTGTACGCCGGCAACGCCGGGGAGGGCGGAGGCGAGCGTGGCGATGAGGCTGAGGAGACGGCGAAGCGGGTTGCGGAAGAGGGACGTTCGTGGAGGTGGGCAGATTCGGTGTGACGAGATTGCGGAGGAGGTCGTTGGTCGCATTTTGCCCTGTGCCGCGCCTTTGCAGAAGATCGCTTGGCTTCGAGGACAAGGCTAGGGCTGGACTTTCGAGGGAGAAATGGCACGGAAGTCGTACCGGGGGCAACAAAGGAAGCAGAACTGCACGGAAGTAATGGACGGGCAGCGATGTGCACGGAGCCACGGGTGTGGGCAGGGTCGCCGTTGAGAGGGGACGCGGCTTGGAAGGGCGGGCTGAAAAGTTAACCGCCGGTTCCCTGGATCAAAGTGGTATGCGGCGGGTGTCCTTAGAGCGGGTCGGTGACGGGCGTTGCAATCAAGGAGGTGTTGCGGGATTGGCGGAGCGTACCGAAGCCGAAGGCGGTGATGTAGACGTAGCAGACGGCGGGGATGAGCAGGGCGTGCTGGATGCCGACGCGGTCGGCGAGCCAGCCCTGGGCGAAGGGAATGACGGCTCCGCCGACGATGGCGGCGACCATGAGGGAGGAACCGCGGCTGGTGAGGGGGCCGAGGTTCTCGATACCCAGGGTGAAGATGGTGGGGAACATGATGGAGTTGAAGAGGCCGACGGCGACGATGCTGAGCATGGCCACGTGTCCGAGGGAGAGGATGGAGGTGGCAACCAGGATGCAGGCGACGAGGGCGACGGCTCCGAGAGCGGCCCCGGCGCGGACGCGCTGAAGGAGGGCGGAGCCAATGAAGCGGCCGACCATCGCTCCGCCCCAGTAGAGGGAAAGATAGTTGCCGGCGTCCTTCAAGGTGAGGTGCCCGATCTCCGGGAGGCTGATGTAGTTGATCAGGAAGGAGCCGATGGCGACCTCTGCACCGACATAAAGGAAGATGGCGAGGGCGCCGAAGAGAAGCTGCGGGTGTCGGAAGATGCTGTCGTTGGTGGAGGAGGCGTCGAGGTCGGTCGGTCGCAGGTCCTGGGTGAAGGTGAGGCTGGGCATGCGGAGGAGCGAGAACAGAAGAGCAAGGACGAGCAGCGCGCCGGCGAGTCCAAGGTAGGGCATCTGGACCGAGGATGCCTGCTGCATGCGGTACTGCTGTTGTGCGGCGGGGGCGAGTTTGAGGAGTTGATCGGCGGCGAGCGGGGTGCCTGCGAGGATGACAAGGCTGCCGAGTTTGGGGGCGATTGTCGTGCCGAGCGAGTTGAAGGCCTGGGCGAGATTGAGGCGGCTGGGCGCGGTCTGCTGCGGGCCGAGATTGGCGACGTACGGGTTGGCGGCGACCTGCAGGCAGGTGATGCCGGCGGCGAGGACGACCTGGGCGCCAAGGAAGACAGAAAAGAGCGCGACCCGTGCGGCGGGGAGGAACAGGAGGGCGCCGATGGCCATCACGACCAGGCCGATGACCATGCTCTGCTTGTAGCCGCGCCACTCGACCAGCTTGCCCGCGGGCGCGGCGAAGATGAAGTAGGAGGTGAAGAAGGCTACCTGGACCAGGATGACCTGGCTGTAGTTGAGGCTGAAGATGAGCTTGAGATGTGGAATGAGCACGTCATTCAGTGAGGTAAGGAAGCCCCACATGAAGAAGAGCATGGTGGCGATGGACATGGCGCGGACGTTGGTGGAACCGCTGAAGTCCTGTGCCGAGGTGGTGCGGGATGGGGTGGAGACGATGGCCATAGTGTCTTCCTAGAAATTGGTGTCTTGAGGCAGGGCTGCGCCTGATGCAGGCTGGCGGCTGCATTCTAAAGTCCGCACAAGCGTACTATGCAGGGTCAGGTTTTGGCGATGGCTGGTTGCGCACCTCCAGGGGTGGGTCACCGAATCTGGCCGGCCCGTTCAGAGTAGACCGGAGGGATGCGGACGGAGTTGGCGCGGCAGGACCGGATGGGGCCGCAGGCGATGGGATGCAGCTGCTTGTCGAGACACAGCTCCACCGCGGTAAGGAAGTTGTTGCCGCAGCTCAGGGTGAGGCTTTCGCGAGGGATGTCTGCGTTGCTTTGGGCGAAGAGGGTGAGGATCGCTTCGGGCGTAAGCGAGATCTGGTGATCGAGATCTGTGAGTTGGGCGGGGATGCGGACGTGATCTTCGGCTTGCTGGGCGCGTTCGAAGAAGGTTTGGGGATCCAGTCCGGAGCAGGTGCCGTGGGTCTGCCACTCGTGCTGGAGCAGGCCGGCGTCGGGGTAGAGATTGCGGAACTGCTGAGGGTTGGCGGGACCGGCGGCGTCCGAGCAATGTTCGGGGTAGGAGCCGTCGAAGCGCTGCGGCCATAGGCCATGGAGGGTAAAGGCGCGGTGCTGGGCGCACTCGGGAGCTTGGGGACGCTTCCAGCAAAATTCGGGAGACCAGGAAAGGTTTAGGAGGTAGAAGTCGAAGTGTGGGTCCGTATCGCGATCTGGGTGCGCGGTCTGGCTTCTGCGATCGCGCCTGTTGTGGCGAAGTGGTTGGTCCTGTGATGGAGCGTGCTCTGGGAGGGAAGAGCGCGAGGGCTCGGCGGGGATGGAGGAAGGCGGTGTTGGTTGGGACTGCTGGCACCCGATGATCAGGGAGATCAGGGCGAGGATCGCCGCGGCGGGCGTTGAGCGCCGGTGTGCGAGGAAGTTCGGGTACGGGAGCATGTGAGGGTACTTTAACCCGAGGGAACCCGAGACGGCTCCGGGCAGAGCTGGCCATGCCGGGGCTTAGGCAAGAAGGGTTCGCAGGTTACTTGTGTGAGCCGCCACCGGCCGAGCTTGGGGCCGAGGTGGAGCGACCGGCGGACGAGGCGGCGGTGGACGAGGAGGTGCGGGAAACGCTGGCGGTAGACGCTGAGGTGGGACGACCGGAGACGCCGGAGTAGGCGCCCGCGGGCGTTGGCCGCGCAGCCGCGATGCTGTTGATGACGCGATCGGAGGCGGAGCGGACGACCGATCCGTTCTGACCCAGGCTGCGCGAGATCTTGCCGAGGTTGTCGAAGGCGCCTCGCGGAACACCGAGGCCCGCCGAGTTGCTGTTGAAACGGAAGTCTCCGGTGGGTTGGAGGCCAGAGACGGGGAGAGCGGAGACATTGGACGCCAGAACAGAGGTGGGGTGCCTTGGCCGTGGTGGCGGGGGAGGCTTGATGGGAGTTCCACCCGGCGCCCCGGTGAGGACCAGCTTATGCAGATTTTGCACGCCGGACCAGCCGCCGGTGGGCTGCCATCCCCAGCCGTGGCCATTGCAGTAGCTCCAGCTGCCGGAGTGGAAGGGCGTCCAGCCCCACGGGTACATGGAGACGTAGCTGTAGCCAGCGCCGGGGTACCAGGCCCAGAGGCCTGCGCTGTAGGGAGACCAGGCGGTGTTGACGAAGTAGGGCTGCCACAGCTGCCCACAGCCGGCGGCGTTGAAGAAGCCGCCATAGTAGTTGAGATCAGTCAGACCATAGGAGAAGGGCGATCCGCCGAAGGAGTTCGCGACGGCGTAGCGCTTCTGGTAGTCGACTTCGTTCTTGTCCCACTGGTCGTAGCTGTCTGCGATGAGGCCCTTCGCGAGCAGCGGCTGGGCGGAGGGTTTGGCGGAGTCGAAGGTAAGGATCTCCTTCTTGGTGGCAGACGCGACGCCAGAGGGACCCTGAACGCGCGCTTCGCCGGTGAAGACAACGAGGCGGCTGACGGGTTTGCCGACGAAGAGATGGACGTGACTCGATGGGGCAAGGGTGAGGGTCTGGTCGCCGAACGCGACGGTGAGTTCATCGTCGTGCGCGGGGGAAAGGCTGAGGTAAACGGATCCGGTGTTGACGCGCAGGGTGGAGACCTTGGTGCCAGTCGGCCGGAGCTTCAGCTGCTGGAACTCGACTTCGGTTCCCGGCGTGAGACGAAGGCTGCTGTTGTCTTCGAACTCGACCTCGGCGAGGCCCTCTTCGGTGCGCAGACGCGCTCCCTGCACGATGGGCATGTTGGGGGCGGCCGTCTCGTATCCCTGGCCGGTGTCGCGGTCGAGCTGCACGACCCCGCGCTCCTGGCTGAGGCGGACAATGCGGGCGAGCGACTCACCGGGCAGGCGGGTGGGGTTAGCGTCCGCGGCGGTCTGCGGGAGAGATGAAGGAGTGTCGGAGGCGGTTTCGGTCAGCAGAGGCTCGCCGGTTGCCGCCGGTGCGGTTTGCTGCGCAGCGAGCGGGGCGACGCTGACGCAGGCGAGAACGAGCAGGTGCGGAAGATTCGACAGGATCTGTGGGCGCACGTGGCACCTCCGATGTGGCCGGGCGAGTTGCCGAGACGGCGTGTACGCGGCTGCTTTGACGCTCAGGCGGATTCGATTATAGGAGCAGCCGGGCGTTTCGGCACGGGATTGTTGCGAGGCTGTTTACGAACGGGTCGTGAATTTTTGCTTGCCAGAAAAACGAACGGCGTATAAGGTTGGGCTACCTTCTCAACTTAACAACGATTTCTGCGTGTTTGTAGACCGTTCGTTGCATTCGGGTTTCGCGTTTGAACCCGCAGCCGTGGCGGACTTTGCACGCAAAGGAGTCGTTTCCGCAAACGCGTCGGAGACTCTCGCTCCGCCGCCAAGCCACCGTCGTTCCGACGGCTGTAGATGCGTGTTTTCTGGAGGGTTCGCTTTATGTCAATCAATCTTCGCCGCTGGCTCAGGTGCACAAGTGTGCTTCTCGTATTCGCGGTGATGGTGTGCCCGCTGGTGGCGCAGACGTTTCGGGGCGGCATCAACGGAACGGTGACGGATAACACGGGCGCGGTGATCTCGGGCGCAACGGTGACGGCCACCAATACGGGGACGAATGTGACGCTGTCGACGGTGAGTTCGTCGGCAGGCGAGTTCTTATTTCAGGATCTCCCGTTGGGGACGTACACGGTGACGACGTCAGCGTCCGGGTTCGCCACTTCGAAGGTAGACAGCGTGCAGGTTTCGGCGGGGGTGATCTACACGCTTCCGGTGAAGCTGGCCGTTTCGTCCTCCACGGAGACGATCGAAGTGAACGCGGCGGGCGTGACGCTTGACACGACGACGGTGACGCAGACGACGGTGCTGGATTCGAAGATCGTGGAAAACCTGCCGCTGAACGGCCGCGATTTTACGCAGATGCTGCAGTTGACGCCGGGTTACGCGGGATATGTGGGCGGCGGCTACGGATCGATGAACGGGACGCGGGCCAACCAGATGAACTGGCAGATCGACGGCGTGGATAACAATGATCTGTGGCATAACATCCCGGCGGTCAATCAGGGCGGTGTTTCGGGGATTGCGGGGATTATCTTGCCGATCGATGCAGTGGATCAGTTCTCGGCGCAGACTCAGGCCGGGCCCGAGGGCGGACGCAATCCGGGCGGCACGATCAATCTGACGCTGAAGTCCGGGACGAACTCGCTCCATGGAACGGTGTACTACTTCAACCGCAATGAGCTGTACGGGGCGAAGAACCCGTTCGACACGAGCGTTGGGAACAAGCAGAAGGTGCGTAACTACAACACCGGATTTTCCGTAGGCGGGCCATTCCTCAAGGACCGACTGTTCGGCTTCCTGACGTTTGAGCATCAGCGATTTGTGATCGGGCAGTCGGCACAGACCACCGAGCCCTCCGTGGGCTGGCAGAACCAGGCGGCGGCGATCCTGGCGGCCAAAGGCATTCCGATCCAGCCGGTGATGCAGCAGGTGCTGAATACGCTGTGGGGAGCGAACGTGCTGGCGGCGGATACGACCGGCGTGGTGAACAACTTTCATTCGAGCGATCCGGAGTTCGGTTACAGCTGGAACGGTCTCGGCAAAGTGGATTGGCACCTGACCAGCAAGGACAACCTGAGCGTGCACTGGTTTGTGGGTCAGGGCAATCAGGTGGCGCCGGTTGGGTCTCAGCTGCTGAGCTACTACGAGGTCGCGCCGATCCATGTGCAGAACATCGCGATTGTCTACAACCGCCTAATCACGACACACATTTCCAATCAGGTGCTCGCCGGAGTGAACTACTTCAATCAGGTCTTCGACGACTACAACACGAACTTCAATGTACAGAGCCTTGGATTCCTTACGGGCGCGGGGTTTACGAACGCTCCGAATATTTCCATCACCAACTTCGATCCCGTGGGCGAGACGCCACCCGAGGGCCGCAACGACATCACGGGGCATCTGACGGATCAGCTGTCCTGGCTGAAGGGCAAGCACGAGATGCGATTCGGCGGGGAGTTTCGTCAGGCGCAGCTGGATGAGTTCTACCATCGCCACGCAACGGGAGCGTTCACGTTCGACGGCAGCCGGACCCAGGCGACCGGACCTACCCTGGCGGCGAATCCAGACGGCAACGATGGCTATCGGTACGCGCTGGCCGACTACCTGGCTGGATACACCTCCGCGGCGTCGATCACGATCGGCAACCCGGAGCGGCAGGTCTTTGTGAACACGTTTTTTATGAACGCAGGGGATTCTTGGCAGGCGAGCTCCAAACTGAACATCAACTACGGCGTCCGATACGACTACACGGGACCACTGCACAACGGCTTCAAGGATATGTCCGTGTTTCGGCCGTCGCTAACGAACTCAGGCGGGTTGGCCACGCAGGGCGTGCAGATCAGCTCCCTTTTCCAGCAGTATTGGAAGTCCTTCAGCCCGCGCGTGGGTGTGAGCTACGCGCTGGATGACAAGACGGTGCTGCGTGCCGGCTATGGATGGTATTTCGACAGTCCGAACCTCAACCCGTTTCTTGACAACCGTCCGGGAAACCAGGCGCCGAATGGCGTGGAAGGCAATCCAACCGGGCCGAGTCCGGTGGCCAGCGTGAGCCCGAACGACGGCAAGACGAACATTGTTCAGGGAGTACCGATTTTTCCGACCAGCGCCACGTGCACGACCGCGGCGGTGTGCGGCATCTTCTCGGTTGACCAAAACTTCCGGCCTTCGTACAACGAAAATTACTCCTTCAACATGGAGCGAACCCTTTCTCCGAAGGTCATCGTGCAGCTTGGCTATGTCGGCAGCGCCGGACGTCATCTGCTGAGTCTTCTGGATATCAACCAATCGACGCCGCAGGTGAGTCCTACGGGGGCACAGCTGCAAGCTACCCGGCCCTACAACACGCTCTATCCGGACTACGGCAACATCAACCAGATCGAGAGTATCGGGACCTCGAACTATAACGCGCTGCAAACGCAGCTCCGGTTACAGAACCTGCATGGGTTCTCCGTGCAGACGATTTACACGTGGAGCCATGCGCTTGACGAGGTGACGGCCTATCGCGGCGCACTGCCGCAGGACAGCCGAAACTTCAAGGGCGACTACGGAAACACTGATTTTGACACGCGAAACACCTTTACTTCGTTTCTGACCTACAGCGTGCCCGGGTCTTCGACACACTTGCGGACGCTGACGAACGGGTGGGTGGCGAATGCGCTGCTGAGTTTCCATGGAGGACAGCCGTTTACCGTTCATGCGTCCGGCGACATCAGCGGAACGGCGGAGGGCAACGACCGGGCGACGCAGATCGCCGATCCGCAGAAGGGGTACCAGGGCCAGAAGGCTGGCGTGAACTGGCTCAATCCGGCGTCCTTTACGGACGCTGCTCTCGGCACGTACGGCACGTCCCGGCGGAACGCCTATTACGGACCCGGGTATAGCGATGTAGACCTTTCGGTGTTCAAGGACACGCACATCGGCGAGCGCGCCAACCTGCAGTTGCGTGCTGAGATGTTCAACATCTTCAATCGCAACAACTTCGCGCCTCCAGGCGCTGGCTACGTCTCGTCCGGTGGAGACTTCACACTCGACAGCACGATTGGCGGATATAACGGAGCTCCGGGTATCGGCGCTGGCGAGCCGTTCAACATGCAGCTTGGAGCGAAGATCATCTTCTAGTCACAGGCCATCCATCTGAACTTCGTTTCGCGGTCCCGACGGTGTGATGCCGGGGCCGCTTTGTTTTTGCAGCCGGCCTTTGCTCACGCGCGCTTCAGCATGCCGTGCGCGTTAAACTTGCGAGGTGCCGCTCTTTTGTGAGATCGCGCTGCCCGTACCCTTGGACCGGACGTTTACGTACGAGGTGGGGGAGGGACAAGCTGTGCCGGCAGTGGGGGCGCGGGTGCTGGTGCCCTTCAGCGGGCAGCGGCTTTCGGGAGTGGTGGTGCGGGTGCATGGGCAGGCGCCTGTGGGGTTTGCGGCGAAGCCGATTCAGCAGGTGCTGGATGACGGGCCGCTGCTGCCGGAGGAGTTGATGCAGCTGGCGGCGTGGATCGCGGCGTACTACGTGGCGCCGGTGGGCGAGGTTCTGCGCGGGATGCTGCCGCTTACGGCCGAGGTGCGGCAGCAGGTGGCGTATCGGCTGGCCGAGCAGGGGCGAACGGTGCTCTACGAGGGAGCGACGAAGGGATCGTCGCGGCGATCGAGGCTGACCGCGGAGGAGCAGGATCGGGAGTATGCGGTGCTGAACTACCTGGAGGGGCGGGACACGGCTCGGGCCGGGGCGCTGCGGAGCGCCACCGGGGCGGGAAAGAGCTTGCTGGAGGCGATGGTGCGCAAGCGGTGGCTGGTGCGGGTGGCCGTGGCGGAGGAGCGGGATGCGCGGCGGATGGAGCACTTCGCGGTGCTAGCGGGTGGGAGCGAGGGGATTGAAGGGCGCGGCGGTTCCGATAGGGAACCGGCTGTGCCGGCGGCGGGGCCGGGTGTGGATGGTGGGCGACGGCTGCCACGCTTGAAAGCGAACCAGCTGGCGGCGATGGCCGAAATTGCGGCGGCCGGTGGGCGGGTAGAGTTGCGGGCTCTGCGCGAGCGGCTGGCGCGGGCTGCGGTGCCGGAGTCGACCCTGACGACCTTGGTCAGGCGTGGGTTGGTGGGTCTGGAGAAGGTGGAACAGCGGTTCGTGATGGGTGGTGTGGGCGCGAACGGGAAGAAGCAGGCGCATGAGCATCCGTTGAATGGGGCGCAGACGGAGGCGCTGGCGGTGATTGCGGCGGCGATTGCACGCGGCGAGTTTGCGCCGCACCTGCTCTATGGGGTGACAGGATCGGGCAAGACTGCGGTGTACCTGGCGGCCATGCGCACGACGCTGGACAGGGGGCGAAGCGCGCTGCTGCTGGTGCCGGAGATCGGGCTGACGCCGGCGATGGTCGGGCAGGTGGTGGCGGCATTTGGCAGCGATGTGGCGCTGCTGCACTCGGCGCTGACGCCGGGGGAGCGGGCGCAGCAATGGCACCGGATCCGGCGGGGCGAGGCGCGGGTGGTGGTGGGCACGCGGAGCGCGGTGTTTGCGCCGGTGCGGGATCTGGGGCTGGTGGTGGTGGATGAGGAGCAGGACGCGAGCTACAAGCAGGAAGAGACGCCCCGCTACCATGGGCGCGATGTGGCGGTGATGCGGGCGAAGCTGAATGGGGCGGTGGTGGTGCTCGGCTCGGCAACGCCCTCGCTCGAGAGCTGGCAGAACGCGGAGCGCGGGCGCTACACACGGGTGGAGATGCTGGAGCGAGTGGCGAACCGGCCGTTGCCGGCGGTGGAACTGGTGGACATGCGGGCGGAGTTTCGCGAGACCGGCGCGGAGCAGATCTTTTCGCGGCGGCTGCTTGCGGAGACGCGGGCGACGCTGGACCGCGGGGAGCAGGCGATCATTCTGCTGAACCGACGGGGGTACAGCTTCGTCGTGCTGTGCCGCGCATGCGGTGAAAAGGTCGAATGCGAGAACTGCGCGGTCTCGATGACCTACCACAAGCACGGGGCTGGGGACGACTTGGAGGTGCGCCCGGGACAACGGCTGGAGTGTCACTACTGCGGCTCCCGGCGGGCGGTGCCGACGACCTGTCCGAAGTGCGGCAGCGAGCACCTGCACTTTCTGGGCGCGGGATCACAGCAGGGCGAGGAACGTTTGAGCGAACTGTTTCCCAACGCGCGCATCGGGCGAATGGACCGGGACACCGTGCGGTCGCGCGGGGACATGGAACGGCTGCTGACGAAGCTGCATGCGGGCGAGGTGAACCTGCTGGTCGGGACGCAGATGATCGCGAAAGGGCATGACATCCACGGGGTGACGACGGTGGGCGTGGTTGGGGCGGACTTTGCGCTGGGGCTGCCGGATTTTCGAGCGGCCGAGCGTGTGTTTCAGCTATTGACGCAGGTTTCCGGGAGGGCGGGGCGAGGCGAGTTGCCGGGTCAGGTGCTGGTACAGACGTACCATCCGGAGCACTACGCGATTCGGTTTGCGCAGAAGCACGACTACCCGGGCTTTGTGAGCAAGGAGCTGCAGTACCGGCGATGGATGCACTACCCGCCATTTACGGTTCTGGCCAATGTCGTCGTGCAGAGCACAGAGCTCGAGGAGGCGCTGCTGTGGTCGGGAAAGCTGGGGGACTGGTTTCGCCAGGCGGGCAGTGCCGGGCTGCGGGTGCTGGGGCCGGCGGCGGCTCCGCTGGTTCGGCTTAAGCGGATCTTCCGCTACCACTTTGTGCTGAAGGCGGAACGGCGGCAGGTGCTTCAGGGGGCACTACGGGCGATGCTGACGCATGCGGACGGGGAGGGCATTCCGCGAAAGGCTCTGGTCGTGGATGTGGATGCGGTGAACCTGATGTAGGCCGGCGTCGGTTAGCTGAGCAGGTGAAGTTCCTTGCCAGGCTTGAAGCGGACGGCTTTACCGGGGGCGATGGAGACTTCGGCTCCGGTGCGGGGGTTGCGTCCGATGCCGGTCTTTCGCGGCTTCACGGTGAAGACGCCGAAGCCACGCAGCTCGATGCGATCGCCTTCGACCAGCGACTGCTTCATGGTTTCGAAGATGGCGTCCACGGCGGCTTCCGCCTTTGATCGCGGCAGGCCGGTTCGTTCGATGACGCGTTGTACGAGACCTTGCTTGATCATGCCAGCCGTCCTGTGATGCAAGATCCGACGCCTCTTCGGCTCGGTACGGGTGATGGTAGGAATTCGCTCGCTGGTTGTCAATGCACCGGGGTAGCGGGCGGCGGCGCGACGCGGGGCGATGGCTGTAAGCTGAATTCATCGCCGGTGAGCGCGCCAGGTGTGGACTCACCTTTTCTGGAGAGGAAGTCGAACGTGTCGATCAAGAGTGACCGGTGGATCCGGGAGCAGGCGCTGGAGCATGGGATGATCCGGCCTTTCAGCGAAAAGCAGGTGCGCGAGGGCGTGATCTCGTATGGTCTGTCGTCGTACGGCTACGATCTGCGGGTGTCGAACGAGTTCAAAATCTTCACGAATGTAAACAGCGCGATTATCGACCCGAAGGCATTTGACGAGCGGTCGTTCGTATCGGTGGATGCCGAGAGCGTGATCGTTCCACCAAACTCGTTTGCGCTGGCGCGGTCGATTGAATACTTCAAGATTCCGCGAGATGTGCTCACCATCTGCGTGGGGAAGTCGACCTACGCGCGCTGCGGGATTATAGTAAACGTCACCCCATTTGAGCCGGAGTGGGAGGGGTTCGTTACCCTCGAAATCTCGAACACGACGCCGCTGCCGGCGAGGATCTACGCGAACGAGGGGCTGTGTCAGATTCTGTTCTTTCAGTCCGATGAGGCCTGCGAGGTCAGCTACGCGGACCGGCGCGGCAAGTACCAGAACCAGCAAGGGATTGTGCTTCCAAAACTGTGATCGCGGGCTGCGTGCCCGTCCGCTGACGGGGAGCGCCAGGCAAAGTGTCGGAGGGCGCAGGCCATGCTCATCGCGGATCATCAGTGTGCCGGCGTGGTGGGAACCGATCCTCTGCGCCTGGTGGGTCTGGAAGCGATCCTTGGGGCATACGGGTTTGCGGAGGTCATTGCGCTCTCGGGACCGGGTGCGCTGAAAAACCACACGTTTGCGGTGATCGTTATCGATGCGGCGTGCATGGACCACCTGTTTGAGTTGCTGGCGGCGTTTCGGTCAGCGCGGCCCAAGTTGCGGCTGATCGTCGTTGGACTCTCGGAGGATCTCGCCTTTATCGAACGTGTGATCGGCGCGGGTGCGAAAGGGTATTTGACCCACACCGCGCGCGAAGCGGAGATGCGGATGGCTCTCGATATTGTGCTCGACGGATCGATGTGGGCTCCGCGCAAGGTGCTGGCGCGATTGCTGGACAGGTCCGCGCAGGGGGTCGCTCCCGTGAGTCCCGCTGAACCGAGCTTCACGCTCCGCGAAAGAGAGGTTTTGCGACTGCTGGTCGCAGGACAGTCCAATCGCGAGATAGCGGAACTGCTGAAGATTGATGAAGGGACAGTGAAGGCGCATGTTGGCCGGCTGCTGCGGAAGGTAGGGGTCGCCAACCGGACTGCTCTGTCGGTGCAGGCCCTTCACCGCAATCTGCTGCCGGAGTAGACCGCAGTAAGGTGACCGATGAATTAACAAGGTTTGGTAACGAAAGTATACAGACCTCCGTACTGTTGTACTCGGGTGAAAGGTACTGCACTCTGATGACAGCAACACAGACCTGGGAGAGGGGCCGTGAGATTGCGATGGGCAACCAGCGCAGCATCCCGGCCCCTATTTTTCTGCTTCTGTTCGCAGGGCAACAGACAGAGGTCTTCTTCCGTCGGATGAAAGGAAGCTTGTTCGCGGCTCGCAGCCAAGACCGGCTATCGCGATGGGAGACGAGATGAGACAGAGATGGACCGCAACCCTGTGTGGACTGACGATGGTAGCCGGATCGCTGACGGCGCATGCAGCAGATAACGACAAACAGAAGGACATCGATCGGCTGACAAGCGCGCAGGCGGTGATTACGGAGATCATGGCGGCTCCGGATAAGGGTATTCCGCAGAGCATTCTGGCCGGAGCCTCATGCGTGATCGTGGTGCCGAGCTATAAGAAGGCCGCCTTCGTCGTCGGCGGGGAGTACGGTCAGGGGGTGGCAACGTGCCGGACACCGAACGGTTGGAGCGCGCCCGTGTTTGTCCAGCTCAAAGGCGGCAGCTTCGGTTTCCAGATTGGCGGACAAGCGACCGACCTTGTGCTGCTGGCGATGAACCAGAACGGGCTGCAGGACATGCTGAAGAACAAGTTCAAGATCGGTGCGGATGCTGCCGCTTCGGCCGGTCCGGTAGGCCGCAACGCGCAGGCGGGAACGGACTGGAAGTTGAATGCGGAGTTTCTGACCTACTCGCGCAGCAAAGGTCTCTTTGCCGGGCTCGACCTGACCGGGTCGGATGTGTCACAGAACCAGGATGCGACACGGGCGTTCTATGGCGCGGCGTTGCCGTTCGATGAGATCCTGAAAGGCAACCAGCCGACGCCGCCGGAGGCGCAGTCGTTTGTGCAGACGGTGGCGAACTACTTCGTGCAGGCGAAGAACAGCTAGTCTCGCCTGATTTGGGCAACCGATGGCACGTTCGCACGTTGCAGCGAGCGTGCCATTTCTCTTGCCTGTGATGATGGTGACATGGAAGTCGACGCCTGCCGGCAGTGAGGAAGAGTGATGTCTCACCGCGCGAGGCCCTACCTGAGGGATCGTCTCAGCCGACCAGGTGCCCCATCTTTTCCCGCTTGGTTTCGAGGTACAGGGCGTTGTGAGTGGATTCAGGGACGATGGCGGAGATGCGTTCCACGACGGCGATGCCGTGACTTTCGAGTGCGGCCACCTTTTCAGGGTTGTTGGTGATGAGGCGAACGGCGGGGACATCCAGCAGGCGAAGAACTTCAGCGGGGAGCTCGAAATGGCGGCAGTCGGCGGCGTAGCCAAGCTCAAGGTTGGCCTCGATGGTGTCGCGGCCGTGGTCCTGGAGCTGGTAGGCGCGGAGCTTGGCCATGAGGCCGATGCCTCGGCCCTCCTGCTGTTCGTAAAGGAGGATGCCGCGGCCGGCTTCGGCGATGGTGGCGAGGGCGAGCTCGAGCTGCTGACGGCAATCGCAGCGAAGCGAGTGGAAGACATCTCCGGTGAGGCATTGGGAGTGGATGCGGACGACCGGCGGATCGGGGGCACCGTCGAGGCCGGGCTGGTGCAGGTCTCCCATGACGAGAGCGACGGCGCCTTCCGTGCGGGTGGCGGGCGCGGGAAGGGCAGCGTTGCAGGGGTCGGGGTTGGTGACGGTGCCTTCAAAGCCCATGATGCGGAAGTGGCCCCAGCGGGTGGGGAAGTCGGCGTCAGCGATCTTGTGGACGTTGATGAGGCGGTGGGCTTCGGCCATGGCTGGATTATATGATTCGGGATTACTCGGAAGGATGCGCCGGCCGAGGTTGCGCCGATGCTCCAAGCCCGTGAAGCGATGTGATTTATGGCTGGATCACGGGCGAAGCATCCAGACCAGGACGGCGCCGCCGGTGAGCAGGCAGCCGTGTACCCAGCGCGGATAGCTGCGTTGTTGGGCTCGGATGGAGCTCCCCGGGAAACCGAGACGCCAGATGCCAGAGACGGTGAGGGCGAAGAACAACGTCCAGAAAAACCAGCCGCGAAGCACAAGGGAGGGGACGGCCAGGAGGAGCAGGAGAGCTCCGGTCCCTTGGACGACGGAGATCCGGCTCATCCAGCGCTCGGTCTGGTGGGGCATGACGATGTGCGCGGCGCCGGAGAGGAGCAGGAGAGCTGCGATAGCGGCTGGGTAAAAGAAAGCCATGGGCAGGGCGGCTGCGCAACGAGCGCTGGGCAGCTTGTGGAGTATAGCGTGGAGGGCGTTAGAGTAAGGGTGTGACGCCGCTGCCGCACGATTCAACGCTGATTCTGATCACGCTGCTGGTGGAGCTGGGCGTGGCGGCGGCGGTGTCGAGTTCGCTGGCGCGGTCGACGGCCTTCAAGAATTTGTTGCTGATGCCGCGCAGGACACCGCGGCAAACGATCAAGCTGCTGGCGATGGTTGCCGTTCCGATGACCCTGGGTGTTTGGGTGCGGGTGCGCGTGTCGAACTTCCTGGCGGCGGATATCTCTTTGGAGATTGCGATCTTGCTAGGTTTGCTGATGGAGCCGTGGGCCGCACTGATTGGGGCGGCGTGCCTGGCGATTCCGGCAGAGCTGCATGGTGAGATGTGGTCTTTGCCGGTCAACCTGCTGGTAGCAGGGACGGCGGCGCTGTTTCGGAGATTTGCCGACGCGGAGGATGTGTGGGGATTTTCTCCGTTGATCGACCTGAGCCTGTACCGATGGATCACGCGCAACCTCCGGCGTCCGCAGTTCGATCGTCAAATTTTGTTGCTGCTGCTGATCACGCTTATGCAGTTTGCGACGAGCATGCTGTCGCGCTACCGGCCGCGGCGGCTCTTTGAGCTCTGGTCGAGTCGATGGTTGGTGGAGCTGGCGATCTGCGCGTGCGCTCCGGTCGTGGTGGGGATCCCGCTGAAGATCTGGAATGCGGTGCGGATTGAGCGCCGGCTGGAGGAGCAGGGGCGGCTGCTGCTCGAAGCGCGGCTGGATGCGCTGCAAAGGCAGATCAATCCGCACTTCCTGTTCAACACACTGAACTCGATCACGTCGCTCATCCGGGTGGAGCCGGAGCTGGCGCGGGAGATGATCGGCAAGCTGGCCAACATCCTGCGCACGCTGTTGAAGGAGCGGGACGCCTTTGTGCCGCTGGGCGAGGAGCTTGAGTTTACCGACGACTACCTGGGAATTGAGGTGGTGCGGTTTGGAGCGAAACTTCGAGTCAACAAAGAGATCGCGCCGGATACGCTGGACATTGCCGTCCCGAGTATGCTGCTGCAGCCGCTGATTGAGAACTCCATCAAGCACGGGCTGGAGCCGCGGATCAGCGGAGGCACGGTGACGCTGCGGAGCAGGTTGACGGAAGAGGGCCTGTTGCTGGTGGAGGTGGAGGACGATGGCGTCGGTATGGAGCCGGGGAGGGACGTGGCGGCTCCCGTGAGCGGTCTGGTGCGGCGGGAGTCGGGCGTGGGCATGCGCAACGTGCGTGAGCGCATGGAAGTGCTGTACGGCGGGGCGGCGACGGTGGAGGTGGTAAGCCGGCCGGGACGGGGGACGCGGGTGACGCTGCGCATGCCGGTGCGGGATGCGCAGGCGGTGGCCTGGCCGGCGGGGTTTGGGCCCGAGAACGTGGCGCACATGTTGAAGGATGCGGTACGGGCGGTGACGCGGAGAGAGGCGTGAGAACACCGTTGCGTGAGGGACTCGCCGTGAGCAGCTGGTTTGCGGGTTTCAAGGGTCTCTTATGAAGGATTGCCCTCCGTCTTTTGCCGCACATTGACGAAATACCCGGCTAGGTATTCTTCTATGCTGCACTGAGAGAGGCGGCTAAAGTGTTGCCTCGAACGACAGGCCTCTGTGCCAAATGGGGAGGTTCACCAGTCAGCGAGGAGGTGGTATAGAGGCGATTTCCGATCGGCTTCGGAAATCGAGACATTTCGAGCGGGGTTCGGCACCAACGCGAAACCTGACCCGTGAAAATCGCGTCTACTGCGAATAGACGCATGGAGATTCAGCGATCCACAGGACAGAAGGAAGATTGTGAAACGTTTTGCCTCATCTCTTTTAGGACTCCTCATAGTTGTTTGCCTCCTGATCGCCAGTGAACGGCGGGCCTGGGGGTATGTTGATCCAGGATCAGGCCTGCTCGCATTGCAGGGGGTTGCTTCTTTTGTTGGGACCGTCGCGTACTACTTCCGGCGGCGCATTCGCGCTCTGTTTACCCGGAAGCCGCTGATTGGCGATTCCGGGTATGTGGCGGAGCCTGCGCAGGAACCGCATAAAGCCCCGTGACGGGGGAGCCAATCCGACCCACGTTCCGAGATCCTGCCGGATCGCTCCATTTACGTGACGAGCATGCGGTCCGGTTCATCCACCCTGCCTCGCGTGAGGCTGTCCTCGGGTTCGTGGAATCTGCGTTTTGCCGTAGACTGCAGGAGCGCGGCGACATGGTTGCGGTCGCGGTCGAAGACGACGCGGCCGGCCTTCGTCTGCTGCATCCTCGAATTGGGATCGCGACTTACCCGTGGGAGTGGACGCCTTCGCAATGGCTGGCCGCCGCCGATCTCACGCTGCGGCTTTGCGAGGAGGCCGTGCAGGACGGTTGGATCCTGAAGGACGCGACACCGCTGAACATCCTGTTTGTTGGCCCAAGGCCTGTTCTGGTGGATGCGCTGTCATTTGAGCGACGCGAGCGCGGGTCGTCGCTGTGGATGGCCTACGGACAGTATGTGCGCACCTTTCTCTTGCCGCTGATCGCGCACAAGATGCTGGGTTGGCCGCTGGCGCTTACCCTGTTTCGGCGAGACGGGTATGAGCCGACGGAACTCTTTCCTGTGATGAAGTGGTCACAGCGGCTCTCCAGAACTGCTTTCTGGCCCATCAGCCTTCCGACCTGGCTCGAGGGGAGACGCGGGGCGGAGCAGAAGAATGCGGCAAACAGAGGCCGAACGGCAGGGGACGACGAGGCTGCCGCTCACATTCTGCAAAGGATGTTGACCGGTCTGCGCGGGCAAACCCGGCGCGCCATGCCGGACGGCTTTGATTCAGCCTGGAGCGGGTACCAGCGCACGGCTGTGCATTACACCACCGAGCAGACGGAGCATAAGCGATCGTGGGTGCGGCGGGTACTCGAGACAGTTCGGCCGAAGCGCGTTCTGGACGTGGGCGCAAATACCGGGGAGTACAGCCTGCTTGCGGGAGAGATGGGCATGGACGTCGTTGCGCTGGAGCGGGACACATCCAGCGCAGAGCGCCTGTTTCGGGTGACAGAAGCGGCCAAGCTGCCCGTCTTGACGGTGCAGGCAGATCTCGCAAGGCCAACTCCGGCGGTTGGATGGGAGAACAGTGAATCAAGCGGCCTGCTGGCACGGCTCGAAGGACGATTCGACGTGGTGCTGATGCTTGCGGTCATCCACCACCTGCTGTTGTTGGAACAGATTCCGCTTCCCGCGGTGATGACGTTGTGTTTCCGGTTGACGAAGGCCTTCCTTGTGGTTGAATGGGTTCCGGTCACGGATCCCATGTTTCAAAGCCTGATGCGCGGGCGAACCGCGCTGTATGACTGGTTGCGCGAGGACGATCTACTTACCGCATGTGACGGGCTGTTTCGTGTCGTCGAGCGCGAGCAGCTCGGAAACGGACGGATTCTGTTCTTGTTGCGCAAGGTCGAGGCGCACGGGGACGCATGCTGAAGACGTTGTGCCAGTCGATCGGGCTTTCTTCCATTCTGCTGGTCATGAACTACGGCGGCCTTCTCGGGGGAGGCGCCGATGTCCGGATGCATGTGCCCTTTGCTCTTGGTGGAATCGTCGCGGCGCACCTGGCGGACATCGCGGTTGTGGGACTTGCCCTGTTTGCGGTGCTGGTGTCGCTGCAGCGGACTCGTTTTTATTCGTGGGCACAATTCGTGCTTGCGATGGCCGTGCCCCCGTTTGTGCTTGCGCGGACACAGACGTTGTCACCGTTTGTTGTGCGGCATGGGCTGGTTCCGATCTTTGCGTGTGCCTGGGCGGCTCTGGTGCTGCTGCTGGTGCTGCGATTTCCGCTCGGATATCGCCGGTTGCTGCGGCTGGGGGATGCGGCTGGCGTGTTTCTGGCTGCGTTTGCCTTGTACAGCACCGTCCAGCTGCTTTGGATCGCACGCTGGAAGCCTGCGGGACACGAGCACACGGCGGCTTGGGAGCAGCCGTCCGAGCCGGCTCGGCAGCATGCCTTGCTGGTGTGGATTGTGTTCGACGAACTCTCCTACGATCAGGTCTTCGAGCACCGGGCGCAGGGTCTCGAGTTGCCGCATTTCGACGCTCTTCGCGCGCAGAGCACGCTGCTGACGAACGTGCAGCCGGTGGGGTATCACACGGCGACGATCCTTCCGTCGCTGCTGAATGGAAAGGTCGTCGATAGACTTCGGTACACATTCGGGAATCGCTTGCTGGTTCACGAAGCGGGGGCAGATGGCTGGCAGCCGCTCGACGGCAAGGGGTCAATCTTCGACGATGCGCAACGTCAGGGATGGAGAACTGCGGCGGTTGGCTGGTACAACCCATACTGCTCGGTTTATGGGAGCGCCATCGACACGTGTTACTGGAACAATCTCGACCAGATGGATGGCATGATGTCGCAGCAGGACAGCTGGTTGAGAAACGCGGCTTCCCCTCTGCGGCAGATGGCCGTACAGGCGGTTGCGCCGGCGCGGGCCGAACGGAACGCATGCGACTTCGATGTGCGTCATCGATTGGCGACGGAACTCGACCTTGAGCAGCATGCGATGAGCCTGCTGCGGACGGACCAGGCGGACCTTGTCTTCCTCCATATGCCCATTCCACACAGCCCCAATATTTGGAGCCGGAGCAAGAACGCCTTCACCCAGCACTGCGGGAGCTCTTACCTGGACAATTTGGTGCTGGCGGATCGGACCTTGGGAGAGTTCCTCGAGACGCTGCAACGTTCCCCGCGGTGGAAGACCACGACGCTGGTTGTGGAGGGCGATCATGGGTGGCGGATCGATCTTTGGAACTGGCTCCCAGCGTGGACGAAGGAGGATGAAGCGGCTTCGCGGGGCGTGTTCGATCCGCGGCCGGCGTTGCTGGTGCATGAGGCGGGGCAGACGGACGGGCGGACGGTGTCAGAGCCGTGGCCTTTGCTGCGGGTGCATGCGGTGGTGGAGCAGGTTTTGCATGGGGAGCCGGTGCGGTTTTCGTCGGAGAGGTTCCGCTAACGGCGTTACCGGTATTAAGCGCTTGTGTGAAGCTCCAAGAACTTTCTTGGAAGCTTATGCCGTGATTCGGATTTTGGCCCGCGACTATCGATGATCTTTGATTCTCATCTGCTTGCGTTCGAGCGTGAGTTGTACGGAGATGGTGTTATCCCATTGTCCATTTAGGTACATGGTGTCGCCACTACGCTGCCACGTGCTGTCTAGTATTTCGGAACCTGGAGAAAGCCAGGTCTGGGATATGGTCAGTGTTCGCTTGGTCGGATCGGCCCTGAAATCGTGTGTTTCGGTCCTTCCATCCGAAAAGCGGAAAACGACCATGTGGGCGCGGTTGTATTCGAAGTACATCCACTCAGGGATCTGGGGCATGACTGGTTGAGTCGCAACAACATGCCACGTCCCATCAATGGGGGACGGCGCGCGGTTGTTCGTGTTGGCAAGCCAGTAGGCCTCGTGTGCTTGGTAGGTGGCCATGCTGAATGCAGCCAGAATGGGAAAGGCGATGAGCCAGCGGGGGTTGCGGGAAAGTAGTAGCAGGTCGTCCCTGCGCTTGTTGAGAAACCTGTAGAGATCCGGAGCGTGGAATGCCAAGATGATGACGAGTGCAAAGAGGACGTAAAGCGCGTTCCTCAAGGCGCTGCTAGAAAGCGGAAACTGAATTACCCAAATATCGATTCCAAGTATGTTGATCAGAACCGGCAGGAGCAGCAATGCGCCGATCAGGGCAGTTCGCCTAAAGCACAACAGCAGTGCTCCAAGGATTTGTGTCCAAGCAACAAGGGAGGAATAGATCGCGGAATACCCGAAGTAGTACCACGTGAGCCAGAACCCTGAGACGTCTCCCAGGGGCTTTGCCAGTTGGGAATCGAGGACGGTGAACTGTGCGCCCATGACCTTGGCGAAGCCGTAAAGAAGCAGCGTAAATGCGGCGTAGTAGCGTGCTGCCAGGTAGAGTACGACCAGACTTTTTCGACGGTATTGTTCGAAGCGGTTCGGCATCGGATCCTCTTCACGAAACAACATATATGCGGTCAGGCCGTCAAGAAGAGGGATTGAGAGTCTCAGAAGGCGCATTAGCGAATTTTTGGGGGGTGGCGGCGAGGATTTGTTCGTAGAAGCGTTCGTAGTGGGGGATGATGCGGGTGGT
>CALMVL010000272.1 GCA_937873265.1 uncultured Granulicella sp.
CGGGATGCGCGGGTGCGTTGAGGAAAGGCAAAGAGCATCGCCACAGGCGGTCCTGTGTAGATGTCCACGCAGGATTCCCCTTTTCGCGTTTGAAGCCCTCACCAAAGGACTTGCGCTGGCGTGCACCTTCACGTCACTTAGTCGACGTCTTCAGAGGAGGCTGCTCTGATCCACATCTCTAATCCTAGCTCGAAGCTGCTGAGCGGCTTTCGCTCGCGCGCTCTCGGCGCCTTCTACTCCGGCACTTCCCGGCCACGTGAGCGGGCACAAATGTCCAGGATCGGAGGTGCGATCCCGCATCCTCGGTGCCGGCTCCAGGTCGCATTCGCGTCAGGGAGAAGAGGTGGGGCTGCTCACGCGCGAAGCGCACCTCCGCCCGAGCGATCCCGCGGATGGCCTCCGCCTTTGTCGAATCTGCTCTCGACTGATCCCTGCTGCGCTAGGAGCTGCTTTTCCATGCCGCGGTGCGAAGACGTTCGATGTCCTGCATGGGAGGAGCACCAAAAAGCCGACGATATTCTCGGCTGAACTGCGAGGGGCTCTCGTAGCCGACACGCCGGCTTACGGTGGCTGCGTTGAAGGTCTCTGAAAGCAGCAGACGTCGGGCCTCCTGAAGACGCAACTGCTTCTGATACTGTAGCGGGCTCATGGACGTTACCGCACGAAACCAGATATGCATGGCAGAGGAGCTCATCCGCATCTCGCGCGCAAGCTCTTTCATCCTGATGGGTCGTGCAACGTTGCGTCTCAGCCAAGCCAGACCGGCAGCAACACGCTGAACCTTGCCGTTATCTGCAACCATGCAGCGCAGCAGGCATCCGTGCTCGCTTAGCAGAAGCCTGTAGAAGATCTCCCGTTTGATCAGCGGCGCGAGAACAGCGATCTGGTCAGGCTTCTTAAGGAGACAGGTGAGTCGTACCAATGCGCCGAGGAGATCGTCATCCATCGAGCCGACCACGAGGCCGGGTCGCAGAGGCGGAGCAGTCTCGTGAGGCAGGTCTGACTCACGCATCAGCGAGGCGATCTCCTCAAGGTCGAGGACCAGGCTGAGCCCCAGAAATGGCTCGGAGCGGCTTGCATCCTCAATCTGTCCTACAAGCGGCAGGTCAAGGGAGACGAGCAGATACGTATTGGGGTCGTAACGGAATCGTTGCTCCTTCAGCAGCGTGGATTTGGCGCCCTGCGCAACAACACAGAGTACGGCTTGGTGCAGTGACGTGCGGGGAACTTCCGTCGTGGAGTATCGGGTGAGAAACAGACCCGCAATTCCCGTCGCGTGAGAGCCCTCCCGTGGGCACACTTCGTCAATGAGGGACGCCAGCGGGGTCATCGTACGCACACCATTTCCTGGTTCATTGGACGTTACGAATCAACCCTCGATCCATAGTTCTGGCGGAATAGGCAATACTCTTGTCGGATCGTTTCATTCACTCGCGGCATGGTGCTCGTCCAATGCTTTCAGGTGAGGAGGAGCCGAACGCATGGGAAAGCTCGATGAAAAGATTGCACTGATCACTGGCGGAAGCGAAGGCATGGGCTTCGACACGGCAAAGGAGTTTCTGCGTGAGGGAGCGTTCGTGTTTATCACGGGACGAAGAAAACCTGAGCTTGACAAGGCTGCCCAAGAGCTTGGAGAGGGGGCTGCGGCCATCCAGGCGGACGCGGGCAAGCTGGACGATCTGGATCGAATGTACGCGGAGATTAAAGAAAGAAAGGGCAAGCTCGACATTGTGTTCGCAAATGCCGGTATTTATGAGCAGATGCCCTATGACAAGGTAACCGAAGACTTCTACGACAGCTGCGCCGATATTAATGCCAAGGGAGTTTTCTTCACAATTCAGAAGGCGATTCCGTTGATGGACAAGAGCGGCTCCATCATCCTGAACGGCTCTTTCATCGGCAGTTCAGGGTTTCCAGGCATGTCCGTTTACGGAGCGACCAAAGCCGCCGTGCGAAGCTTTGCGCGCAGCTTCACAGCTGAGTTGAAGGGCATCGGTCCTCGTGTCAATGTCATTAGCCCTGGGCCGGTCGACACAGCCGGAAATGCGGCAACTCTTGGCGGGGTGAAAGAGATCCGCGAGTATGTCACCAATATGGTGCCGATCACGCGAATCGGCAAAGGCGCCGACATCGGGAAAGCAGCTGTGTTTCTCGCCTCAGACGACTCCAGCTTTGTGGCCGGAGTGGAACTGTTCGTCGACGGCGGCATCAACGCTGTCTAGCAAGGGGGAGCAAGGCTGCGGTAGCGTGCCCGCAGCAAAGAGGAAAGGGCACGGCACGACGAAACTCGATGACCGGCATCCATCCCCCAGCGGATCGGTATGGAGAGCGCTCTTTCACAGGGACGAATCCTGCGCGGCGCTTACAGGTACAGTCTCGTTTCTCGGGGTGCTGAAGTCTCGTACCTTGAGAAGACCTTGCTTCCCGCCACGACGTAGTGTGAGCCAAGCTCAACTTCACTCCATAACGCGGGCTGGTGACAACCAGCGTATGCGCTCCGTCACGGATTTCGGTCTCGCTGACAGGGTAGGTCATTCTGTAGTGGGGCGTTGTGGCTTCCGCACATCCGCTGCCGAGCCGCACCTGGAGGCTGGAAGCTGGTGCCGCCTGCATGGCCTGCGACAAGGGTGGGACGTAACGGAGAGACGTAATCCTCTGGGGGATCCGCTGACGGTCTGCGCCGATTTCGAAGGCGGCGAAATCCTCGCCCTGGAGGTCCGCCACACTCCGACTTGTCCGCGCCTCCTGCAGCGAACTGCCCGAAGCACCACACCCCCGAGGCCGGCCTTGCGTCCCGCTACACTGGCGAGGCATGCTTACCCGTCTGGCCTTCGTCCTCCTCACCCTCACTGCCGTCCTCCAAAGCCAGGCTCCCACCTACACCTACAAAGTCCTCCACACCTACCCGCACTCCACCCACAGCTACACCGAAGGCCTGTTCTACCAGAACGGACTCCTCTACGAAGGCACCGGCCTCGAAGGTCACTCCGGCCTGCTCATCTACCCGCTCGGCAGCATATTTCCCATCCAACACGTCGACCTTCCCCCGCAGTACTTCGGCGAAGGCATCATCAACAACGGCTCCAACCTCCTGCAATGGACCTGGCAGTCCCACATCGGCTTCCTTTACGACCGGTTTACTCTTCGCCAGATCGGCACCTTCCACTACACCGGCGAAGGCTGGGGCATCACCCGAACCGCCCGCGAGCTCATCACCTCGGACGGCACCGCTACTCTCCGCTTCCGCAACCCGGCTACCTTCGCCGAAACTCGCAGCATCCTCGTCCACGACGGCCCAACCCCCATCGACCAGCTCAACGAGCTCGAGTTCATCCACGGCCTCATCTACGCCAATGTCTGGCACTCCGACCGTATCGCCCGCATCTCCCCCGTCGACGGCCGCGTTCTCTCCTGGATCGACTGCACCGGCCTTCTTCCGGACGCTCAGCGCCTCACCCCCGAATCCGTCCTCAACGGCATCGCCTACGACCCCCAACATGACCGCCTCTTCGTCACCGGCAAGCAGTGGCCTACCCTCTTCGAGATCAAGGTCATGCCGCAAACGCCGAAGTCTCGCTGAGATGCGAGGCGTCCTAATCGTCAACGCGCAGCCTCCCCGCGCAAACTCGGCCGACGTCCCCTCCCGAAACAGCCCAATGCAACCTCTACCGTTCCCTTGCGTATCCCTCTCTCTGAAGGGGCTGTGCTGCACCTTACGACAGCTCTGCCGGAAAGAGACCGCCATGACTCCGCAAGAACAGCAGATGATCCAAAGCCTCATCTCCCGCGTCAACCAGACCCGCCTCTCAGACAAAGATCCGGCCGCCGAGCAGCTTCTCGAGCAGAGCCTCGGTCAGAATCCCGACGTCATTTACATTCTTTCCCAAACCGTGCTGGTTCAGGACTATGCCCTACAGCAGGCGCAGAAGCAGCTCGCCGACCTTCGCCAGCAGCTCGATCAGAGCCGCCAGCAGCAGCACACCAGCTTCCTCGGCAACCTGCTGCATCGAGAGAAAGGTACCGCGCAGCTGTGACGCGGCCCGCTTG
>CALMVL010000273.1:0-3356 GCA_937873265.1 uncultured Granulicella sp.
GTTTGGGTGCCATTCTCGGTCTCCCCGGGAACAGCGGATGCGAGTTCGGTGCTTGCGGGGTGGACCTTCAGCGTTCGGGCCCGGTGCATCGAGCACCATTCAAACAGGTGTAGGACTTCTGAACGACGGGATATTTACATACGTCGGCTTACTGGAGGATTGGGCTTCTCTCGGACATCCCTTTTGTTTATTCGGAACAAGTTGGTGCGGACCCGGTGGTGGAGATAACACGACTAGCGACGTGGATGCTGCCTGTCGCGCCCATGACCTTTGCTTTGGAAGTAATAAACTCACATTCTGGCCAAATCTCAATATACGGAGCTTTGACGCAGCTCAAACGCAAGCGGCCAAGGGCTGCAATCAGGATCTATACAACGCTGTGAAGATGTACCCCACGAACATGGTTCGCAAGCTATTCAGCTCTGGCTAACCAACGGAGTCGGATTGGGCATTCTGGCACCGGGCACATCAGTTGTTCCGTGATCCAGTTTGCTTCCTCCAGGGGTAGGCACGGACCAAATGTTCACAGCGATGGATCAGGGGTGCAGAGGTGAATCAGACGTTAGCAGGTCGTAGAGGACTGTGGCACATCGTTCTCTGGTTGGGTATGGTCTTGGAGGGCCTCTGGTTCTTTGTTGCTTTCACGTTGGCTCCAGCGCCATACCCTTATCAGTTGCTGCTCTTGCTACTTTTATGGGCGCTGGTCGTCTTGTGCGTCCTCGCTTTCAAGCAACGCCCATTGGTTGCGTTCTTCGCGGCCTGCAATAATCTCGTGGGGATGTGCTCTGCTCAAGAGCCGTCCGGGGGGCGTTGCTCACCCGTGGCTCTGGTTCGCCTACTACCATTTGATCGACGTGTTGATCGTCATAGCGACCTTTGCAATCTGGCAGCAACGAAAAAAAGAAGCCTCTGAGCGGGTGTGATGTGAGGCATCTGGTCAGGGGCATCCCATCCGGCGAGATGCCCCAGCGTCGTCACCTTCCCCCTGAAAGTCCGTGTCTCAGCCAGCATCCTGAAAGCCACGCTGCCTACGGCATCGGGAGTAAGAGGACACGACCCCGGAACGGGTGCTGTGGAGTAACGGAGAGTTACGCTTGGGGAACTTGTTGAAAACAGGCGGAGAAAAGGCCTACCCCAGAGGTGGGGTGTCGGGAGCGGTCAAAATCCCTCCCTCGCCAATGAAGACAGGGCTTCCAGACGATCTCGACTTCGACCTGCCGGAAATTGCTTATAGAGCCGCGAAGCCAAACGGCCACTGCGTCGTAGCCACATCGGGGATGAAGTAATGGCGCTCAGCAACTCACGCAAGGAGAGAACAACCCGTCTGCGTTCCGTTCCGCAGACGCCGATGGAGGCGCTGTTGAACGAGCACCTGGCATCGCTGCTCGTGAAGCAGTCAGGTTGCCCAGACCGGTAACACAGTGTATGCGGCAGCTCCGGCTGTCTCGCAGACTCTCACCGTGATTGCCGCCTTCACCATCACACCCAACCCTTCTAAGGAAACCGTCTACCGCGGCGACATTGCGGCTTTCCTGCTGCAGCTGAAGGCCGCAAACGGCTCTACCGGCACGGTGACGCTGAGCTGCTCCGGGCGGCCCTGCCGGTCCTACTGCGCGGACTTGCCCACGACCGTATCCTTCACAAATGGAACTGCCCTGGCCATCTCCGGAGTCTTTTTCCCAGCGACTACGACGCCCGGATCTTACACCCTCACCTGCACTGGAGTCTCAGGATCGATCTCCCATACCGCGTCAGCGACTTCATCGTGGAGGCCAAACGCTGATTAGGAGTGTGAGGCCAAGCGCACCCGTTCACGCCGAGTGTTTCGGGTGCGCTCTAGCGGGCTCGAGCAGCAATACAGAAGTGTTGTGTGCCGGAAGTCCTTGAAGAAATCTCGGCTATCACTGCCTAAGACAGGAGAAGCAACCGGACGAAAGAACGGTCAAAGCGCTTGCCTATCCTCTGTATTGATTGACAATAAGCGACCGAATGACAGCACGCGCGCAGCTCGCCCTGGCTCGGTGCTCTATGCTCTATGTCAACTGGCACAACAGGCCAACACGCTCTCGGGCTCACTTGGAGCGATCGTGGATCATTAGCCCTGTAAAATGGGCATCTCCGTAGCAACCGCTGTGGTCAGTCGAAGCCGACCTGTCAGGACTCACACAAGTTGCACGAAGGGCATGATTGCCGGCGTGTGGTGATCATTCAGCGGGCTGGTGGCTGCTGAAGAAATCAAGCAGGCTCTGAGGCGAGTTGTCGCCGAAGAGTACCTCCTGCATCCGGTCCGCCTCCGGAGCTTCGGAGGCACTGCGCGGAAAGAGGTCCGTCTCATACGCAAAGAGCGCGGCTTCCACGTTCCCCGGGTTCGCAGCGATAGCCTGCGCCAGTTCAGCGCCGTCATACATCGCGAGATTGGCTCCTTCGCCTGACGGCGCCATCAGGTGCGCAGCATCACCGAGCAGTGTCACGCCGGGTACCCGGTTCCATCGGTGTCCCAGCGGAAGCGAATAGATGGGGCGCGGCACAGGGTTGGTCTCACCGTCCGTGATGAGTGCAATCAGCTCTGGAGCCCAGCCGTCGAACTCTTTGGCGACGTGGGCGACGACAGCCGCCGGATCGGAGAAGCCGATACCACCGAACCAGTCCTCGGGCTTTTTTAATCCCGCATAGGTATGCAGTACTCCGTTGGGCTCGCGGTGCGCCATAATGCCCTTTCCGGGCGCCATCGCAAACATTCCGCCTCCTCCAACCGCTTCGGCACTCGCCTTGTGACGGGCGTCGCTATCGAAGAGATATGTCTCAACATAGGTCATGCCGGCATAGGCCGGTTTGGCCTCACAGAGCAGTGGACGAACCTTGGACCAGGCGCCATCGGCACCCACAAGCAGGTCCGTCGTCAAAGTTGAGCCACTAGCGAATCTCAGCTCGTGCCGCCCACCGCCAAGTGGAGTCGCAAGTTGAAGTTTGTGTCCCCACCGGACGGTATCGGCAGGAAGCGATTCGAGCAGAATCCGCCGGAGCTCTCCCCGGGGCACCTCCGGTCGACCGCCGGTACCATCGTCGGGATGATCGAGCAGCACATTGCCGTCCTTGTCGAGTACGCGTGATTGCTGCCCGCCCGGATGAATGAGTTGAACAAATTTCTCGAAGAGTCCCGCAGCCTTCAGTGCAAGCTGCCCGTTGTGTTCGTGGATATCGAGCATGCCGCCCTGCGTTCGGGCGTCTGCCGATGCTTCCGCTTCGTAAACCGTCGCGGCGATACCGTAAACGTAGAGGACCCGTGCAAGTGTGAGGCCGCCGAGGCCAGCGCCGATGATCGTGACTGGAGTCTTCATTTTCAGATTCCTTCGAAG
>CALMVL010000273.1:3456-4821 GCA_937873265.1 uncultured Granulicella sp.
AACATGGTCAAGAAAACCCCCGGAAGGCCTCGACAAGGAGAATCGCTCACCCGGGAACGCATCATCGAAGCGGCGATCGAGCTATTGGACTTGAGCGGTGAAGAGGGGTTGACGTTCCGCGCTCTGTCCGAACGGCTCGCCACCGGCCCCGGTGCTATTTATTGGCACATCGCAAATAAGAGCGACCTGATGGCCGCTGCGTGCGACGCCGTGGTCGCGCGCACGATGCATGAGAGCGTCATCGTTACGACACCGGAGCAAACGATCCGCGCTGTCGCGCTCGGCCTGTTTGACGCAATCGACGAGCATCCATGGGTGGGCTCGGCCATCACAAGCTCCGTAGGGTTGTCGCCCCTCGTCCGCATACTCGAACATGTGGGCCAGCAGATTCGCGCTCTCCGCTTGCCGGACGCGCAGCAGTGGTCGGCGGTGGGCACGTTGATGGCTTACATCCTCGGCGTCAGCAAGCAGAACGCGGCCAACGGGCAGTTCGCTCGAACGCGGGGGCTTGATCGATCCGACTTCCTGGAAGCGGTATCGACCGCGTGGTCGGAGCTCGATCCCAAGGAATACCCGTTTGTACGCAGCGTAGCCGGACAGTTTCGAGAGCACGACGATCGCATAGATTTCATTACGGGGATTGATCTCATCCTCAAAGGGATTAGCTCACCGGGGCACCGTTCGGGCTCTCGATCTAAACGTGCCGCTACACCGCACAGCTTCGTAAGTCCTGACAAACGCGCATCTGGGTAGCAACGGACTGCTGACGAGATTGCGACCATATCGTTACAAATCGGTCTCGGTGAGTGTATTGGCGATTTCGCACTCATTGAAAACAACGTGAAGAGCGTTAGCAATGCTTGTATGGTTACGGGACCGAGAAGTCATACGCGGACCGAAGCGGGCCAGCCCCCAGGGCTGACCCATCCGACTGCACAGGGATCGTTACACCTGCGCCATGCCGCCGTCGACGAACAACTCCACACCATTCACGAAGCTCGAGTCGCTGGAGCCCAGGAACAGCGCCACGGTAGCTATCTCCTCGGACTTGCCGAGCGTGCCACGCGGAACCATAGCGGCCATGCCTGCCTTGAACTCGTCCCCCAGCGGCGCAAGAGCGTTTGTGTCAATTGGCCCAGGGCTCAGCACGTTGATGCGGATGTTGCGACCCTTCAATTCCAGCAGCCACGTCCGGGCGAGTGAGCGAACCGCCGCCTTGCTGGCGCTGTACACACCGAATTGCGGCGTGCCCTTGATGCTGACGATTGAGCCATTTAGGATGATGGCGCCACCCTCGCGGAAGAGCGGCAAAGCTTTTGTGAACCGTAAACAGTGTCCCTCGAACGTTCAAGTCGAAGGTGGTGT
>CALMVL010000273.1:4921-6548 GCA_937873265.1 uncultured Granulicella sp.
GAAATGCTGAGCATGGCTTCCTCCTTTCCGGTTAGAGGTCGCTGCTGGGATCGGCTGCGGGGGGCAGGTTGACCGGACGAAGGTTGGCACATTCGGCGGGGCCGGAGTGGGAACGGCTTTGGGGAGTGCGGCGATCTCTAACGCAAGCTGTTGCTGCGCGGCTTGCGCCGGGTTACCGGGTTCCGGAGCGGCTGGCGACGGCTTCGGCGTTGCCGTCGCGTGCCCAGAGCGCCCGCCATCCTAGCCATACCGAAGTTACCGATTCTCAAGCGTGTCTGCGCTCCATCACGCGTCACCAGCTCATTGCAGACAGTCGTGTCTGCTTTTCCAGATGCGCTCTCCAGCGGCCCAGGGTCACCCGACTTCACAAGCAACAGGGACCCACGTACGGCCATCAGCATCGCTGCGAAGTACAAAGACCATTGACACACTTTGCGGATGACCGAGACTGTATTCATCATGGCTCCCCGGACGCTTCTACGTCGTAGACGCCGCACAAGCAGAAATGCGCGATACTTTCTTGTCCCGCCATGCGGCTACGTCTGTTGTAAGCACAAGGGGTTCACCACGCGGGGGAGGGCGGACCTGTCAGTTCTCCGAGGGAGCCTCTGCGTGATCGATGACTACGACTTCCATCGGAGCCGTGGTGGACACCAAGCGAAGACCGAGTTGCTCCTGCAGTGCCTTTGGTAGAGGGGGCCAGGCCGGATCGACGGGCGTACTTGTCTCACTCGGCGTATCCGGGCTCCAGTGCAAGATGAAATCAAACCTTTCCTGCAAGCCTGTTCGGTCCACGACCATACGGCCCAAGACACTCTGTAAAACTGTCGCGACCGGTGGCAACGTAGCGAGGAAAAGGAGGGCGCCGACGATATACGCCGGGTGCAGTTGGTGACGAGTGATGAGGTCCTAAATGGGCGGGCAAAAAGAAGACCAAAAAGTACGCAGACAACCGCCGAGTGACCGGTGACGAGCGCAGGCTGCGCTTCCGCCCTGAGTTCGATTTCTGCCCGCGGTCGCCGGCGCGGTCCTCGTTGGGAGATCGTGGCAGTTGTATGGGCTTCACGCATCTTTTAAACCGACGAACGGACTCAGACTACGTGCAGATCACGTACGACGGACGGGTAAAGCGGGGACACCTGATTACCATGGGCGGTCCGGACGCAACCCTCTTTACCGATGGCGTCAATGGCTGCTTCACGGCTTCGCGACTTCGGGCCAGTCTGCCTCCGCGTACGCCGCATCGCCTGACTGGCCCGACTCCGCATACGTGACCCAGTACTCCCGATATAGCCCGGTCGTTGTATAGACGACAGTTTCCAGTGCGCCCACTATGGCACAAGTAGGCTGCGGGTCCACGGCGGACTCGTGCGTTTGCTGCAATTGTGATGGGAGCCGTCGTGAAATCTCCGTCTTTTCGGTCGTATGGACTCGTTCTCTTCGTCGTGTTTAGCTCATGGCGCCCCGTGTGCGCACAGTCATCCGCCAGCATGACGCAGACTGTTGCCCAGCGAAACACCATTGGCGTAACGACTGTGACACCGTCCGGCAATCTGCCGCTCGACGCCACGGCCACCTTCTCCTACGTGCTGCATACGGCGGGTGCGCCGGCGCCAACTTCGGAGAC
>CALMVL010000273.1:6648-27107 GCA_937873265.1 uncultured Granulicella sp.
GTGAACCAGGCTACGCCGACAATTGCCCTCACCCCGAGCGTCGCTTCCCCCGCTGTTTACGGTCAAGCGACGACACTGACCGCCGCGCTGGCCCCGCCTGGGTCTGTCAGCCAGGTGCCGACAGGCTCGGTCCAGTTCTTTGATGGGGCGACGTCGCTTGGCACCGTAACCCTCAATGGAAGCGCCAACGCTGCGCTCACGCTATCCGGCCCCACACTGCTGAACGCCGGGACCCACTCGATTACAGCTGTATACAGCGGCGATTCGAATTTCGCCACGGTCACGTCCTCTGTTCTGTCCTATGTGGTCACAAAAGCCTCAAGCGTGTTGACGGCGACCAGCTCGCTGAATCCCTCCATCTACGGCGATGCAGTGACCTTCACCATGCAGGTCTCTGGCGTCGGGGCAATTCCGACCGGAACCGTGCTCGTCCAAGACGGCGCAACGACGATCGGAACGGCAACGCTGAACGGCACGGGAGGTGCAACGTTGACGATCCCTCTCTTCACGGCCGGATCTCACACCATCAGCTTCACGTACTCGGGCGATTCCAACCACAACTAACGCAACGTCCGGCCGCCTTGCCTCCACGGAAGGCGGCCTGCGACCTACAAGAGGCAATGTGAGAGCGACTCTTCTTCCGCATCGTTGGGTGGTGCGCAGCCTTTGTGCCATGATGCTAGGCTGCTTTGCCTCCGATGACGGATCGGCTGCTCAGACTGTGACCTTAGTCCAGAAGGTGAACCAGGCGCCGGCAGCACCCATCGTGTGGCAGACACCTGAAGCCATACCCTTCGGGACGCCATTGTCAACGCTACAGCTGAATGCAACTTCGGCAACGGTCGGCGCGTTCGTCTATCAGCCGGCGATCGGAAGCATGCTTCCTTCCGGCACGAACACCTTATCCGTTGTGCTTTCTCCGTCGGATCAGAACTACGCGGCGGAGTCGGCCTCGGTGTCAATTCTCGTGGTTCCCCCAGGTTCCTCAAGTTTCACCATTAGCCCTCCAAACGGCAATTCGCCTGACCATCCGTTGGTGCTTCAGCCCGGCGTGCCCGCAACGATTCAAATTGCGATTGGGCCGGTAGGAGAATTCCATCAGCCAGTCACCCTGTCCTGCAGCGCTTCATTCCTGGACCGAAGCTGTCTCTTTTCGTCGTCCGTGGTCAGGCCCACAACAAGCCCCATCCAGGTGTCACTGACGCTGACGCCAGGACACGACGCGGCAGCCGGTCAGCCCTCAGGGAAAAGTACGCGGGTAAACGCGTTCCCTTCGAAAGAGCTCTTGCCGAGCGTTATGTCGTCTGCCTTGTTCGGTATGCTCTTTCTCCGGCGGCGGTTGAGAGGTCTCATGGTCTGGCCGGCGATGGCAAACGGCTTACTCGCCCTTCCCCTCCTCGCTCTGTTGTCGGGTTGCGGCTCCGGATACCACATCGTGGCGGAACGGATCGAGATCCGCGGCAGCTCGCTGGTGGAAACTCACCTTGCGCAGATTTACGTCGTCAACCAAGCATTCGCTCCTTGGGATGATCACGGGACCCGGCTTGAGGGAGGGAAATGAAGACGCTCCCAAGAGCCATACGAGGCATTCCTCATCGGTTTCTGATTTCCCGCAAAGAGCTCGAACGATTTGCCGGTCGCGGGAAGTTGGATCGATCTGTTCGCACGGAGTTCTCCGTGAGGCAAAGCGCACGTATGCTGGCGCTCATCCTGTTCGCTGCCCTTGTGAACTCCTGGAGTGGTCCCTTACAGGCACAACTGCAGGCCGTTCCCGGAATCAGCCTGGTTGCGGGAAACGGGACGCAATGTTCACACCAGACGTGCGGAGACAACGGTCCGGCGACAAGCGCCTCCATCGGTCAGCCCTGGGCGCTGACGGTCGATGGCAGCGGCAATGTGTACGTCGGCCTGGGAGCATCGGATCCGCGCGTCCGCAAGATCGATGCCTACGGAAATATCACCACCGTCGCCGGAACGACGACAGCGTGTTCGCCGACGACAGGAGCGTGCGGCGACGGCGGCCCGGCAACCAGTGCACAACTTGCTCAGCCGATCGGTGTTGCCGTGGATAGGCAGGGCAACCTTTATATCGCGGATCAGAACGAGGTGCGCATCCGCAAGGTCACCGCCGCCACCGGCGTGATCAGCAACGTGGCCGGAACCGGAGCAACGTGTTCGTCAACCACCGCGGCGTGCGGCGATGGAGGCCCGGCCACCAGCGCTACCTTCAACGAAGCGGAGGCGGTTGCGATCGACAGCGCAGGCAACCTGTATATCGGGGATACGTTCGATAATCGGGTTCGGATCGTTTCCGCCTCGACCGGAATCATTACGACTGTGGTCGGCACCGGATCCACCTGCACGTCGACCTCGGGCGGCTGCGGCGACGGTGCCGCGGCCACCCAAGCTGCAATCACGTGGCCGCGAGCGTTGGCGTTCGATGCTTCCGGCAACCTGTACATCGCCGAGCAACGCGGCCAACGCGTTCGCAAACTGACGGTCAGCACCGGCGTCATCTCCACCGTAGCCGGCAATGGAACAGCCTGCTCGTCCCCTACCGCGGCGTGCGGCGATGGAGGCCCAGCGACCAGTGCGAATCTCAATGAGGTAACAGGTGTCGCCATCGACAACGCCGGCAATCTGTACATCAGCGACCAAAACGACAACCGAGTTCGCAAGGTCAGTGCTGCTACCGGCGTGATCAGCACGATTGTCGGAACCGGAGCGTCGTGTACGGCGTCACAGAGCGCGTGTGGCAACGGTGCAGCGGCCGTGGCCGCGACCATGAGCTCGCCGTCAGGGATCGCGGTTGACGCAGCCGGTGATCTCTATCTCGGTGCGGGAAACAATTACCAGGTGCGGAAGGTAAGTTTCGGCACATTTCCTTCAACCGCGGTGCAGGCGAACAGCGCGGTGCAGAATGTTCTCGTTACCACAACAGCGACGGAGACGATTACAAGCATCAGTGTGCCAGCCTCCACCGGCAGCAAACAGGAGTACACGGTAGGAACCATGACCGGCTGTACCCTCGGTTCCAGCACGTCGAGCGGAACAACCTGCACGATCCCGGTTACATTTGCTCCCGCGTACCCTGGCCTTCGGCCGATGCCGCTGCAGATCGTGACAAGTACGGGCTCGATCAGCTTTCCACTCACGGGTTTCGGTACTGGACCGCAGACCTCGCTCACTCCCGGAACGATGACCACAATAGCGGGCACAGGAACGGCCTGCAGCACGCCAACGGGTGGGTGTGGCGACACCGGAAGCGCCGTTTCGGCCAACATGAGTGCACCGCGCGGTGTGTTTACCGATGCTTCAGGCAATGTCTGGGTGGCGGATACGCAGGACAACCGTGTGCGCAAGTTTTCTCCTGGCGGGACCGTGACAACAGTCGCCGGGACCGGCGCGGGCTGCAGTGGAAGCACGAACGCTTGCGGCGATGGAAGCTCGGCGACCGCAGCGCAGCTGAATGGGCCGAGAGCCGTGTTTGTGGATCCTGGTGGCAACCTGTATATCGCTGACACCGGCGATCAACGCGTGCGAATGGTGGCGGCCGGAACGCAGTTGATCTCCACCGTCGCCGGTACCGGCACGGCTTGCAGTACGTCGACGGGAGCGTGCGGCGACGGCGGCCTGGGTACCGCAGCACAGCTCAACATGCCCAGCGGCTTGGCCATGGATATGCAAGGGAATCTCTACATTGCGGATTCCGGTGATGACCGGATACGCATGTTAGCCGCGGGTTACATCACCACCGTCGCTGGCACTGGTTCCCAATGTGGATCGAGCACGTCAACATGCGGCGACGGGGCTTCGGCGCTGCTCGCCAGTTTTTCAAACCCAACTGGTCTCTTTGTCGATAGTGCATCGAATTTGTGGGTCGCCGATACCGGAGACAACCGTGTTCGCGAGATCACCTGGGCGTATGGCGCGGCTCCAGGGCAGGGGCTTATCTCAACCGTTGCCGGTACCGGGAATGCCTGCGGCGGCGGAAACCAGGCATGTGGAGACGGCTCGGTCGCCACATCGGCCTCTCTAAATGCGCCGAGAGCCATCGTTGTCGATGCCGGAGGAAACCTCTACGTGGCCGACACCAGTGATTCTCGTATCCGCGCGGTTTCCGCGTCATCCCTGGTGATCTCAACCGTCGCGGGAACCGGAGTTGCCGGCTCTTCTGGTGACAACGGATCAGCAACGGTCGCTACCCTGAATGCACCCAGGGGCATCAGCATGGATGCGATCGGGAATCTGATCATCGCCGACACAGCCAGCAACCGGATTCGCAAGGTCGATGTCACCGCAAGCGCCTTCACCTTTGCCTCGACCCCCTACGGTACGACAAGCAGCGACAGCCCCCAAACGGCGGTGCTCTCGAACATCGGCAACACCCCACTGATCCTCCCCATCCCGTCCTCCGGCCAGAACCCGTCGATCGCCACGAACTTCCTACTTTCGTCTACCGCTTCGACCGCGTGCCCAGCCGTCACCAGCACATCCAGTTCGCCCGGAAGCCTCCCGAGCGGTCAGAGCTGCACCCTCCCCATCAGCTTCGCTCCTCAGCAGGTTGGATCGATCTCCGGGTCACTGGTCGCTACCGACACTGCGCTTAATGTAAGCGGCGCCACACAGACTATCGCTCTGACCGGGACGGCGACGGCCGATGCGCCCGCGTTGACCGTCGTCTCAAGTAACAACCCATCCACTTACGGCAGTTCTTTGACCTTTACGGCAACGTTGGGCGACGGCTGCACGGGAAGCATCTCGTTTCAGGACGGTTCAACCTCTCTGGGCACAGCCACCATCACCGGCAACAGCGCCTCTTGGACCACCTCGTCGCTCGGAGGTGGGTCGCACAGCATCGTGGCGTCGTACGCGGGCAGTGCGGATTGCAACAGCGCCACGTCATCGGCACTTTCGCAGACAGTCAACAAGGTCGCCGTCACCATTGCTGGCAGCTCGTCGCTCAACCCTTCCACTTACGGCGACCCCATCCAGCTCACCTTCCTGTTTACAGGTTCCGCCTCCCACGCCACACCTACGGGGAGCGCCGTTCTTTATGATGGATCAAACCTCCTTTCTAACTTGCTGCTGGATGGGAGCGGACGCGTCTCGTTCACCACGTCAGCTCTGACCGCCAGTTCCCACTCGCTTAGGGTTGTTTACAACGGAGACGCCAACTACTTTTGACGAAGTGTCTGCGCTCCTACGCATGAAGCGGGCGCTTTTCGCGCTAATCCAGCGGTCGCCATCCAGATCCTCGAAGACAGATTCTAATGGCTGCGTCAGTCACGCCGTCCGCTATGGTGTAAGTCCGTACTTTGTCCCGTTGATCTCGACGAGATCGCAACGTGTCCCTGCTCAGATGGACAAGCTCTCCCGATTGCGACTTGTTCAAGGTGCTTTGAGGTAAAGTCCGCGCCGTTGTCGGTGTCAAGGACATCGGGGATACCGCAATCTTCCAATGCGGTTCAGTCTTCCGCCAGGATGCAAGTGGGAGCGTCCTCGAACAAGGTGTTCATTCCTACCTCAGCTGCGCTGGACGTGGCGGGAAAGTGGCGATCAGCGAGGCGTACCCCCTCACTGATCGAACCAACTTCTTCTTCGACGTGATACTCGACGCTCCATCGCTTCGTCTGCCGAGCTCGAAACAAGCCATGGCTGAGACGCCTTCGCCCAGGAGCCAACCCCAAGCGAACCATAGGCTCAGGTCATTCTGTGGGGGGAGAATACAGCCCCTTGGCGCGAGCTTCCTGGAACTCCTTAACGGCGTGAGCGTTATACGCATCCCGCTCAGGACGTGGCCTTTCAATAAATTGATCGGACACTAGCTGCACGGCTGCGGGTGTCTTCACCCAACCGACATAATGGTCGTGAATGGCGGTCATTCTTGCATGAAGCTTACGAAACTCTGCAACCTGACTCGAGACGCAAAACAGTAACGTACACGCAAGAAATGCGCTAAGGCTGAGCTTTGCCCATCTCGATTCTCGTAAGCGAACGAGATAGATTCGCAGCACTCCGGTATATACGAGAATGATCAACAATTGGGAGTAGATGTAGTAGCGAGAAGCAAAGGCGCTCGATAACCCCCCGTCGTGGCGAGCTATGCCCAGCCCGATTCCTGTTAGGACGACAAAATAAGCCGCGTACATCGTGGTCGGATCCGCAACATACCACCGTTTCCAGGTGAGAAAGGCGACGCCACTCACCAGGACGACGCCGATCGCGATCGCCGTTTGTTTCCCGAGAGCACCCCCGAGAAACGCAATGGGTAACAGGAGCGATCTCCAGACTGCCTCATGAGGCGCTAACGTTATTTCAGGTGCTACAGCCGTATAGTGGTAGGCGTAGAGAGGCAAAGCCCCGAGCGCGAGGAGAGAACAGGAGACTGCCCACCACTTCCGCCCCCGCTGCCAAAAGAACGCCGCACAGATGACGGCAACTCCGAACCCGTTTAGAGACGAGCTAATCGCCAGCACCTCAGCCAGGCACGCCCCAACGAACGCGATGTTGCTCTTCCTGCCGCAGAGGTAGACGCAGATCATTGAAAAGAACAACACAGCCAGGTTCTGTAGACCGGCCATCGCCCAGTCCAGAGTTTCCTCGTAGCGTGGCGCGAAGAGCAGGAAAAGCACCGGACCAAAGAGCAGTAAGCGTTCCGCTTTCGTCCGGGAGGGGGGCCGGAACATAAGCCACAACACTCCCGCGATCAACAGGACGAAAGCGTTTCCAATCTGCTGCAGTAGGAGGAAGTTGACCTTGCCTGTTATTGCATAGTCGAGCAATACGACAGCGTGCTCAAACCACAATTTGTATTGCACATGCTGAAACGCGATGAAATATGAGATCTTCTGACTCACACCAGGTGTCCTGGTGAATTGAGTTATGAAGTGGAGGATAGCATCGTAGTCGTCCATCTCCGGGAGATTGCGAGCATTAAGAGTAAGTACGATGTAGAACGACAACACCGGCAAGCTAAGCAATGCAAACAGCCAAACCAGACTGGTGTCTCTCGCTTTTGTTGACAGCTCTTCCAAGAGCAGCTCCTCCATTCCCTGCGGGCTCAGGTAAGCCAAAGTACCACACCGATCCGAGCCTCATGGTATCCGCTCCCAAAGGCTTGCTGTCGCTTGAAGCGCAAGGCGGCGCAATCCTTTGAGCACCATCTTGGCGTAAGGGAGCCAGGATCAAGCCTGACCAATCACCAAGCTGTCGCGACCGGCCGCCACGATCTCCTTGGAAACGGACGGGAACTCGTTTACCTTCAGGATGCGCTCGATCTGCCACATAACGCGGGTTCATAGCTCCACGCGGAGAAACTACCATGCTCATTGTCCAATTACTGAAGAGGCTAAGATCAGCGGCTCGACCGGTAGCAGCAGCCGTCCATCGGCTCAGGTTTGCATCAGAATGCACAATCTGCCTTCCTATCCTTGTCAGCGTCGCATTTGGCGCTCAGCAAGGCTACACGTCGGCAGTACCCCACCAAACCACACCTGTGGTAGCAACTCCTTTGAATGCAGCTCACATTCGCATGCCCATTGCCGATGGAAAAGACATTCAGTTTTCGCCCCCAAACACGGCTGGTGGTCTGTCCCAAACAAAAGCAGGCCAGATCACGCAAGACGATCAAGGCTTTATATGGTTCGGCACGCAGTATGGACTGGACCGATTTGACGGGTACAGTTACAAAGTATTTGTGCACGATCCGCTGAATCCTGCCAGTTTGAGCGGTGTCTTCGTTGAATCGCTCTTCAAGGATCGCGCGGGCACCATCTGGGTGGGATGCGAAGGCTTCCTTAACAGGTTTAACCGGACCACAGAAACCTTCACGCGCTTTAGAGTGCCGACCGTCTACCACATTAGCCAGGACAAACGAGGTATGTTGTGGCTAGCAACCGCTGAAGGCTTATACCAATTTGATCCTGTTACAGGTCAAAGCCAGCGATATCTTCACGATGCGGGAGATCCCTCAAGTCTAAGCAGCAATGACATCAAGTCGACTGGTGAAGACAGAAGGGGCGGGTTCTGGGTTGGAAGCAAGGAAGGACTGGATAAGTTTGATCAACGAAGCGGCCGAGTGACGCTCCACATTCCATTACAAGCTCCTGGACTCGGCTCTTCGTTCTTTGAGGATCGATTTGGGTTGTTCTGGATATTCCACGACCATAGCAATGCTCTGCAGGTGTTAGATCGGGACAGCAACATCCTAACCCAGTATGTTCTGTACGATCCGAAATCACCTGGTCCGGTTTTTGCGGGGGTAAGAGCAATGCTCGAAGACGGAAACGGCGCCCTCTGGTTCGCGACGAATGGCGCCGGGCTACTTCGGCTTGATCGAGAACATCGAAGGTTCATTCGATATCGTCATAGCTCCTCAGATCCATACTCACTTTTTCAGGACAGCGTCATCTCGTTATTTCGAGACCGAGAGAATCTTATGTGGGCTGGCCTCGGCGGCATGGGGGCCACTCACTTCGCAACTCGAACCTTGCCGTTCAAGAAGTACCGCCGCGATTTCGGTGACCCGACTAGTAACGGTGAACCGTTCGTCGGCGCGATCTACGAGGATCATCGAGGGACTCTCTGGTTCGGCAGCCACGAAGGACTGAGCCGCATAGAGCATCATGGCAGTGAGAATCCTCAGTACCGATCCCTTTCTCCGCGGGGATGCGAGGACGTCATTACCATAAAGGAGGATGACTTAGGACGCCTCTGGGTGGGGACCTACGGTCACGGGCTGTATCGCTTCGATTGGCGCTCCGGAACAGTCAAAGTGTTTAAACACAATCCAAACGATCCAAAGAGCCTGAGCAGCGACATAGTCACACGTCTTCTCGTTGACCATCGGCACACGGTATGGGCGGCCACCTCTGACGGCCTCGATGCTTTTCAGCCTTCCTCAGAGGACTTTGTCGTCTACAAAAACGATGCGGATAGGGGTAAACCCTTCTACTTAGAACTAGTGGAGGACTCGACAGGTGCGCTGTGGTTGGGAACTGACGCGGCTGGCCTCCAGCGCTTTGATCCAGGGACAGGTAGGTTTACCTCCTTTCAACAAATACCAAATGTTGCTGGAACGTTGAGTGACAATCGAGTGAACTCAGTACATTTTGACGGGAATGCCACGATGTGGGTTGGCACACAGGATGGTCTCGATAGATTTTCCGCAACGACGGGACGCTTTGATGTGTACACGATGCGGGATGGCCTGCCTGGCAACGCAGTAGGATGTATTCTCGAGGATGCCCAGCAAAACCTCTGGATGAGTACAAATAACGGGGTAGCAGAATTTATGCCTCAGAGTAACCAGTTCAGGTCCTACTCTGTTGCGGATGGGCTTCCGGGCCCTGATCTAACAGGGTGGGGCGCATGTGCTAAGAGTGCTTCAGGGCAGATGCTGTTTGGGGGCTTTAGCGGAGCGACTGCATTCTACCCGCGGAGCATAATAGAGGATCATGGGTATACCCCACCGGTGGTCCTGACTGAGTTCACATCATTTGGAGCCGGACCGCCCCTACAGCGGTCCGTGACGTATGCGAAGGCGATCACTTTGCCTCATAAGGAGAATGTCTTCTCAATCCGCTTTGCTGCACTTAGCTTTGAGAATCCTTCAACTAACCGGTACCGTTATAAGCTAGACGGGCTTGACACGGGGTGGCATGAGGTGGAAAGCGACCAGCGTATCGCGAGCTATAGCACTTTGCCAAGCGGCACTTACACCTTTCGACTGCAGGGTGCAACGAGCAGGGGTTCATGGGGAGAACCAGGGGTCAGACTAAGTGTCAAGATTCTGCCACCATGGTGGCTGTCTTGGTGGTTTACGACGGCTTGCGCTGCGGCGTTGTTGATCGTGGTGGTTTCCGCCTACCGAGTGCGTGTGCGACAGATTGCGCTGCAGTTTAGCTTACGCTTGGAGGAACGAGTAAGTGAACGCACTCGCCTGGCAAGAGAACTCCATGACACGTTCCTGCAAACTATTCTCGCGAGCAAGATAGTAGCAGATACTGCATGCGATGGTGTTACGAACGCCGCGGACATGCACCTGGCTCTAACAAAGGTTTCGGGCTGGCTAGAGCAAGCCGTCGGGGAAGGGCGTGCAGCTCTGGATTCGTTACGAGGCTCAACTCTACAAGTGTGTGGCTTGACTGAATCCATCAGAAGAGGGGTCGAAGATGTCGTGGCGCGCAGTTCTTTAGGGATTGAGTTTGAGGTGATCGGCACCGAAAAAGCGCTGCATCCAGCGCTCTACGAAGAACTGTACAGGATTGCTTGCGAAGGGGTCCGCAATGCGTGTCTCCACTCAGAGGGAAACTATGTAAGGGTCGAATTGCACTACATGGAAGACTTCGTGTTGTGCATCAAAGACAACGGAAAGGGCATCAATCCTGCCATCGTCGAGGTTGGGCGGCAGGCTCACTTCGGATTACGGGGAATGAAGGAGCGAGCAGAACGCGTCGGCGGAAGGCTTAGGATTGTTACTTCTGCAAGTACAGGAACGGCTATTACGATTCGGGTTCCGGGTGCGATTAGCTATTGCAGCGCAAATATGAAACATCTCTGAAGCAACGAACCAAGCGGCTCAGGACTTGTCGAGTCGAAGCGGCAGGCGAGCGCTGAGGGCATTTGGAGCGAACGGGAGCGGAAGTTGGGTCTGGTAAGCGCCTCAGGAAGCGAGCCAGGGAGTTGGCGACCAAGGCGAGGGGAAATCGGCGAGCCGACGTGTGGGTTGGTTCTGCAGGGCATCACCGGTTCACGGGAAGCTGGAAGTGAGATCACGACTTCGCCCCGGCCAGCGTGGCCGACGATCTGGTTCGGCAGCCGGAGGAGTTCCGTGCCTTGGGATGGCAGGGCACGGCCGAGCGCGAGCAGAAAGCGGAACTGGTACGACCACGCGGAACCGGAACTCACCCTTGCGCCGCAACGGAGCTGGAGGTGGAGTGAAGCCAGCCGAAACGAGACGAGTGCGAGATCGAGCGCGAAATCTACAGCCATAGCGGTTGACGAAGTGTAGATGCATTCATAGGACCGCGTCGGCAATAATACCTTCAGTCGTTTCCCCCCCTTTCGGGTGGACCGTCTACACGGACGAAGCGTTATCTTACCTGCAGGTACTCGCGCCGCCTTCCCTTCACTTAGCGGTTGCATGCCGGATTGCGATGTTCCCGCCGGAGGCACTCAATGAACCCCGCTGACCAGATCACGGTATTGTGCGTGGACGACCATCCGCTGGTACGTGATGGAATCGCGTTTGCGTTGCAGCAGCAGACTGGCATGCAGCTTGTAGGAGAAGCAACAAACGGTGTCGAGGCCATCGAGGTGTTCCGGCGCTGCAGGCCCGATGTCACGCTAATGGACCTGCAAATGCCAAAGATGAATGGAATCGATGCGACGGTTGCCATCCGGAAGGAGTTCCCTTGTGCACGCATCGTTGTGCTTACCACCTACTCCGGAGATATACAGGCATCACGCGCCCTCAAGGCCGGTGCAGTCGGCTATTTACTGAAAGCGATGCTTCGCACCGAATTGACCGACACCATACGCTCGGTCCACGCAGGAAGACGGCGAGTGCCGCCGCAAATCGCATCTGAGATCGCGGAGCACATCAGCGCGGATGAATTGTCTCTGCGTGAGATAGAGGTCCTGCGGCACGTCGCAAGCGGTTGCGCAAACAAGATCGTTGCCGACCATTTGCAAATTTCAGAAGATACCGTAAAAGGACACATGAAGAGCATCTTGTCGAAGCTACGAGCCAACGATCGCACACATGCGGTCACGATTGCAATGAAACGTGGCTTTCTTGACGCTTAGGTTCTGGCCGAGTTATTCGATCGTGCCTGCAAGGATGAGGGGCGTGGGTTGGGCAGCTTCGGAATGCACAAGGGATGAATAGCTGCTTCTCAGTGAGGACGCTTGGTAGGGTAGCCGCACGCTCCGCAGAGAAACGGGAGCAGCATCTCGATCAGTGACTTGCATTACAACCGAAGGCTCGGTCCTTGGTGACCTGTAAGGGTTGTTTCAGAAACAAAGGCAGTCGTTAGAATCACTCCGGCTGCAACGGCAAGTAGACATCCGAAGGCTCCCAATAGCGCGAGACCGAGAAGAAGACCTGAAAACCCCCAGAGTACAGTTTTCAGGCTATCTCGCCAGGGTCGCGAAGCTGAGCTCATGATGATCCTCCCTGATTGTTGCAGGGGCCGGTGAACGTCTCAGGTACTCGTGTATTTCTGAGACTACGACGGAACCCTCGCCCACTGCTGAGGCCACTCGCTTTACCGAATGAGCCCTCACATCGCCCACTGCAAATACACCCTGGCGACTGGTCGCGTATCTGGAATCTCGCTCCATATTGACCTCTGACCCGGTCAAGACAAAGCCTGCGTCGTCGAGTGTCAAGCAGCCATGCAGCCAAGTGGTGTTTGGCTTGGCTCCAATCATGACGAACATATTGCTGATGTTGTGTTTTTCCAAATCACTCGTCGTCCTGTTTCGCCAGATCACCTGCTCCAGGAACGGGTCGCCGACGAGTTCCTCCACTTCGGTGTAGGTGTGTAATGTAATCTTCGCGGAGTTCTGGATTCTCTGAATCAGGTAGTCCGACATCGTAGTGGACAAGGTTGCCCCCCGGATCAGCAGATGCACGTGAGACGCAACGCCTGAAAGAAAGACGGCCGCTTGACCGGCCGAGTTACCGCCACCGACCACCGCAACCTCCTGTCCCTGGCACAAAGAGGCTTCCATCGCGGTGGCGGCGTAGTGAATACCCTGAGACTCAAAGCGCAAATAGTTCTCTACGTCGAGTTTGCGGTAGCGCGCTCCGGTTGCAACTACGACCGCCCGAGCGCAGACAGCGGCTCCGCCCTCGAGCGTAATCGTGTGAAAGTGATCGTTGCATGAAAGCGCCGTCACATCCCGCGAGATGGCCATACGGGCACCGAACTTCTGAGCCTGTACCTGGGCGCGATTGGCAAGCTCTTGGCCGGAGACACCGGTCGGAAAACCTAGATAATTTTCGATCTTCGAGCTCGTGCCGGCCTGCCCTCCAGGCGCTGTGCCTTCGATCACCAAGGTCCGGAGGCCTTCGGAAGCCGCGTACACCGCTGTCGCCAGTCCTGAAGGCCCAGCTCCAACAATCACCACGTCATACACGCGGGTGTCATCCAGAGCCTCGGTCAGACCGAGTTCGTCCGCCAGATTGGCAATGGTCGGATTGATCAGGGTGCGACCGTCCCTCAGTACGACTGCGGGCAGCTCCTGCAGGACGGATTCAGGTCGACCACGAGCACCGTCAGGCGCTTCAGCGTCCGGATCCTCAAGCCGGAACGGATAGCCATTTCGCACAAGGAATCGTTGGAGCCGGATCGTCTCGGCGGCGTTGGGCCTTCCGATCAGGAGAATGCCTGCAAATGCCTGCTCGATGATCCCGAGCCGGCGCCAGATGGTCGCCTGCATGACGAGGTTAGCGATATCCCCCTCGGTCCGCATCAGACGTTGCAGATTCTGGCGGCTGACGACGAGCAACTCCGATGGAGACGCAGTGCGGGCTTCCACTAGATTTCTCCGGCTTGAAAGAAGATCCAATTCGCCTGTGAACTGACGCTCCTGAAGTGTTGTCACCGATGTCCTGCCACCATCCTCTGCCTCGACATAGATGTCGACGACACCCTTCACGATGACGAACATGTCGACATCGCGCTGGCCACGTGTGAACAGCAAAGTTCCCCTGGGACAGACCTCTTCGGTTCCGAATGCGCGGAGGCGTACGAGCATTTCGTCGGTCAGACGGGGAAATGCAAGCTCGGGCCGGAATGTCGGTGGAGCTCCGGCTATCTCCAAGGAAGGATTCTGCTGCGCCATAAGACACCTCCAGACTTCGTGGGGAGGAACAGAGGCTCCTCCCCACAAAGCGGGCTCTACGACTGGATGAATGCTAGTAGATCGGGATTGATCTCGTCGGCGTGAGTGATCGGCATTCCATGCGGAAACCCGGGATACACCTTCAGTTGCGCGCCTTTCACGATCTTCGCGGTCAGGGCGCCCGCATCCGGGAAGGGAACAATTTGATCGTCATCCCCATGCAGCACCAGGGTGGGCACGTCTATCCTTTTGAGATCCTCCGTGAAATCCGTCTCCGAAAAAGCCTTGACGCAGTCGTAGCTCCCTTTCACGCCGCTCTGCATGCCCTGATACCAGAAGTTCTCGCGGGCACCCTCGGAGATCTTTGCCTTCGGCCGATTGAAGCCGAAAAACGGCAGCGACAGGTCTTTATAGAACTGCGATCGATCGCCCGCGACTCCCGCGCGAATCCCATCGAAGACGTCGATCGACGTACCGCCAGGGTTGTTCTCGGACTTCACCATGATTGGCGGGACAGCGCTGATCAACACGGCTTTCGCTACCCGTTTGGAGCCATGCCGGCTTATGTACCGTGCCACTTCGCCTCCTCCTGTCGAGTGCCCGATCATGACTGCATCCTTCAGGTCAAGTTTGTCGAAGAGTTCCGCCAAATCATCCGCGTATGTGCTCATGTCGTTTCCGTCCCACGTCTGGCCCGATCGGCCGTGGCTGCGACGGTCGTGGGCGATCACACGAAATCCCCGTTGCCCCAGGTAGAACATCTGCGAGTCCCAGGCATCTGCGTTCAGCGGCCAACCATGGGAGAAGACAATCGGCTGCCCCTTACCCCAGTCCTTGTAGTAAATTGTGGTTCCGTCCTTCACGGTAATCGTGCTCATGGCGTTCTCCTTTGGTGTTCGGATAGCTGCATAGAATTGACTGCCAATTACTTTTCGGCTTGCAACGCAGCGCAAAGGAACCTTTGAGCCGCGTCCAGTTCTTCCGACGACACCGTGTGGGGCCGTCCGGGATACCTGGTCACCACAACCCGCGCCTCCATCAAACGCAGTTGATGCGCGGTTTCCTCGACCCGAGCCCAAGGAATGTACGGATCCGGATCTCCGGAGCTCAGGAGCACTGGTGTGCTGTCCAGAGATCCCGGATGGGTGAGGTCGCTTCCGATCGGTCCGACGAGACCTCCGGTGAAAGCGATCACAGAGCCATAACGGCGAGGATGACGTGCACTAAACTCTGTTGCTAGGCAGGCCCCTTGCGAAAAGCCGATGATCGCAATTTTGTCCGTCGGAACCGAGCACTCGTTGCAGAGAGTGACGATGCTTTGAACCTTCTTGATGGCAGAGTCGAGCCACGGCTGATTTGTACTGATGGGCGCGAGGAATGATTGTGGGTACCATGTGTGATCTGCTGCCTGTGGTGCGAGCAGAGCCATACCCCGCAAGGCGATCTCCTGACCTAACGTAATCATTTCCGTCGCTGAACCGCCGCGACCGTGCAACAAAATTGTTGCCGTCGAGGCTTCGTTCAGTGCCGGGCCACCCGTGAGGAGACCCCCCTCTGCATGCGGATCGCTGTTGCTTCCTGAAATCATTCTTTTCCTTTGGTCTATGACAGCTGCATGGGATTTACGCAAGAACTGTTCACCATAGTTCTGGTTCGTCTCGCAAATCGATGTTCGCGCGAGTCCGGGTCGCATAACACCTTAGATAGGGTGTGTTTCCATCTACCCCTTCGGGTAATGCCATCTTCCACTGTAAGGATCCGGCCGTTGATCTGCTGAATGGTGAAGGCGAGAGTTGGCTATCGCGCCGTCGGTGAAGGATGTGCCTTGGAATCTGCGCCCGATGTGGTGAGCCCACATGCACCCGAAAGGGTGTCGTCGTAGAAGATCCCGATGGTCATACTTCTCTCATTGCGACAGACGCAATCCGTCCGGATGAAGTTCGGTCTGACGTGCAATGCCGTTCAGATGTCCCCTCTAACAGAACCGCGAGCAACGGCGGCCAACACCCAAGGAGAGTCCCATGTACCGTGATCTGATTCACCATCTTTTCCATGCCGGAGTCGGCCTGGCGTTTGCCATTCCCGTAGCCTCCACGTTCGCACAGGAACTTCCAGCTTCGGTGCGCAACATCGTGCTCGTACACGGCGCCTTTGCCGATGGAACCAGCTGGTCCAAAATAATTCCATTGCTGGAGCAGAGGGGTTATCACGTTGTTGCTGTGCAAAATCCGTTGACCTCTCTCGCGGATGACGTTGCCGCCACGAAGCGCATCATCGCCCTGCAGAACGGTCCAGTCATACTGGTCGGTCACTCCTGGGGTGGTGCCGTTATTACACAAGCCGGAGACGATCCGAAAGTGGCTGGACTCGTGTACGTCGCCGCCTACGCACCGGACGCAGGCCAGTCTGCCAACGACGCAAGCGGAGCATTCGGCGTGACAGAAGGACAGAAGCAGATCCAGGTCGACGCTTCCAAATACGCGTCCCTGAGCGAAACCGGCATCTTTGAGGACTTCGCGCAGGGTCTTCCGATGAACGAGCGCAAGCTGGTCGCCGCAGTCCAGGGCCAGAGCTATGGGCCGATGTTCGCGGAGAAGCTCACCGTGGCGGCATGGAAGACGAAGCCATCGTGGGTGATCGTTTCGGCCAACGACCGTATGCTTCCGCCGGCGATGGAAAGGGCCAACGTTGAGAAGCTGAAGGCCCACGGCACCACACTCCCCACGTGCCATCTCGCCATGCTGGAAGATCCGGCCGCTGTGGCAGGGGTGATCGACGAAGCAGCTCAGAAGTCTTTGGTCAAGTAGCCGGTCCAGCGCTCATCACATAACGCAGCCTTGGGGCTGCCAGGAGAATCTCATGGCTACACGGGAAGCAAATGCCGGACAAGCCGCTGTCGCAACGGTCAGGAATATTGTTCTGGTCCATGGCGCCTTCACGGACGGCACATGTTGGGCAAAGGTCATTCCACCGCTGCAGCAGAAGGGGTACACCGTTGTCGCAGTTCAAAATCCCCTAACCTCGCTGGCCGACGAAGTCTCGGCCACCAGACGAATGGTCGCTCTGCAGGACGGTCCGGTTATCCTCGCGGGCCACTCCTGGGGCGGCGTCGTAATCACCGAGGCTGGTGATTGTCCGCAGGTTGCGGGACTCGTTTATCTTACAGCGTACGCGCCGGAGGCCGGAGAGTCGGCCAATGATGCAGCCGCTCCGTACGGCTGGACGGAAGGACAGAAGCAGATCCGCGCTGATAACGAGAAGTTTGCCTATGTAACCCCGGAAGGCATGCAGGAGAATATTGCGGAAGGTCTCCCGATGGCGGAACGAACGCTCGCCCTGGCGGTGCAGGGCCAGAGCTACGGCCCAATGTTCGACGAGAAACTCACCGTAGCCGCGTGGAAAAACAAGCCCACATGGGCGGTGATCTCTACGAAGGACCGCATGCTTCAACCTTCGATGGAAGAAGCGATGGCGAAGCGGATGAACGCAAAGACGACCGTGGTCAACACCTGCCACATGGTCATTTTGGAGGATCCGGAAGATGTTGTGATGGTGCTTGATCAGGCCGCACAGCAAGCGCTCTCGCTCTGACCCCTATCTTGCGAGCAATCAAACGATTCACAAAGGAGGTGTGCCAATGACAAACCAAACGTCTCAGCCCACAGGTGCTAAAAACACGTTTGACCCAACGTCTTTTCTTCTGGTTCCGGCCAAACGCTTCGAAGATTTGAAGCTGGGGGACATCTTCCGCGCGCCGAGCCGTACGCTCACGGATGCTCACGCTTCTGCTTTTCAGACCGTATCAGCCGACAACCATCCCGTGCACTACGATGCTGTGTGGGCCGCACGGCATGGGCACTCAGCACCTGTCGTACATGGTCTGCAGGTGCTGGCCTTCACCGCGCCAGGAGCAACCTTGTTTCCTCATTACATTGGAGAAGTCTTCATAGCCTTCACAGAAGTCTCCTGCAAGTTCCTCAAAGAAGTGCACGCCGGCGACACGTTGTATCCAGCGCTGGAGATCGTTGCACTCACGACCGAGGGAACAAATGGCTTAGTAACGACGAGCGTATCGGTCTTCAACCAACGCAGCGAACTCGTGCTGTCTGGCGAACACAAATATCTCTTGAAGGCAGCGGAAACCATTGCATAGTCAACCCGTGCTCACACCACTGATGAAGATGGAGCCCGCGGCCGAGCGGCCCATGGCCTGTACACTGCCTGAGCTGCTCACTCGTTGACTCGCCTGGTCTGGTGTAAGAAACACACCTGCACGGAACAGCTTTGCACAGACGCTGAACATGGGTTATTCAACTGCGTACACATCCAGTGTTGCCATCAGTCTGCGTCTCTGAGAACGACGTGAAAGCGCAACCTATCATGAAGACAGCGAACTCAACGTCGTCAAAATGATGGCCGGCACGCAAGACATGTATCCCTCGGCCTGGCATCATGAAGCGGCCCCCTGCAGACCTTTCCGTCACTTTCCGCTGCGGTCCTTGCTACTTCGTTATCTTGTGCAACGTGATGGGCGGTAGGGTCTTCTCGATGAGCTCACGTTTCGACTCATACCAGCCGGGCAATTTGAGCGTTTCGCCAAGACTCTCGATCGATTCGTCCGAGGTGAAGCCTGGAGGGTCCGTAGCGATCTCGAACAATACGCCGCCTGGCTCGCGGAAGTATATCGAATGAAAATACGTGCGATCGAGCACGGGCGTGATGTCGAGATCAAGGGTCTTCAACTCCTCTCGCCATGCAAGCTGGGCTGCATCGCTAGGGGCCCGGAAGGCGATGTGATGCACGCTACCCGCACCCATACGTCCCGGCAAAAGTTGCGGCTGCACCAGCACATCGATGTGAGAACCAAGTGCCTGGGCAGCGGCGCTGAACCGATACCGGTGTCCCTCGACACCAGCCCGCCAAAAGCCCATTCTCTCGAGCACGGTCGCCGTTTTTTCGAAGCCAACCTCGCAGAGTGTCACACCGAAGAAGCCGCTGATGGCGTGTTGTGTTGGAACGTCGCTGGTACGCGCTGCATTCGCTTGGACGCCAGCAATTCGTCCCACCAACTCCAATCGCATTCCGTCTGGATCGGAAAACTTGAGAACCGTATTGTCGAAGCGAGACTCCTCGCGGTCCACCAAGACACCTGCGGCTCGTAGGCGCTCTTCCCAGAAGGGAACCGACTCTACCGGGACGCTGAAGGCTGTTGCAGATGTCTCACCAACACCGATGTTTCCCTTCCCCATATGTGGCCAGGGAAAAAAGGTGAGGATCGTCCCTGGCGAGCCGCGGTCATCACCGAAGTAGAAGTGGTAGGTTCCAGGATCGTCGAAGTTGATGGTTCGCTTGACCAAGCGAAGCCCCAGCACTCCGGTGTAGAAATCCAGGTTCCGTTGCGGGTTCGAAGCGATTGCGGTGACATGGTGCAGTCCAACGATGGGTTCGGGCATCTTGCTTGCTCCTTACGTGATGAGACCGTTCGCGCCACAAATCTATTTACTCGCACCTCAGGTGTTCTGTGGATACACGGACAGGGTCTGCGTGACTCACCCTTTCGGGTGGGTAGGGCAGACAACTCGATGTTCCAGGCTGGCTCGAGGTTCTCGAGATAGATGAAAGCAAAGCAAAGAGGCACCCGAAAGGGTGGGTCGCTTAAGCACCATCCGTGTATACCCCAAAGCTGCGCAGCCCGCCAGACTTACGGACAGATTCACAGCGGAAAGAAAGTCGCGGAGGAGACTCAGATGTCAGCTGGGCAAACAATGAACCAAACGGCAGCGCAACTTCTGATCCGCAGCCTCGACCAGCAGAAGGTGAAGTTCATCTTCGGCATCCCGGGTGGCAAAATCATGCCAACCTTTGACGTGCTGAATGACGAAGGGCCTCGCCTGATCGTTTGCCGGCACGAGCAGAATGCGGCGTTTATGGCAGGAGCCGTTGGACGCCTCACTGGCCGGCCTGGAGTATGTCTCGTGACCTCCGGTCCAGGAACGGGGAACCTCGTGACCGGCGCCGCAACAGCGACCACCGAGGGCGACCCCATGATTGCGATTGGCGGCTCGGTTCCGCTACAGGACACCCTGAAACAGACCCATCAAACTCTGGATTCTGTCGCGATCATGAAGCCAGTCACGAAGTACAGTGTTGCCATTAACGCGCCGGACTCCACAGGAGAGGTGGTTGCGAACGCATTTCGCGCAGCGATGTCGCCACGAGCAGGCGCAGCGTTTATCGCCTTTCCTCAAGATGTCCAGAGTATGGCTGCGGCGTCCGGCGCACCGCCAGCACTCACGGTACCCTCGCTCGGCGCAGCGCCGTCCGAATTTGTTCAAGAGACTGCTGAAAAACTCAAGCAGGCCAAACTTCCCGTACTTCTTCTTGGAATGGGAGCCAGTGACCCCTGCGCAACGGCTGCAGTAAGGCGGTTGCTCAGGCGCTTTCCCATGCCGGCTGTAGGCACCTTTCAAGGCGCCGGAGCAGTCTCGCGTGATCTGGTATCGCTCTTCTTCGGACGCATCGGATTGTTTCGCAATCAGCCTGGCGACAAGCTTTTGGCGAAGGCTGACCTCATTCTGACAATCGGATATGACCCGGTTGAG
>CALMVL010000274.1:0-8846 GCA_937873265.1 uncultured Granulicella sp.
TCCAAATACGCTCCCGCCGGGCAGCAACCACCCAAACCCACCACCGCCGCCGCCTCACGCTCCCCTCATCTCACTAAACCATCCGGAACGTAGCCCATCACGCACGTCATCTTGGGCGGAGCCCGCCGGAGTCGAAGGACCTGGTGGTGTGCCTCCGCCCAGCTCCGTTCCCCGTCCCGCAGGATGGGCGTAGTTCCCCTCCCAAACGCCTATACTCAGAGGGAGAGCTCATGAGCGCTACCTCCCATCTCACGCCGGCGTCGATATCCGCACCCCCCGAGATCGCCAGCGCCGTACCCGCCGCCCAGCTCCGTTCCGCCTCTAAAATTTTCGGCAACTTCGTCGCCCTCCGCCGCTGCACCCTCACCCTCGCCACCGGCTCCAGCACCGTCCTGCTTGGCGAGAACGGCGCCGGCAAATCCACCCTGCTTCGCCTCCTCTCCGGCCTTCACGAGCCCACGCAGGGCGAAGTCGAGGTCCTCGGCGACGCACCCCGCAACCTCCGCCACCGCATCGCCTACGTCAGCCACAGCTCCGGCCTCTACGACGAGCTCACCGCCACCGAGAACCTCCGCTACTTCGCCACGCTCCGCCGCTCCGGCGCCGCCACCTGCGCCTGCACCGGCAACTCCGAAATGGCCCTGCGCGCCGTCGGTCTCGACCCCAACCTCAAACGTCCCGTCGGCCAGTACTCCCAAGGCATGCGCCAGCGCGCCGCCCTCGCCCTTGCCCTCCAGGCCGATCCCGACCTCCTCCTCCTCGACGAGCCCTTCTCCAACCTCGACGTCTCCTCGTCCCGCGCCATGGTCGAGCTCCTCGCCGACGTTCGCACCTGGCCCTCCGCCCACGGAGCCCGCGCCCGCACCCTCGTCCTCACCACCCACCAGGCCGCACTCGCCAGCCCGCTCGCCGACCGCACCATCACCATGCACCGCGGCGAGATCATGGCCGACACAGACGCACCCGAATGAGTGCGAAAGCAGACAAGACAAACGCCGCTCGCCTGCTCGATCAGCTCGGCATCCCCTACGACCTCCGCACCTACGACGTCGACCCCAACGACCTCACCGCCGTCAGCGTCGCCCGCAAGATCGGCCTTCCCCCCGAGCAGGTCTTCAAGACCCTCCTCACCACCACCAACACCGGCGATCACCTCTTCGCCGTCGTCCCCGGAGACGCCGAGCTCGACCCCAAAAAGCTCGCCGCTGCCGCCGGAGTCAAGCGCATCGAGCTCGCCAGCCTGAAGGAGGTCGAGCCACTTACCGGATACATCCGCGGCGGCGTCACCGTCCTCGCCGCTCGCAAACCCTTCGCCGCCTTCGCCGACGAGACGATCGAGCTCTTCGAGACCATCTCCGTCTCCGCCGGCCAGCGAGGCCTGCAGCTGCTCCTCTCACCCGCCGATTACCTCCGCGCCACCACAGCCACAGTGGCAGACCTCACCAAGGCCGCGGCCGCACGATGAGTTTCTTCCTCCACACCTTCGCGCACCTCTCGAAAGACCTGCGCCTCGAGTGGCGCTCCCGCGACTCGGTCAACGGCATCCTGTTCTTCTCGCTCCTGGTCGTCGTCGTCTTCTCCCTCGCCTTCGACCCCACATCAAATCCATCGCTCGCCCGCGCCATCGCCGGCGGCATCCTTTGGGTCGGTCTCCTGTTCGCTTCCGTTACCGCGCTCAACCAGGCATGGTCGCGCGAGCAACGCAACGGCCTTCTCGAGGTCCAGCGCCTCTCGCCCTCGCACCCCTCCGCGCTCTTCCTCGGCAAGGCCGTCGCCAACTTCCTCTTCGTCACCGCAGTCGAGTTCGTCCTCGCGCCCGTCTTCGCCGTCTTCTACAACCTCCATCCGCTCGGCAACACCGCACTCCTCCTCCTCATCCTTCCACTCGGCACATGGGCGCTGGTCGTCAACGGCACCTTCTTCGCCGCGCTCGGCCTCCGCGCCCGCAACCGCGAGCTCCTTCTGCCGCTGCTCCTTCTGCCCATCACCATGCCCGCCCTGCTCGGCATGATCCAGGCCACAACCGGCGTCCTCACCACCGAACTCGACCCCGTTTACATCGCCAGCTGGATTCGTTTACTGGCCGCATACGACATCATCTTCACCACCGTCTGCCTCCTCCTCTTCCCCGTTGTCCTCAACGCCGAGTAGACTGAATCGCAGTAAACTGGAGCTATGCCGATGTCCACCGAGACCCGCAGCCGAGCCACCGTCGCCGTCGGCACGCTCTGGTTCCTCGCCAGCATCGCCGCCGTCGTCGAGGGCTTTCGTCAGGCCATCTTTCTCGCCCCAACGGAAGCCACCATGGGCAACGTCCAGCGCATCTTCTACTGGCACGTTCCCATCGCGTCGGTCAGCCTCGTCTTCCCGTACCTGAATCTCGCCGCCTCGCTCGCCTACCTGGCGCTACGCCGACGCAACATCTTCCGCGCCCTGGCCGCCGACGCCCTCGCCGTCGCCTCGGCCGAGATCACGGTACTTTACACCACGCTCGCATTGATGACCGGCATGTTGTGGGCGCGCCCCGTCTGGGGAATCTGGTGGACGTGGGACGCGCGCCTTACCACCTACCTGTTGTTGTGGCTCCTGTACGTCAGCTACCTCCTCGTCCGCCGCTTCTCGCCCACAGGACAGACCAGCGTGCTCGCCGCCGTGCTCGCCATCTTTGCCGCTATCGATGTGCCGATCACCTTTATGTCCATCACCTGGTGGCGAACCCAGCATCCCGCGCCGGTCCTGCGCGGCGACGGCAATCTCGACGCCTCCATGCGGCCGGCACTCTACTGGAATTTCCTGGCCTGGTTTCTGTGGGGTGTCTTTATCGTCGGCTTCCGCTACGTGGTCGAGCGTCGCCGTCAACTCGCCGCGCAAACCGACGCCCTGCGCGCCATCGAGGCCTCGCTGGAGATCGCCCAATGACCCTGCATCAGATCTTCGACCTCCACACGATCGAGCACCGTCACATCGTTTACGCCTTTGGTTTGGTCGCTCTCCTGCAAGGTGGCTATTTCCTCTCGGTTGCGAATGCATGGTTACGGCTGAAGCGCACCTCAGGGTAGCGTCGCCAGGCGCCATGCCTCGCTGAAGGAGTTTCAGCGAAGCTTGCGATTCCTTCCCTCCGCTCGATAAACTCCCCGAAGTGCCTTCGTCTCTAAGCTCGCCTGTCGTCCGCTTCAGCGCACTGGCACTCACAACCCTTGCACTCACCGGCTGCAAGCGCTTCCGCTTTCCCGATGTGACTCCGGGATATCGTGAGTTCGCCTACGTCTCGAATGGCGGCGCAAACACTGTCAGCATTCTCGATCTCGTCTACCTTCGCCAGGACAGAACCCTGCAGGTCGGCCAGAACCCGACCGGTCTTGCGACCAACCCGAAGCGCAACGAGGTTTACGCGGTCAACACGCAATCCGGTTCCGTCTCCGTCATCGACGCCGAACGGAACTCGGTGGTCGCCACGATCGGCGTGGGCCGCAGGCCGTACTTCATCTCCGTCGACGGCGCTGGCCGCCGCGCGTACGTCGCCAACTCCGAGTCGCATAGCGTCAGCGTTTTGGACCTCGATCAGCGCCGCGAAATCGCCACCACCTTTGCCGGCGACCAGCCGGGCCTCGCGCGCATTTCGCCGGACGCGAGATCACTCGTGGTCACCGATCGCGGCAGCGGATCCGTCGCCGTGTTTGCCGTGTCCAACAGCAGCGGAGCTCCTCCGCTGCATCTGCGCGCCAGCTTTCCCGGGTGTGCGGGAGCGACGGATGCAGCGATTCTGCCGGACTCGTCGAAGGCCTTTGTCGCCTGCTCTGGCGGACATCAGGTCATGGCGATCAGCTTAGCGGCCGCAGCGGACTCCTGGGCCGCGAAGCAGAATCCGTCGCTCACGCGCGATCGGCTGCTCGCCATGCTCGATGTGGGCAAGACGCCGGTGCACCTCACCGTCAAGCCCGACGGCGGAGAGATCTTTGTCTCGAACTTCGATTCGAACAGCATCTCGGCCATCTCTACCTGGACCAACGAGGTCGAGAGTACGTACCCCATCGGCAACCGACCGGTGTACGCGGTCGTCAGCCGCGACAACAGCGCCCTTTGGGTCTCCAACTTCTCCGCCGAGTCGATCAGCCTGTACTCGATCGATGACGGCAAAATGGAGGGCAGCATCCACACCGGACCGGGTCCCGACGCACTGGTCTTCTCCGCGGACGAGCACCTGCTGCTCGCAGCCGACGCGCGCTCGGGCGATGTCGCTGTCATCCGCACCGAAAGCAAGGAGGGCCCGACCCTCTTCACCATGCTGCCGGCGGGCGCTTCGCCGAACGACATCGTAATCAAATCGTTCCGCACCAAGCCCTGAGCGCCTCTCGCGCGCGGCAGATCAGAGCTGACGGGCAAGGACCAGCGTGATGTCATCGGGCTGTTCCTCAGCCCCGATCCATGCGTCGAGCGCGTACATCACCTGCGCGGAGATGACGTGCAGCGGTTCGTCGCGGTAACGCTGCACCACCTCGACCAGACGTTCTTCGCCGAAGTCGCCGAAATCGTTCTCCGGCTCCGTGACGCCGTCCGAGTACGCGACGAGGATATCGCCCGGATCGAGCGAGACCTGGTCCTCCTCGTAGTGCATGCCGTCGATCAGCCCGACCACCGTGCCGCCTTTATCCAGGCGACGAACGGTGCCCTCGCGGCAGAGGACGAGTGGCGGCAGCTGGCCGGCGTTCGAGTAGGTGAGACGGGCCGTCTCCGCGTCGTAGTAGGCCAGAAACAGCGTGGCATACTTTTCCGGCTGTGTGCTGCGATACAGGTGCCGGTTCAGCAGCGAAAGAATGCGGCCGGGTGACTCAAAGAGCTCGCCGGCACCCGCTGTGTTTGCGCCGTCGCGGCTGGCCAGCAGGCCGGCCACAGCGGATTCGCTGTACACCAGCTCCTCACTGGCAAAGCGGTAGGCGCGCACGGCGGAGTGCAGAGTCGCCATCAGCAGCGCGGCGGAGATCCCCTTGCCGCTGATATCGCCGAGCGCGATGCCGAGGCCGGTCTCCCGGCCGTAGGGTGTGCCGTTGTGCGCACGTTCGTGAAAGGTGATGAAGTCGTAGTAGTCGCCGCTGACCGAGCGCGCCGGACGGCAGACGCCATGGATTGCCAGCCGCGGCAGGCCGACATTCTGTCGCGGAAAGAGATTGGCCTGAACCTCCTGCGCGATCGACAGCTCATTCTGCAGACGTTCCTTCTCCTGCTGCTCCAACATCAGGCGCTGCAGCGAAGAGGTCATGCGGTTGAACGAGTGACCCAGTTCGGCGAGCTGGTCGTCTTCGGTGACGCCGATGCGGTGCGTGAGGTCGCCGCGGTCCACTGATCGCGTGGCCTGGTAGAGGTCGGAAACGGAGGTGGTGATGGTGCGGCTAAGGCGAACTGCCATGTACAACGCCAGCGCCTCGATCAACGCAAACAAAATGTTCAGGACGAGAAGACTGACGAGTATGACGCGCGTGACGATGCCGCCCAGCGACCCGCCAAAGAGCTGACGATAGAGCAGCGAAGGACGCGAGATGACCTGAATCGGCACATTATCCCGCTCGCCCGTATCCCAGTTGACGATGGGAAGCGTGGACTGAAAACGAACGTGGAGATCCAGCACGTTCACTCCGGGCGGCTCGGAGCCACCGAAGATCGGGATGCTGCGCTGAATATCACGGCTGAGGCGGACGCGGCCGGACTCCGCTTTTTGCGCTCTCCGGCTGCCAGGGGCGCGGGACGGCGCGACTGCTGTGCCAGGATCAAACGGATCGCCGCCGGTCATGAGAGCCACCAGGCCCGCACGGCCAATGCCTTCGGCGAGCTCTCCCATCAGGTTCGTGTCCACAGGAAGCGAGCTCTCGATACTGAGCTGCTGGCCCGTTGCCAGATGTTGCTGCCGCACCGCCACCAGGTAAAGGTTTGCGCCATCGAGCACCATGCTCTGGAAGACGCCGTCAGGCAGGTGCAGCACCCACGGCGGCAGACCCAGCGGCCGCTCCCTCTTTTCGCGTTCATTGGCTGGTGTAAGCAGTTGGCCGTCCAAGAAGATGGAGTGAACTTCCCGCGGGTTGCCGTCACCGACCGTGCGGACGTACGGTGGCTGACGAGTGGGCTCGCCGGCGCCGGGCGTTGCCGTCTGTTGAGCCGCCAGGTCGAGCAGACGGGGCAGCATGCCGCCATTCTTTACGGAGAGAGCATCAAGATCGGTCTGCAGGCGTGTCTCGACCAGGTGAATGGAAAACTGGCCGGCGGCGATGTAGCTGGAGATGAGCACGAGAGTGACAAACAGGACGACCGGCGCGAGGCCAATGAGCAGGTATGTGAGGACGAGCTTGTTACGCAGGCTCCACAGCAGACGTTGCCGGAAGAGCCGCCAAAGCAGCGGAAGCAGACAAAGCAGCAGCGCCACCCCGACAAGCACCTGCGCCACGGCGGCAAGAACACCCAGACTGCCGGGCAGAAATCGGAGAACAGAAAAAACGGCCAGCAGAATCGCGAGCCAGACGACCACGCGTGACAACCCCGGCGGTACGGCTGCCAGCAGACGCAGCGGCGATCGGAGATCGCGAACCTTTACCGGCATGCGAGCGCCTTGCCGCCTTCGGCCTCGCGCGCCAGCCTGCGGGTATAGCTTGTGGCGGAAAAGTGCGCTCCTGCAAGCAGGAGCAGCCCGGACAGGAACGCCCACATCATCAGACCGACCGAAATATAAAACGGGCCGTAGACGGCGCGGAAGTCGAGCCAGGGCAACGCCAGCACGTAGACGTATTTGGCAATCTCCCAGACAATGCCCACCACGACGGCCGTGGGCAGCACGGCACGCGCCGGTACCCTGCAGAACGGCAAGATCCAGTAGATGAGAAAGAAGAGGAGGATGCTGGCAAGAACGGCGATCGAGCGAAGAAAGCTGTGCGAGAGCGTCATGAAGACTGCATTGCCGGTATGTCCAAAGAAAAGAAACGTGAGCAAGGACCGCTGGCCGGCGGTCATCGCGACCGAGCTCATGGCCAGCACACCCACGGCAAACGCCAGCCCCAGCGAGACCGCCTGATTGTGGAGGTAGGAACGGTTCCTGGTCACGCCCCAAACCTGGTTCAGCGCCACCTCAAGCGGCAGAAAGACGCCCGTGGAGCTGATCAGCAACATCACACCCGAGAAGATCTGCGTGCCCTTGCGCGGATGGGCGAGCGCCTCCATGTTGCGCATCACGAAGTCCTGTCCAGTCGGCAAGAACGTACGCATCATGTCGGCCACGACCAGCCGCATACTCGGCGAATGGAAGACGCGATCGCTGATCGTGAGCAAAAGAACAATAAAAGGAAAGAGCGACAGGATCACGTTGGCCGCGACGCTGAACGCGTACGTATGCACCTCGGTGCGCGTGAGATAGCGCAGCAGAGCCGCGATTTGCGAAGGCTCGGTGAGTTCCGTACTCTCCGTCTCATCCACAGGTCTGGGCCCGGTCATGTCAGGCTCGCTGGCGCGTTCGCTCGGGGACTGGATGCGGAACATAGGCACAAACTGGTTACGGTACGCCCCCTCGATGCTAGCAGAGCAGCGAGAACAGGATGGCAGCCTTGGGCAGTCAGACGGGGTCGGCGACCGATGCTGTGGGCTCGGTCTGTTCGGCCGGTGGCGCGCTCTGCGCAATGCGCGCCAGGGCCCAGCCGGCAGTTTCGGCCAGCACCGGATCCTCACCGGCGCTCCACTGTTCCAGCTTCGCCGTGTGCTGAGGGTCTCCGGAGTTGCCCATGGCAATCGCGACGTTCCGCCGGAGCCGCTTCAGCCCGGTACGCTCCAGCGGGGAGCCGCGAAACTGCTTACGGAACTCCGGGCCATCCATGCTCGCGAGCGACGCGAGGGACGGGTTGACCAGATCAGGTCGAGCGCGAAACCGATCGTCTCCGCCGACCGGAGCCTGCCGGTTCCATGGGCAGACATCCTGGCAGATATCGCAGCCGAAGACCTGCCGTCCCATCGATCCGCGCAGATCTTCCGGGATCGTTCCCTTCTTCTCGATCGTAAGATACGCGATGCAGCGCGAGGCATCCATCTGCCGCGGGGCGACCAGCGCTCCCGTGGGACACGCGTCAAGGCACCGCGTGCAGCTGCCGCAGCGGTCCGCTGCCAGCGCGGGCACGAGCGCCGACGGCAGACGAAGCGAAGTCACGATCGCCCCGAGCAGCAGCCACGAGCCGAGCTCTTGATTCAGCACACACGTGTTCTTGCCAATCCAGCCGACGCCGGCCCGCGCCGCCAGCGTGCGCTCCACCATCGGGCCTGTGTCGACGTAGCAGCGGGTCTGACAACCGGTCTGCCGTTGCAACTCCCCTTCCAGCACCCGCAGCCGGCCCAGCAGCTCCTCGTGGTAGTCAGCCGGCCGCAGCGGCTGGTCCGCTCCCTCCTGCGGCGTCCCACTCCAGGCATACCGAGCGATCCACCCTTGATCGGCTGGCGCGGGATCGATGGACCGGGGGGACGGTGCGTTGTAGTTGAACGCACACAGAATCACCGAGCGCGCCCACGGCATGGGCACCTGCACCGAAGGACGCAGCAGCTGGCCCGCCGCATCGCGCCGCTTGAGGTACTCCATCTCACCCGCCCGACCGAGATCCAGCCACTCCACAAATCGAGCCGCATCCCGCTGTTCGGTTGGGCTCGCGGTCACGTCGACCGGAGCAACACCGGCGATCTCGAATCCAGCGCCGGCCGTCGCACCGGCCAACCAGTCCCGCAGGTCCGAGGTCCACCCGAGCTCCAGATCCGTTGCGATCACGACGCGCTCCCCTGTTGCTGCGCCCACGAGTTCAGGATACCGGGAGCAGCGAAGGGCTGCGAAGGTT
>CALMVL010000274.1:8946-14179 GCA_937873265.1 uncultured Granulicella sp.
CGCTCGCCCGTCTGTGATTGGGAAAGCCACCTTCACTACACGGGCGGGAGCGAAGCGAGAATGCCTCGAAGCGCAGCCTGGGTGCGGCGGTTCTCCTCGGGGAGGCCGATTGTGATGCGAGCCCAGTCGGTTAAAGGTGGGTGGGCGCGGCCGATGTTGATGCCCTGAGCGAGCATGGCTTGGGCGATCTCTGGCTGGGGGCGGCCGGCGTTGAAGAAGACGAAGTTGCTGACGGTTTCGGTATAGGGGAGTTTCAGGTCATTGAGGGTTCGCAGCCACAGGGTGCGTTCGCGGGCTACGGCGTCGCGGGTGGAGGCGACCTGGGCGGTGTCGGCGAGGGCGGCTTGCGCGGCGGCGAGGTTGAGACGGCCGAGCGATTCAGGGTCGCCGGCCCCCTGTTTGCGAAGAGCTTCGGCAAGAAGCTTGGGGGCGAGGACGTAGCCGATAGGCAGACCGGCGAGGCCCTGGATCTTGTCGAAGGTGCGGAAAACCGCTACGTTGGCTCCGGCGCGGGTGAGGTTGGCGGCGGTGCGGGTGCGGAAGTCGGGGGTGTACTCGAGGTAGGCCTCGTCGACGATCGCTACAGCGTGCTGGGAAGCTTCGGCGAGAAAGCTCTTAAAGGCCTGATCGTCGTTGACGGTGCCGGTGGGGTTGTGCGGATTGACAAGGTAAAGGGCGCGGGTTTTCGAGGTGATGCGAGCGAGCAGAGCGGGGAGGTCGTTTCGGAAGTCGGCATTGAGCGGAACGCCGACGCCGATGCTGCCGACGTTGGCCGCGGAGTCGATGAGGGCGAGAAAACCGGGAGTGGAGTAGAGGAATTCGCCCCCGGGACCGCCTTGCGAGCCGAGATACAGGCCGAGCAGTCCGAGGATCTCGCCGAGGACGACCTGTTCCACCGGCATCTGCTCATAGGCGGCGATCTGCTCGGCGAAGCTCCTGGCTGTCGTGGCGTCGGCGTAACGATTGATGTGGGGGAGTTCGCGAGCGATTGCCTGGGCTACCGACGGGGAAGGACCGTACGGGTTTTCGTTGAAGCAGAGACGGGTGCCTGCGGGCGCGGTTGCGGGTGATGCGGCATCCACAAAGGTCGGGGCAAACGCGGAAGAGGCCAACGCGAGCGTAGACGTTTTTACCAGGCTTCGGCGGGAGAGGTTGACGGGCATCGAGCGCTTCCCTTCTGACGCTTGGGCGGGTTTCCGTTTCGAGCAATGAGCGAAGGCGGTTGGGGCTGAGGCGTGGTCGACTGTCGCTCACACCCTGTCATGCTAAGTGCTCGGGCTAGAAGGCGACGCGCAAGCCGAGCTGAAGGTATCGGGGGAAGTTGGCCTGGGAGGTAATCTGGCCGAAGGAGGCGCTTCCATATGAGGTGTTGGGGCCGGCGAACCAGGGAGTGTTGAAGGTGTTGAAGGTTTCAGCGCGGAACTGCGCGTTCACCCGATCGCGGATGAGGATGTTTTTGTACAGGGACATGTCCCAGTTCGCCTCCCCGGGGCCGCGGAGCGAAAGCGTGCGTGGAGCGTCGCCGAAGGTGAGGGCGGCGGACGTGGTGAACGCCGCTGGGTTGATGTAGTCGTTCAGGCGGCTGTACAGGCTGCCGGAGGTGCCAAGGGCGACGCCCGGGTTCAGATTGGGTCGCTGGACGCCATTGCCGACAATGCCGGTATTCGGATTCGAGCTCTGCTGAATGGCGACGGGGAAGCCCGTCTGGAAGGTGGGAATGACGTTCAGCTGCCAGTGGCCGAGGATCTCGTCGGACCAGCGGGCGCCGGTGGAAAAGCGCTCGCCGCGCCCGAGGGGCAGGTCATAGATGATGCCGGCGGTGAAGCGAAAGGGAACGTCGTTGACCGCATGCGCGTATTCCGCGTTGAGGTCGTAGACGTTCTGCGGAGCAGTGATCCCGGAGTTCTGGATGTTGTTTGTGGTCGCGAACGAGCTGTCCATATTGCGCGACCAGGTGAAGGAGCCGACGATATTCAGCCCGTGCGCAGCGCGGCGTTCGGCTTTCACGAGAAGCGCGTTGTAGTCAGCGTGAGACGAACTGACGAAGAGGTTGACGGAGGAGAACTGCGGAAATGGCAGCAGAAGCTGGGAACGGGCGACGGTGGAGTTGCCGATGACGCCAGTGCCGCCATTGCCGTAGTACGGGTTGGCGACGGATGCGCTGAGCGCTGCGGTGCCCAGCGAGAAATGAGATGGATTGAGCTGGTTGATATTGACGGCCCCTCCGCCATTGGGGGCGGGCGAAAGATTCGTGGAGCGGCTGCCGATGTAACCCGCCTGAAGGACGGTGTGGCCGGGCAGTTCGCGCTCGACGTCGACGGAGAACTGCTGCACGCGGGGCGCGTGGAACTGCTGGTCGAAGCTGGTGACCGACGAGCCGACACCGGTGAGGAGACCGGCGGCATTGCCGGTCGGTTTCAGAAGGCCTGAAGGAAAGGGGTTGTCGAGGGTATTCGCTGGGGTCTGGTCGCCGTCGTTGCTGGCCACGTACGAGGTGTACTGGGTGTATCCAGGGGCGAGAGCGGCGATCGGATCGTAACGGATCGGAGCGTACAAGATGCCATAGCCCCCGCGAACGACGGTCTTATCCGTCAGCTGATAGGCCGCTCCGAGACGCGGAGCGAACTTGAGCCGAGACAGGCTGCCGATGTCGCGTGGGTTGCCGTTCAGGCCGGCAAAGAGGATGCCGCCCGTGACGGCGGTGTTCGACGAGAGCTGTGCGGTGGCCGTGCGGTCGAAGCCGACGGCGAGCTGATTGTTGTTCTCCTTGAGGCCGGTCTCGCTCTCGTAGCGCAGTCCGAGATTCAGGGTGAGGCGGCGGGTAAGGCGGAAGTCGTCCTGGGCGAAGACGGCGTGGTAATCCAAATAGGTGTGAAGGAAGGTCGAAGTTTCGACTTCGCCCGAGACGGGGTATCCGAGGACGAGGTCAGCAAGATCAGAGCCGGTGCCGTCGCCGGAGACGTTGGGGTTGGCCTGCGTAAAGGCGCCGGAGAAGGTGTAGGTGCCGGGGGCATCCCCGAGATCCTGGAAGTCCATGCGGATGCGGCGATACTCTGCGCCAAAGGTGAGATTGTGCTTGCCGGCGGTCTTGGCGAGGGTACCGTTCACAATCTGCGACTTCCAGTTATCGAGCGAAGAAGTGTCCTGGCCGAGCTGGGAGAAGCGGCTGAAAAAGATGGTGGGAAAGAAGTGAGCCTGCAGCTGGCTGGTGAGGGATGTCGGGAAGCCCAGGGTGGCGGGATCGAAGCCGTTTGAGACCTCGGCGATGAGATTGGGAAAGCGGTTATTGCCGTACCGCGCAGTCAGGACCGTCGTTGGATTGATGATCCATGTGCTGTTGACCTGGGTGGTATCGACCTGCCGATGGTAGGTATAGGAGTAGCTGCCGGGAAACGTGCCGAGCGGGTTGCCGAGCGGCTGGAGCGCCTCGTAGAAGATGTACGATCCGCTCACCGTCCACCAGGGGCGGATCTGCTGATCGAGCTTGGTGGTCACCTCTTGCGCGTGGTCGCGAACATCATCCGTGCCGGTAAAGTTATTCTGGCCGGTGGGCGTGGCGATCTGCGGCAGGGGAAAGTACGACGCGATATTCTTGCCCACGGTGCTTAAACGCGCGGCGGGAATCTGGTTATTCGGAAACGGCGTTCGGTGAATGGCGCCGGCAGAATCGGTAAAGGTCTGCAGCGGGTCGTAGATCGTGTCGAGCGAGCCATCCGGGTTCAAGCTCTTCGAGAAGTCGCCGTTGCGCTCAAGCGCGGTGGGGACGGCAAAGGTTTCCGTGTAGGGCGATGTCTGGATGTAGCCCTCCGATCCGATGAAGAAGAAGGTGCGGGCGCGATGGCTAATCGGGACGAAGCCGCCAAGCGACGCGCCCCAGTTGTAGTACGGACTGTTCGGGCGCGGGATGCCCTCGCGGTTGGCGAAGAAGTCGTTTGCCAGCCAGGCAGTCTGGCGCGTCTCGCCGAAAACGGAGCCGTGAAAGCTGTCGGAGCCGGAACGCAGAAGTGTGTTGAAAACACCGCCGCCGGTGCGGCCGACCTGCGCGTCGTAGGTGTTGGCCTGCACCTTCACATCCTGGATGGATTCGATTGTCGGGATGACGATAGGACGATTGTTGGTGTCGGTAATGGGCACGCCGTCAACCAGGTACAGGTTGGCGGCTACAGGGCCGCCGGCCACGGAGGTCTGTGACGTGCCGTTCTGGTCGGCAAAGCGAACGAACTGTTGATTGCCCGTGTTGACGAAAACACCGGAGACCTTGGCGGTCATGTAGGGGTTGCGACCAAAAATCGGAACATCTTCGAGTTGGCGTTGTGAAAGATCGGTACTGACGGACGCGGTGGACGGGTCCACCAAAGGCGCATCGGCGCTCACCTGGACGACCGTGGTTTCCGAGCCGAGGCTGAGGGAAATATCGAGGGTGAGAAAGTCCTGCGTCGCTAGTGCGATGTGGGTCCGATCGGTCGGAGCGAACCCGGCGGCCAAAATGTGCAGCGTGTAGGTGGCGGGCCGGACAGCGTTGAAGACATACGTGCCGTCTGAAGCGGAGGTGGTCCCGCGAACCTGCTGCGTAGCCTCGTCGGTGAGGGTGAGATTGGCATTGGGCAGCGCGGCGCCGGTGGCGTCGGTCACGGTCCCACGAACACCGCCGTTGTAGGTCTGTGCGTGAGCGAAAGAAGCGACAACGAAAAGAAGAACGGCAAGGGCGCGACTACGGAATCGGATCAAGGCCAGATCTCCAGGACCGAAGGCGGATGCGCGCCCTCGCGAGTCAGCAACGGTCAAAATCGAACTAGGGGGGGAGCGGGACGAAGAGGAACGACTAACGACAGCGACGCGCGCGTTGGCTCAACTCCACAGGGGTCGCCTGCGAGGAACAACAACAACGGCCAGAATGGCTTTGACGCATGGGATTACGTTAATCGCAAACGCGCGCGGAGTCAACGCAGCACGCAAAGGCGTGTGCTGAGAAGGATTCGATCCTTGACTAGAAAGTGAGGCTCGTGCGGACTCGACGCGTCTTCAGCGGCAACCAGACGCAACGTATGCGACCACGCCGCCGGCAGTGGGCAACATGCCCGCGTTCGTTTCAGTATGCTCTCTGTACGGTTTTGTGGTGCACTTTGAAGGCGTCACCTGGCCTTGGTTGCCGTAATACTTTGCTGTAACATGAAGATATGGAGAGTTGGCAGAGCCCGGTTGAATGCACCTGACTCGAAATCAGACATAGTCG
>CALMVL010000275.1:0-367 GCA_937873265.1 uncultured Granulicella sp.
GTGGTGGGGGCTTCGGACCACTCGACCTGGATGCGGCGGTCGGACTCGTAGAGGAGGTTCTGAACGTTGGGACAGGTGCGGGCGTGGACGGCGACGCCCTTGCCGCGGGTGACGTAGCCGACGATGGCCTCGCCGCGGATGGGGTTGCAACAGCGGGCGCGGTAGACGAGCAGGTCGTCCTGGCCTTCGACCTGGAGGGAGTCGGACCCACGGCCGAAGTAGACGCGGCGGACGGCTTCGGACATGCCGCCAACGGTGTTGCCGGGGACACCGGGCTCGGGGGTGGTGACGGGCGCGGGGTCGGCTTCGGCGGTTGCTCCGGGGTCGAGCTTGTTGAGGACGACGCGGGCGGAGTATTTGCCGAATC
>CALMVL010000275.1:377-15869 GCA_937873265.1 uncultured Granulicella sp.
TGGAGCACGGCGGCTTCGGCGCCGAGGCCATAGGTTCCGGCGATGCGGTCGAAGTCGGCCTCGGTGAAGCGGGAGAGCGGAACTTTGAATTTGCGGGCTTCGCGGTCGAGGAGTTTGCGGCCGATCTCGACCGCGCGCTCGCGCTGGTGCTCGTTGAGCCAGTGCTTGATTTTGTTGCGGGCGCGGGAGGATTTGGTGAAGGAGAGCCAGTCGCGCGAGGGGGCGTGGCCGGGCTGGGTGAGGACCTCGACGATGTCGCCGTTGCGAAGGCGCGTCTTGAGCGGGACGATGCGGCCGTTGACCTTGGCGCCGGTGGTGGTGTGGCCGACCTCCGTGTGGATGGCGTAGGCGAAGTCGATCGGCGAGGCGTCTTTGGGGAGGACGATGACGCGGCCCTTGGGGGTGAAGGTGTAGACCTCTTCGGGGTACATGTCCATCTTGAAGGTGGACATGAACTCGTTGGGGTCGGACATTTCGCGCTGCCAATCCATGAGCTGGCGGACCCAGGCGAGGCGCTGCTCGTCCTTGGCGGTGACGGTGTCGGAGGCCTTGTATTTCCAGTGCGCGGCGATGCCTTCTTCGGCGACGCGGTGCATGTCTTCGGTGCGGATCTGCACCTCGAACTGGTGGCCGCCTTCGGCGATCAGGGTGGTGTGGAGGGACTGGTAGAGGTTGGGCCGGGGCATCGCGATGAAGTCCTTGATGCGGCCGGGGACGGGGCGCCAGATGGAGTGGAGGAGGCCGAGCGTGGCGTAGCAATCCTGCACGGTGTGACAGATGACGCGGATGGCGAGCAGGTCGTACACCTGATCGACGGGGATGGCCTGGGCGGCGAGTTTTTGCTGGATGGAGTAGAGGCGCTTGATGCGGGATTCGACGCGGGCCTGGATGTTTCCCTCGCGGAGTTTTGCTTCGAGCTCGGCGACGACCTTGGCAAGGAAGTCCTCGCCGGGGCCGCGTAGGACTTCGACCTCTTCGGAGACCTTGGCGTAGGTGGCGGGATCGGTGTAGCGGAAGGCGAGATCTTCGAGCTCGCCGCGCAGCTTGCCCATGCCGAGACGGTGGGCGAGCGGGGCGTAGACGTCGAGGGTTTCGCGGGCGATCTTTTGCTGCTTGTCGGGCTTCAGGTGCTCGAGCGTGCGCATGTTATGGAGGCGGTCGGCGAGCTTGATGATGACGACGCGGACGTCGGTGACCATGGCCAGGAGCATCTTGCGGATGTTTTCGGCCTGGTGGTCTTCACGGTTGGCGAACTTGATCTTGTCGAGCTTCGTGACGCCTTCAACGATGTGGGCGACCTGCTCGTTGAAGCGCTTGGCAATCTCGGCGGAGGTGACATCGGTGTCTTCGACGGCGTCGTGGAGGAGGCCGGCGGCGATGGCGGTGGAGTCCATCTTGAGCTCGGCGAGGACGCAGGCGACCTCGAGCGGATGGAGAACGTAGGGCTCGCCCGAGGCGCGCTTCTGCCCCTGGTGTTGCTGGAGGCAGAAGAGCCAGGCGGAGCGGATAATGTCGAGGTCGTCGGCGGGACGGGTCTTGTGGACGGATTCGAGGAGCTGCTGGAACTTGTGGTCGGTGGCGGCGATGAGGTCAGGCGAGCTGCCGGCGAGGTAGGGCGCGGCCGAGACGTTCGGGATAGCGGGGGCTACAGGCGCGACAAGGGTTCCGGAGGGCTCGTCGAGCGGGAGCGACGGAGGCGGGGCGGCGGAGAAGGTCTCCGGGTGAGCGAGGACGGACTGCGCAGCTGGGACAGGTGGGATGGCGGCTACCGGCAGAGCTGCTTCGAGCTCCATGCCAGTCTCCGTGTTCAGGACCTCCGGGGTGGAGATCTCCGCGGCGGGCGTCAGGGACGCCTGCGTGGGAGACGGGTGTGCGGTGGCCATGCTCCATTATAGAGTTTTGTCAATTTTTGAACGGAGTGGCGCCCGCGGGGGCCGTTGCTTGCATCCTTGCGGGGCCGGGTACGTCCTTATAGGCATGATGTTTTCTGGGGTTTCGGGCCGGTTTTCTGCTGTGTTGGTTGCGTTGGGCGTGGCGTTTGGGGTGGATGCGGCGGCGCAGGCGCCGATTGGGCGGCCCATGGTGGTTGGGTATTTCGGGCAGTGGGGGGTGTATGACAACTACTTTCCGAAGAATCTCGTGACAAGCGGGGCGGCGGCTCAGCTGGACCAGGTGAACTATGCGCAGGGGTTTGTGACGGGCGGACGGTGCTCGGTGGCGGACCCCAATGCGGATCTGAACCTTGCGTTTACGGCGGAGAACAGCGTGGATGGGCGGGCGGACGATCCGGCATCGAGTTTTCGCGGGGACTTCCACCAGATGGGGGAGCTGAAGCGGCGATTTCCGAAGCTGAAGATGCTGATTTCTCTTGAAGGCAAGGCGGCGGACTTCGCGGCGGATGCGCAGCCGGAGGCGAGGGAGGCGTTTGTCCGCAGCTGCGTGGACCTGTTTCTGCGGGGGCGTCTAACGGGAGATGCGCCGACGCCGGGGATGGTGGGGTTGTTCGACGGCATTGATCTGGATTGGGAGTTTCCGCAGGAGGCGGACGCGGCGAACTTCCAGGCGGTGCTGGCTGAGTTTCGCCGGCAGATGGACGCGGTGCGACCTGGGCTGCGGCTCTCGGTGGCGGTGGGGCCTTCGCCGCGGATGTATCCCGGGGTGGATCTCCAGGCGGTGAGCCGGGTGGTGGATCAGATCGGGGTGATGAACTACGACTACAACGGGCCGTGGAGCCAGCGAACCGGATTTCTGGCGCCACTGTATGGCGAGACCGGCGGGACGGTGGAGCGGAGCATTCTGGCCTACAAGGAAGCGGGGGTGCCGGCGGCGAAGCTGCTGCTGGGGATGCCGTTCTACGGCTATGGGTGGAGGGAGGTGGCGAGCTCGGACCAGCACGGGCTGCTTGAGCAGGGGCGGTCGATCCATGGGGATCGGCCGTACAGCTACCTGAGGACGCTTGCGCCCGAAGGGCCGGAGGTGATGGTGGCGGCGCCGGCGGGGCAGGCGGCTGCGCCGATCCAGATTGCCGCGGCGAAGGCGCAGCCGGAGGTGGCGGCGAAGCTGCCAGGGGCGAGTCTGCAGGGGGCGGAGACCGCGGTAAAGGCGGAGGCGGCGGGGGGTTCGGCGCAGAAGACGCCCGCGCCGTTTGTGCTGTACCGCGACCCGCGGTCGAAGGCTCCGTGGCTGTATGACGGCGACACGTTCTGGACGTATGACGATCCGGTGTCGATCGGAGCGAAGGCAAGCTTTGCGGTGGAGCAGGGGTTGGGCGGAGTGATGGCGTGGGAGCTGAGCGAGGACACGGCGGACGCGGCGCTGCTGCGGGCGGCTCGGCGCGGTGTGGATGCTGTGCCGGCGCCCAGGCGGGCAGCGGTGGGCGGACCGGTGGGAACGGGGCAGGCGAGGACGCCGTAGGTGGTGCCCCCAGAGCGAAGCGGATGTCGCCTTGATGGCGAGTTGACGCGGAAGTGAGCCCAAACAAATGTTGCATTGGGAATGCGCGCCGACACCGTAGAATGGCTCGGGTCGGGCGCTGGGGTAAAGAATGGAATTGGTCTCTGAGGTGCGATCGTCGGACAAGGGCGGGCTTCCGCTGGAGCAGCAGGTGGTGCGGCTGCAGGCGCTGCTGGAGGCGTCGCGACTGGTGCACGGCACGATCGATCTGGAGCGCGTGTTGCAGCAGGCGGCCCGGATTGCGGTTCTGGAGCTCGAGATGGACGGGGCGGTGTTTACCGAGCCGCGGGTCGGCTACGGGGTGATGCTCACCGACCCGGAGGAGTGGGCGGCGCTGCCGCGATTTCCGCTGCTGGCGCGGAGCGGCGAGACGATCTGCGAGTTTGTGGTGTCGCCACCGGCGGGGCGCGAGCTGTCGTTGTACGAGGTCGATTTTCTGGAGGGTTTGGCGCTCCAAACGGCGATCGCGGCCGAGAACGCGACCAATCACCAGCGTCACCTGGAGTATGCGCGGATGGCGCAGGACCTCGAAGCGGCGCGGACGATTCAGCAGAGTCTGCTGCCGCAGACGATGCCGGCGATCGAGGGCTACTCGGTGGCGGTGCGCTCGGATGCGTGCTACCAGGTGGGTGGAGATTACCTGGACGTGGTGACGGAGCCGGATGGATCGGTGCTGATGGTGGTGGCGGACGTGGCGGGCAAAGGGCTGGCGTCGGCGCTGGTGTGCACCGCGTTCCGGTCGGCGTTTCGCGCGCTGGCGCGGCAGTCGCTGCGGCTGCGCGAGCTGGCGGCGAGGCTTTCGCAGCAGCACTGGGAGGAAGGACAGGAGGCGCGCCGGCGCTACGTGACGGCGATCTTTGCGCGGCTGGACGCGGCAAGCGGCGAGCTCGAGTTTGTCAATGCGGGGCACAATCCTGGGCTGCTGCTGCTGCCAGATGGAGCGACAACGCGACTGATCGAAGCGAGCGGAACGCCGCTGGGCCTGCTGCCGGGGACGCGTTACATGCCGGAGCGGGTCAGTTTCCCGGCGGGCGCGCGACTTCTGCTGTACACCGACGGGCTGACCGAGGTGTTTCGCGGCGAAGAGGAGTTTGGCACGGACCGGCTGCTCGACGTTCTGAGCAAGATCGCATGGACAACCGAGGCGGGAACCATTTTGAACACGGTTTGGACGAACCTGCACGACTTTACCGGCGGAGCGCCGCAGCAGGATGACATGACTGCGATTGCGCTATGCCGGCTTGGAAGCAGCATGGAGGAGAGGGCATGGTGATGATGAACGACAGCAGCGTAGAGGTGCGGCTGCCATCGCGTTTGGGCTTCGAGAAAGTGGCGATGAGTACGGCGGCCAGCATGGCGATGCTGATGGGCTTCAGCGAGGACCGCATCGACGACCTGAAAACGGCGGTTGCGGAGGCGTGCATCAACGCGATCGAGCACGGCAACCACATGGACGCGTCGCTGCCGGTGGGCGTGGTTCTGTCGATGCATCCGGGCGAGCTGGAGGTGAAGGTGCTCGACGACGGGACGGGGTTTGACGCCAAGCCGACCAAGCCGGATATGACGCGCAAGATGACCGGAGAGGAAGAGGCGCGGGGGATGGGCATGTTTCTGATTCAGGCACTGGTGGACGAGGTGGAGTGGGTGCCGAAGTCCGAGGGGCAAAGCTTTGTACGGCTGGTGATCCGCATGGACAGGGGAGTGTGATGGCGGTGCAAGGGAGCAACAAGGTGGCGCAAGCGCAGGTGACGGGGGCGAGCGGCCAGCCGGTGACGGCGCTTCGCTTTACGGGGGATATCTCGTCGGCGTCGAAGGACGCGGTGATCGGAACCTACGAGGCGCTGGACAAGGCGGCGCACCGGCTGATCCTGTTGAGCTTCAAAGGGGTGGAGTACCTGAACTCGTCGGGCATCGCGCTGGTGATTCAGCTGCTGATGGAGGCGAGCAAGGCCGGCCAGACGGTTGCGATTGCTGGTCTGACGCAGCACTTCACCAAAGTGTTCACGATGGTCGGCATTACGAAGTACGCGACGCTGTATCCGGATGAGGCGGCGGCGCTGGCGGCCTTGTAAGGGTGCGCTCTTCTAGGCTGAGGGCGCGATGCCAAAGGCCGCGAGGCTGGCGGGCAGATCGGGGTCGAGGAGGAAGAGGGTTTCGGTGCGGGTCATGTGCAGCATGGAGCGGACACGGTCGGAGACGCCGGCGAGTCGCATGGCGCCACCGCGCTGGGTAAGGAGGCCGGCGGTATGAATGAGGGTGCCGAGGCCGGCGCTGTCGGCGTAGGGCGAGGCGGCGAGGTCGACGGCGACACGGGATACACCGGAGTCGATCAGCGTTTGCACCTGGGCATCGAAGGATTTCAGGGCGGTGCCCAGGGTAAGCGGGCCGCTGAGCGTGATAACGGCGGTCCGGGGATCGAGGCGCTGCATGGCGGCTTCGAGCGGCATGCGAGCTACTCTACCACGCGGGTTCGGGGTGGCTGCTGTAATGAAAGCGTCGCGCGGCTCACTACTGGCGTAAGACGGCACGGAGCGGAACTGGTCGCCCGTTGACCGCTCCAGAGGGTTCGGATAAGCTGCGGGGTACCGCGACACAACTGTTCCCGTTTAGAAACGAATGCGTTCACACCTCCGTAGGAAAGGGCATTGACATGCGAGTTTTCTCCCGGTTTGTTCTGCTGTTTGTCGTCCTAGGCGGTCTGGTTGCCGCAACCGCGGCGTACGCCGACCCAGCGCAACCCGACTACAAGATGCACGTGCTCGATCCCACTGATCCGGTACCTCCGCCCGGCGGACCGGACTACATTACAGGGCTGAGCTTTCAAATCAACTTTGCAGCCTGCGCACCGAACGAATTGCCGAACGGCATCACGGCCCAAGGTTGCTTCCTCGGCTTCAATCGCTCTAACGTCGACTGGACGAGCCTGCAGTTTACGTTTCAGAACAACGCGGCGCTGAACGGCCAGGCACCGGACTGCTCGTTGGAGGGGAAGGACGATATCTTCTCGACAACGCAGTGTTCGTTTCGCGGCCAATACGTGCTGGATTTCTCAAGCGGGATCATCCCGAACAGCGGCTCCGCCTCTGCTTTCTTTATCACGGAAGATGGGGTGGATCCGGCGTTGTTCGGCATAGGCCAGGCGACAGTAACGAGCTACACCGCAACGCCGGAGCCGGCTCCGTTTGTGCTGCTCGGTACGGGCTTGCTGCTGATGGGCTGGGTCGCCACACACCGGTCGGCTTAGAGGCTTTGCAGATTGTTGCCATGAATACTTTCTGTCGATGGCCGCTTGTGTGCTCGCGGGTGGCCGCTTTTCGGCGTCGCGTCCCCCCGAGGGGGACGCGATCGGGCTGGAGCGGGTGCTGGACAGCTGCCTTGTTGTGGATGGTCTGCTGTTCGCCCTCGGGTCTCTCCCAAACCGCTGTTTCTCAAGCTGTGCCGCCGGCGCCGGCGAGCTCTGTGCGGATCACGCTAGGCAACTCCGCCGTGGAGCTGACGGGACCGTGGCGCTTTCACACCGGCGACCATCTGCAGTGGGCGATGCCGGACTTTGACGACGCGAGCTGGGAGAAGGTCGACCTGACGCCGCCGCCAGGCTCAGACGACCCGGATTTGGGCACAAGCGGGTACGTCCCGGGATGGACGGCACAGGGGCATGACGGCTATGCGGGATACGCATGGTACCGGCTGCGCGTGAACGTGGAGGATGGTGACCGGGAGCTGGCATTGAAGATGCCAGACACCGTGGATGATGCATACCAGGTGTTTGTGAATGGCCAGCCGATCGGGCAGTTCGGGCATTTCTTGCAGCACTCGGTGATTGCGTACCCGTCGATTCCCAAAGATTACAAGTTCCCTCCAGATCTGCGCAGCGGCACCATGCTGATCGCGGTAAGAATGTGGATGGACAGCGCAACGCCCTACAACAGCCCGGATGCGGGTGGGATGCACGGGCCGCCCGTGCTGGGGCACGCAGAGACGATTGCCAATCAGGTGCTGGTGAACTGGGACGGCACGGCCCACGAGGTGGGTGTCGGCTTTCTTGAAACGCTGGTGCTGCTGCTGGCGCTGACGGTTTCGCTGACTCACTACCGGATGGACCCGACCGACAAAGCCTACCTTTGGTTGGCGCTTGTGGCTGTGGCGACGCTGGTGGGCAACTTCATTCTGCTGACGACGAGCTTTACGGCCTGGCTGCCGCAAACGCTCGCAGCGCTTGCGCTGAACGTGGTGATTGCGCCGCTACGGATCGGTCTGTGGGTGCTCTTCTGGGCGTACTGGTTTCGGGTGGGGCCGGCACGCTGGCTGCAGGTGGCCGTGGCTGGACTGGTGACGCTTCTGGCCCTGGGCACGCTGCCCATGCAGGCGCCGCTCTATGGTCCGGTGGTTCCGTTGGGCGCATCGCGATGGTTGCTGCCGCTGCTGCTGGCGGCCAAGCTGGCGCTTGCGGGGCTGCTCGTGTATGTGGTCTATCGCGGGCTGCGCAGAAAGCGTTCGGAGGGTTGGCTGGCGCTCCCGGCGGTGTTGCTGGCGGTGGCGGCGAACTATCAGCATGAGCTCCACCTGATCCACATCCGGACGGCGTTTTCGGTCTTCGGCTTTACCGTTTCGTTGGGAACGGCGTCGACGATGCTGTCGCTGCTGCTGGTAACAGTGATGCTGTCGCGGCGGTTTCTGCATGCGGAGCGGCGCAAGATGCAGTGGGGATGGGAGATTGAGCAGGCGCGACAGGTGCAGCAGGTGCTCATCCCGAAAGAGATGCCGCAGGTTGCGGGGCTGCGCATCGATGGGGATTACCGGCCGGCGCGCGAGGTGGGCGGCGACTTTTTTCAGATTCTGCCGAACGAGGCGGACGGAAGCGTTCTTCTGGTGGTCGGCGACGTGACCGGCAAGGGGCTGTGCGCGGGGATGATGGTTGCGATGATCGTCGGCATTGTGAATACCGCGGCGATCGAGGACACAGACCCGTTCGCGATGCTGACGACGCTCAACGACTGCCTGTGCGAGCGCGGGCACGCGACGGCCACGTGTCTGGCGCTGCGCATCGGGCGCGACGGCGAGGTGCTGCTGGCGAACGCGGGACATCTGCCGCCTTACCGCAACGGGGCGGAGATCGCGATGGAAGGGGCGCTGCCGCTGGGAGTCGCGACCGGCATCGACTTCCCCGTCTCGCGCTTCCGGCTCGAGGAGGGCGACAGCCTTTTATTGATCTCAGATGGCGTGGCGGAGGCGCAGGACGCGGACGGTGTGCTGTTTGGCTTTGAACGCATCGGCGCGATGTTGCGGCAGCCTATCTCCGCTGCCGAGCTCGCGACCGCCGCGCAGAGCTTCGGCCAGCAGGATGACATTCTCGTGTTGCGGATCGAACGGGAACGAGAACAGGCCGTCGGGGTACGGGCAAAGCGGTCTATGGCTTTGAGCTAGACGGATGGAGCGAGAGCCGGGTTTACGCGAACGCGGCGAACACAATCGCGGCGAGTGCGCAAAGGCAGCCAGGAACGAAAGAGCGGCGGGGAGAGCGGAGACGCCGGGGCGTCTCCGCGTGCGCGGCAGGGAGCCCGGACGTTGCGCGGCGCCGGATGGTTCAGGAGCGCGATCGCAGCTCCCGCTCCGCGCGAGCCCAGTCCGCTTCATGCGATCCGTGGTGGTGGCCGCGCTCCTCCCAGTACTGGTGCGCGAGGCGACTGATCTCTGCGTGGGTTGGCTCGCGCTTTTCGGCGGACGATCGCGCTCCGGCCGGCTCCGGCGAGGCCGGGCTCGCGGACGTTTCCGCTGCGGTCTTGGCTGCGGTTTTCGTTGGGGACTTTCCGGCGGCGGTCTTGGTCGCCTTTTTCGCCGGCGTCTCGGTCGATCTTTTGGTGGCCATCACGTCTCTTTCCGCGACGGGCATTGATTCCCCGCGCTGGCCCCTAGAGTATCAAGAGTCTTCCCCGTTGGGCTGCCGGATGCGAACAAGCGCGGGTTCTGCCGCGCGCCTCGCCGCCGTGGGCGGCTATTCAAAACGACTCATCTGTCTTCGCTGGCTGGAGCTGCATACGTTGTCGGCCGCGCCCGCGCTGGCGGCGACGAACTCGGCGGCGGTTGCGGCCGTCGCCGACCCCCATCGGAAGCGCGCGGCTCCGTCGTCGCCCCAGCAGTTGCCGCGGTACTGATTGCCGGAGCCGTTCACGCCGTCGTTCGCCGCACCGCCTTGAAACGAGACGTTCAGGCCGCCGGGGCGGGGCGCATAGGCGAAGTTTCCCTGCCAGAGATTGTTCGTCATGCCAACGGGATCCCTCACGCCAAATTCGCTGAGCGACTCGAAGTTGATGCCGTTGCCGAAGGCGGTATTGGAGATCACCTGCACGCCTTGGCTGCGGCGATACAGAAGAAATCCAGCGGCTCCATTCCCGGAGGCGGTGTTGCGCTCGACGACATGGGTCCCGGAGCCGCCGGCCCACTCGAGCTCGAGGCCGTTGCCCCCACAGTTGCTGAAGACATTGTCGGCGACGACGAGACCGCCGCCGACGGTGTCAAGGTGGAGGCAGTTGCCGGTGTTGTTGGCGGCGCCTCCGGAGCCGGCGCCGTGATCATGAATGTGGTTGCCGAGGATGCGCACGTTGGTCTGCCGGTGGGCCTCGCTTGCGCCGTCGCTGACGACGCGCACCCCGGCCCCGAACGGGGTCGTCGTCGTAACACAGCGGGCGACATCGTTGTTTTCGAAGAGGATGTTGTCGCCAGGGGCGAAGTCGATCCAGCAGTCGTTCCGTGCGTCGTGGATGGAGTTCCCGGTGAAGGCGAGATGGCTCGCCAGCGGACCGCCGATCATGACGTTGCGGTCGGCGTTGCCGTCGAAGGTCGATTGGTCGACGGAGATGTCGCTGCTGTTGAAGAGCTCAAGCCCTTCGACCGCGTGGGTACAGCGGAGGTGTTTGAGGGCGACGTATCGGACGACGAGCAGCTTGCACGCAGACGTCGCCGTACCGCCGCCATCGATGGTGGGCAGGTCGCCGTTGCCGAAGTCAGCAATGGCGATTGGGGCGGAGGCGGTGCCGGAGGTAGAGATCAGCAGCGGCTCGACCCAGCGGCTGCCGCGGGCAAGAAGAAGGCTGTCGCCGGCGGCGAGCGAAGTCGTGGCGCGGGCAAGGGTGCGCCACGGCTCTGCCTGCGTGCCGGGGTTTGTGTCCACCCCCGCGTTGCTGACGAAGTAGGTGGCAGCGTGAAGCCCCGGAGCCAGCAGCAAAGGCCACGCGAAGCTGCACGCCCGCCCGAGGGAGAGCGCGAAGGCGCCGCGCTTAGAAAAGCTTCGACTGGCCATAGGGGATGGCGCCGGCGTCTTTGGTGCCCACGCCGGCCACGCCGACCTGACCGTAGCCAATGGCCGGTGAACCCGCGCGCAGGCCGAAGTCGTCCTGCTGGGGGTTGGTGAAGCCGGGGTCCGGAATGCATGCGGAGTTCTTGTCAGAGACGGAGGTAAACCAACTGGTGCAGTCGAACTTGTTGCGAAAGGGTGTTCGGTTGGTCCCGTTGGTCCACAGATTATGGCCGAAGTCGAATCCAGACGTAAGGGGTCCATTGGTGAAATACACCAGGTACGACCCGTTTTTGGGGGACTTGGGGCCGAAGGGAAACATCTGCGGGGCACTCTGGTCGACGATGTTGTTGAAGAAGTGCGGGTGGGTGCAGCCGGGCTCAAAGGTGGGGCCGGCGGAGTCCGTGTTGTACATGGTGTTGTTGACCTCCCACAGGCCGTCGAGGCTGCCCGCCGGAGCCGCATCGTTGCCGCCGGTGTTGCAGTCGATGCCGTTGAAGGCGGTACCGGTGGAGGTGCGGCCGAGATTGACCAGGAGGTTGTGGTCGATCACGTGGGGTGGCGCTCCGTTGCCATCGGACTTCGAGGCGCCGCCGATCTGGATGCCCTCGCCGTAGCTTTCGTGCGCGTAGTTATGGTCGGCGCGGCCGCCGGTCACGCTACTGAAAAAGAAGTTGCCCTGACTGTCAAAGGCCTCATTGAAGGCAATCCGTCCGCCGTTGTTGGTCAGATTCGGTTTGTTCGTCCCATAGACGAGTGCCGGGGCGATGCTTGTGTGAAGGATGTTGTGCGAGGCCTCGAGCGTGTTTGCCGTGCCGCCGCCATCCTGGTCATACATCTCGATGCCGACGAGAGCTGTCGATCCGAGATACCCGTCCGCCGTACCGACGTTGTTGCCGGTCACGGTGTTGCCCCGCAGCAAATGCGGTGCGGCCTCGCCCGTCGCGGTGACGAGAATGCCTGCCTGGTCCTGATTCCAGTGGCTCTGCAGCGGATCCCGCGACGCTGCGAGGCTGCCGTAGTTCCAGCACTGGTTTCCGACAATCCCGTTGTACTCGTTGGTGAAGTAGGATCCGCCGCGGCTCGAATCGGAATACGCATCGGCGAGCACGCAATCCTCCGCTACGTGGGCGATCGCGAGACCGGTGACGGTGACGTGATTGACCGACTGCATCAGCACGCCGAAGGGGCGGTACGTTCCCTCGAAGCGATGCGCCGAGGGGTTGGAGCTGTCGCGCAGGTGGACGTAGATCAGGTGACGATTGGAGTCGTAGTACCAGCTGGCGGGCGTTGCCTGCACGTTTTGGAGGCCGGTGTTGGTGGCCGAAACGACGACCGCCCCGTTCGGGGTGGGGGCGGTACGCAGCCAGCGCCACAGATAGGGTTGGGACATGGCCTGCCCGTTGGGCGCCTGGGCTGCCGAGGTGGCGCCGTAGATGATGGACCGGTTTTGCTGCGGATTCTGCGCCATGTCGAGGAAGTGGTACGGGCCGGGGCCGGTGACGGCATTCGGCATGGGCAGCAGCGCCGGGCAGGCCGAGCGGGCGCAGTTCGCGGCCTCTGGGGGGTCGGCGTACAGCTTCGAAGGCGGGTTAGCCAGCGGCGCGGAGTAGGTGCCAGCGGCGACTTCGGTCCAGGAGAGCGAGAGCGGGTCGGCCCCGTCGAGGAGCGGATTGGCCCCGGTGCCATAGGCGCCGATCGTGAACTGGCAGGAGCCGGTGCCGGAGTACCGCGGCGGATCGCTCGCGAGCGTGGTTGAGGCGGTCGCGTTCACCGCATTCACCAGCCGGATGTAGTCGTCGCGAAACACGTCGCCGCGATGGAACAGCACGCGGTCGCACGGCTGCATCTGGGCCATGGCGCTGTTTGCCTTGGCCACGGTCTTCCAGGCGCGCTCCGGCGAAAGGCCGTCATTGCCGTCGTTTCCGGTGTTCGCCACGTAGAAGCTTCTGCCGCCTCCGCTGGAGGCCACCGGGTGCGGCAGACGAGCGGGGCCGAGGCGCTGCGCGACCCCAGAGACGGCAGCGCACACGAGGAGCGCGGTGTGAGACAGGACTTGCGTTCGGGTCATGTACCGCGTTGGACTTCCGCCAGGCAGCAAGGGGTTGGCCGACGTCGCGCAATCCCGAGGATTGCCGTGATCGAGTAAGCTGCTCTGCAACGGACTTCTTGATCGCAGCGGATCCGAAATAGCCCGGGAGGTTGTCCGATGTCGAAGCTGCTCCGCAATCTTCGCTACTCCGTCCGTGTGTTGTGGAAGAATCCCGGGCTCACGGTCACCGTGCTTCTGACCCTTGCCTTCGGCATCGGGGCGAACACAGCCATCTTCACCGTGGATTACCAGACATTTCTGGCTGCGCTGCCGTACCCACAACCCAACCAGCTCGTTGTCGTGTGGTCCAAGATCGGCAGCTTCCATAACGGCATCTCCGCCGGCGACTTTACCGACTGGCAACGCCAGAACCACTCGTTTCAGAGTCTCAACGCGTTCAGTGGCGGATCCTTCAACATCGCGAGCAAAGAGCAGCCGGAGAATATCGAGGGAGTTCAGGTGACGCCCGGCTATTACAACATGCTCGGGCTGCCGTTCTTTCTCGGCCGCGACTTCCTGCCCGAAGAAGGCGTGGAGGGCAGAGGCCATGAGGTCATCCTCACCCACAAACTCTGGTCCCACCTGGGCGCGGATCGGAAGCTTGTCGGCCAATCCATGCGCATCAACGGAGAACCCTACACCGTCGTGGGTGTGCTCGCTCCCGGCCTTTTCGACCGGGTTCCCAGCGCGCAGCTCAATGTGCCTCTTGTCTTCCAACCCGAGCAGCTCAACCACGATTTTCATTGGCTCCTCTCGATCGGCCGCCTCAAACCTGGCGTGACCGTCAAGCAAGCCCAGGCCGACATGGACGCGGTCGCCACCCACATCGCCCAGCAGTACCCCAAGAGCAACAAGGGATGGGGCGTCTTTGTCGAACCGCTGCACAACGACTTCCTCCCCAGCGATCGCAAACAGACCTTATGGATGCTGCTGGGCGCGGTGGCCTTCATCCTCTTGATCGCCTGCGTCAATGTTGCGAACCTGCTGCTCGCCCGCGGCATGGCGCGCCAGAAGGAACTGGCCGTCCGAAGCGCGCTCGGAGCCACGCGCAAGACCATCTTCGAGCAGCTCCTTACGGAAAGCTTGCTGCTCGCGGTGGGGGGAGGGATCCTCGGCATCGGCATGGGGTATGCGATGTTGCGCGCTCTCATTGCCGTGATGCCGCTCGGCACCATTCCCACGGACGCGGACCTCAGGCTCAACCTGCCCATCCTTCTGTTCACCCTCGCATCCGCCACCCTCGCGGGCCTTCTGTTCGGGAGCGCCCCCGCCTGGTACGCGTCCCGTATCGATCCCGGCGAGACCCTCAAAGAGGGCGGGCGCGCCGGTCTCGGAACAGGGCGACGCCGGCTGCGGCAAGGGCTCGTCATCGGCGAGTTCGCGCTCGCGCTCGCCCTGCTCGCCGGTGCGGGCCTCGCCATTCACAGCTTCCTGAACCTGCTTCGCGTCGATCTCGGCGTGCGCACCGATCACGTCCTCACCTTCTTCCTTCCCGTTCCCGACACCCGTCCCAAAGACCCCGAGAAGATCGTCGCTTACTACCGGCAGATGCTCTTCCGCATCAGCGCCGTTCCCGGCGTCAGCTCCGCCTCCGTGTCGACCGGTCTGCCGCTGTTTGGAGCAGGCTTCGGGATGCCCTTCACCGTCGTCGGTAAACCCGCTTTCAGTGATCCCTCCCTTCGTCCGAACACCAACTTCGGCATGGTGACGCCGGACTACTTCCGCACCTTCGGCGTCAGCATCGTGAAGGGTCGCGCCTTCAACGATCAAGACACCGCCTCCAGCGTGAAGGTCGCCGCCGTGAACGAGGAGTTTGTCCGCAGATACCTCAAAGACACTGACCCGCTGACGCAGCGCGTCTCCGTCGAGCAGCTCATTCCCGGCGTAACCAAGCTCGGCCCACCGGTCGAGTGGCAGATCGTCGGGGTGTACCACACCGTCCGCAACGGCAATCTTCGTGAACCCTACCCCGAGATGCAGGTTCCCTTCTGGCAGATTCCCTGGCCCGGCGCCAGCATCGGCGTCCGCACCGCGAATGACCCCACCGCCATGGTCAAGAGCATCGCGGCCGCGGTGCATGCGGTTGATCCCGAGATCGCCGTCGCCGAACCTCGCACCCTGGACGAAGTCCGTGATCTGGTTCTCTCGAATGACCACTTCACGCTTGTTCTTTTCGTAAGCTTTGCCCTCGTCGCTCTTCTGCTTGCCGGTCTCGGCGTCTACGGCGTCATGTCGTTTGCGGTCGCGCAACGGTCGCATGAAATCGCCCTCCGCATGGCGCTCGGCGCCAACCGCCAACGCGTGGTCGGTCTGGTCGTCCGCGAAGGCCTGGCGCTTGCCGGGATCGGCCTCGCCCTTGGCACCGTCGGCGCTTACTTCGTCGGTCGCGGCATGCAAAGCACGCTGTTCGGCATCGGCAAGATCGACCTTTCTGTTCTTCTTTCGGTTGCTCTGGTGCTGATGCTTGTGGCCGGGCTTGCCTGCCTCATCCCCGCGCTGCGCGCAGCCTCCGTCGAACCGATGCAGGCATTAAGGGCAGAGTGATGGAGATCGACGCTCAACATCCTCTTGACGCGGAGATCTGACGAGCCAGCGATATAGAGGTTGCCCTGGCTGTCCACGGCGACACCGACTGGCTGACTCAGATGGGCACTGG
>CALMVL010000275.1:15969-21063 GCA_937873265.1 uncultured Granulicella sp.
CAGCGTGTGCCGTTTACCCAGCGGTAGTGGTTGCCCCCATCGATGACGCGCAGCAAAGTAGCAGGGATCCATGCGAGTGACTGCGACAGCAGTTCACGCCCGTCGAAACTGCTACGAGAGTCGGCGGTACGAGGACAAGCTCGATCGCTTCCTCCCCACATCCAGCAGATCTCCGTTAGAGCATTCCCACCGGGGTCTCGGTAAGAACGGAGGTAACGATCATGGGTCAAAGATTTCGCTGGCGGAACTCAAAGGAGGTACTTACACTGGGCTCTCTGTTATGAGACCTCGTTCGCTGCATCACCTCCTCGCAGTCTGCCTTGTCACACCTCTTGTTCTTGAAGGGTGTGGGTCCGGAAACCCTTCCGCTTCGAGCAGTTCGACGTCCACCACTCTGGCGGTGACGTCCATCGCCCCGTCGACCCTTACAGCGGGGGCAGGGGCGACCACCCTGACGGTGACGGGGACTGGATTCAGTGCAGCAACCGCGGTGCAGGTCGGCGGTGCCGTGGAGCAGACCACCTTTGTCAGCAGTACGCAGATCACCGCCAGCATCCCGGCTTCGCAGATCGCTGCCGGAGGCGTGCTTTCTGTGGTCGCGGAAAGTGGAACCTCAACCAGTGGCTCCGGCACGCCGGTCAATCTCACGGTGAACAATCCCGCGCCGGTCATTACGTCGTTTACGCCATCTTCGTTTCTCACCGGTGCTTCTTCCCCGCTGATTGCCGTGACCGGAACCGGCTTCGTTCCGACCACGATGATCGAGGTCGGTGGAAGCGCGAGAGCGACCGCCTTTGTGAGTTCGACGGAAGTCAATGTCACCTTGACTTCTGGTGACCTGGCGACCGGTGGCCCCGTGAACCTGACGGCGGTGAATCCGGCGCCGGGCGGCGGTACCTCGGCTGCGTCCTCGCTTGCGGTGAACAACCCAGCGCCGGCGATTGCTGCGCTGACGCCACAGACGCTGACCGCGGGCGCGGGCGCAGCGACAACGGTGACCGTCACGGGAAGCAACTTCCTCCCGAACTCCCAGGTACAGGTGGGCGGCACCAACCGCGCGACGACGTTCGTGAGCGGGACCCAGCTGACCTTTCCCCTGAGCGTGGCAGACCAGGCCTCGGCGGCTCTGCTCGGTGTCGCTGTCGTCAATCCGGCCCCAGGTGGTGGCTCCTCGGGAGCCGTCACCCTGACGGTGGCCAACCCGGCGCCGGTGGTCACCGCGTTGAACCCAGCCACCGTGGTCTCGGGTGCGACCACGGTGTCGACGATTCAGGTGGCCGGCACAGGCTTTGTGGCAACGTCGCAGGTGCAGGTGGGTGGCGTCAAACGCGCCACGACGTATGTCAGCCCGACACAGTTGGCCTTTCAGCTGACGGTGGCCGATCAGGCCCAAACAGGATCGCTCGCCATCAGTGTCGTGAATGCTGCGCCGGGCGGCGGTAACTCCAGCACGCTCCCCCTGACCGTGGCTGCTCCAACATCGGCCCCCACCATTGTGGCCGTAACGCCGAACACCTTTACGACGGGCTCCGGGGACACCACGCTCTCAGTTTCGGGGACGGGCTTCACCGCCAGCTCCACTGTGCAGTGGAACGGCGCTGCCTTGCAGACGATGCTGACGCAGGACAACTACGGCATACCCTACCTGTCCGCGGCTGTTCCGGCCGCCCTTCTGCTGACGGCAGGAACCGCGACCATCACGCTGAACTCGCCGACGGCCACGCCGCCCATATCAAACGCGGTCACGGTGACGATTACGAACCCGCCGGCGCCGACACTTGCGAGCGTATCCCCCTCGTCGGCGGTGCCGATCAATCAGGCGACGACGCTGACGCTGAACGGAACCGGTTTTACCTCCGCCACGACTGTCGCGGTAAACGGCACGACGCTGCCGTCGACGCTGAACAGTGGCTCGCTCCAGGTGACAATTCCGGCCGGCGCGTTGTCCTTGCTCAATGCAAACAACCTCACGGTGACGACACCCGCGCCGGGTGGCGGCACGACGGCGCCCTTTGCACTGACGGCCTATGTGGGCCTGGTGAATAACAGCATGGTCTACAACCCTGCGAATGGGTTGTTCTACCTGTCCATTCCCAGCTCTGTGGGGGCGCCCTATGGCAATTCGGTAGTCTCTGTGGACCCGACTACCGGGGCCCTCGGACAACCGATCCAGGTGGGCAGCGAACCGAACAAGCTGGCCATCAGCTCCGATGGAACCGTTCTTTGGGTGGGCCTCGATGGCGCCTCCGCGGTTCGGCAGGTAAACCTCACGACGGGAACAGCTGGGCTGCAGTTCACCATCGGTGGCAACAGCGGCCTTTACGAACCGCCTGGAACCGCACTCGCTTTGCTGGCTTTGCCCGGGGCTCCGAACTCCGTCGTCGTGTCGTTTGCTACAAGTGACTTCGGCACAGGGCAGCTCGGCATCTTCGATAGCGGAGCACTGCGCGGCAGCCTTGTCAGCGCCAACATCACGCAGGGCTTTGACGCCCTGCAAGTCAATGGAAGCCTGAACGAGATTTATGTCGCTGGCGGGAGCAGCTACGAGACCTTCACCTACAGCTCGAGTGGTCTGACTGCCAAGGCGAACATCAGCTCTGGCAATACCTTTGCCGAAAATGGCGTGGATGAAATACAGCTCGCGAACGGCATGATCTACACGGACTATGGCCAGGCGTCCGATGCGGAATCGGGAGCGCTGCTGGGCACCTTCTACTCCTCAGGCACAATGGTGGCAGACGGTTCGATCGCTGTGGATACGACCCTTGGCAAGGCGTTCATTCTCGACAATGCGAGTGGGCAATCCTACAGCGACACGAACCAGATTCAGATCTTCAATTTATCGGATTACACCTCGACCGGATCCGCGATTCCGATCGCGTCGATTCCGTACAACGGGTTCAGCACGACGCCGGACCGGCTGACGCGATGGGGCACGAACGGGCTGGCGTTCCGCTCCACCGCAGGATTCTTCAGCCTGCGGTCGAACCTGGTGAAGGATCTTTCCGCAACCAATGCCGATCTCAGCGTGACTGTGGCGGCTTCGGGGCCAGCGACAACGGGGTCCAACACGACCTACACGGCGACGGTCGCCAACGCGGGGCCAGCGGCCTCGACGAACATCGCCCTGACTGGCACCGTCCCCTCCACCGGCGTGCTGCTTTCAGCAACGCCTTCGGCAGGCACCTGCTCGACGGGCAATGGGGTGAACTGCGACCTCGGAAGTCTGGCCAGCGGAGCAAGCGCCACGGTGACCTTTGTCGTCGAGCAGACCACGGCCGGAACGGCGATAACCACGGCCAGCGTGAACGGATCGGAGAACGATCCGACACCGGCGAACAATCAGGCGACCAACACGACAACCATCACGGGTGCTGCGTTCAACCTCGTCCCATCGATCGCGTCCATCGCGCCCAACGCCATCCAGACCGGCTCATCCGATACCACGATCACGGTAACGGGCGCAGGCTTTGGCAGCGGTGCCGTTGTCCAGTTGGGCACATCTGCGTTGACCACCACGTACGTCAGCAGCACGCAGCTGACAGCAACGGTTCCGAGCGCACAAGCGGCCTCGATTGGGTGGGCCCCGGTGACCGTGGCCAACCCCGCGCCCGGCGGCGGTGGCTCGAATGCCGTGCCGTTGAGCTACTTCGGTGTCATCCCGCTGGGAGCCAATCACCTGCTCTACGATCCGTTCTCGCGCAACATCATGGCGAGTGTGGGGTCCGGCTCGAGCACCGTGACGGGGAACTCGATAGTGGCGATCACGCCGGATACGGCAACGGTGGGGACGCCGGTTGCGATCGGCAGCCAGCCGACAAACCTCGCGCTGACCTCCGATGGACAGATCCTGTACACGATCCTGTCCGGCAGCCAGAGTGTGGCGCGGTTCAATATGCTGACGCAGCAGCCGGACTACACCTACGTCGTACCGCCAACCACAAACTTCGACGGCGGCATCGCCCTGCGAGGGCTTGCGACGCAGCCCGGCACGGAAAACACGATCGCCCTGGACCTCGCGTCGTTCACCGGCAATGCCATCTACGACTTCGATCCGGTGAACAAGACGGCATCCATTCGCGGGCAGGCGTCCGGCCCGTACAGCGGGTCGTGCCTTGCCTTCCTCGATGCTGGTGACCTGCTGGCCTTTGATATCGATACGTCCGGATCAACCTTCGACCACTACATGGTGACGGCGGCGGGATTCACCTACTACAACTATTCGCAGTACACCGAGTCCACGCTGAACCACTTCGGTTGCTTCAAGCTGAGCGGAGGGCTTGCGTTTGCCAACGCAGGCGGCGTTGCCAACCCCGCCCCCTCTCCGGCAACACAGATCGGTGTCTTCCCGGTGACCGGCGGCGGGGGCTTTTCGAATAGCTTGAGCTTCGCTCCCGATGCCAGCTTGCAGCGCGCGTTCTACATGGTGAACACAGCGGCTGTTCCAGGAGGTGTAAACTCCGGCAGCGCCCCGGATGGCATCGAGGTCTTCGACCAGAACACCTTCCTGCCGACAGGCACGGTCAATCTCAACATGGAGACCATCGAGGGCAACACGTCCTACACCGGAGTGGATGTCGTTCGCTGGGGACAGGATGGGTTAGCGATCCTTACCAGCGGAGGACATATCTACCTTGTGCGTGGTGCCATCGTGGCGCCGCAGGAGTTGCAGCCAAATTCGGCGGCGACCTTGTCTGCGAGTTCCACCGCGACGATTTCCCACGGGTCCGGGAACACGCTGTTGACCCTGACGGGGAGTAACTTCGTTCCGGGCGTCGCCGTGACGTGGAATGGCGCGTACCGCACAACCACCATCGTCGATGCCACGCATGTCTCGGTTGCCATTCCGTCCAGCGACCTCGCCGCCGTGGGCACGGCATCGCTGGTTGCCACAAATCCAGGTGCAAGCGCATCGGGAGCGTTGACGATCACCATCAACTGAGGCTTTGAAAGGACCGCTTCCGGACCCTCAACGGGATTTCGACTTGATGATGGACGACAACCGCGAAAGGAAATGGTCGGGACGACTAGATTCGAACTAGCGACCTCACCCACCCCAAGGGTGCGCTCTACCAGGCTGAGCCACGTCCCGAC
>CALMVL010000276.1:0-3520 GCA_937873265.1 uncultured Granulicella sp.
TGCCCGCGTCACCCGCCTCTACGACGTCGGCGTCGCCGGCCCGCACCGCATCCTCGCCGTCCGCCCCCAGCTCCGGGAGGCCGACTGCGTGGTCGTCTGCGCCGGCATGGAAGGCGCCCTCCCGTCCGTCGTCGGCGGCCATGTCGCCGTCCCCGTCATCGCCGTCCCCACCTCCGTCGGCTACGGCGTCTCCTTCGGCGGCACCGCCGCCCTGCTCGGCATGCTCAACTCCTGCTCCCCCAACGTCACCGTCGTCAACATCGACAACGGCTTCGGCGCCGCCTACACCGCTACCCTCATCGCCCGCGCCGCCCACCGTCCCGAGTGAACTGCGAGGCAGTCTGGGCAAACCCGAGGCACCAATGGCGACATCCGGGAGCGGGCCGAAGGTCCCATGCCGAAGACCCATGTGGTCGTCGGGGAACACAGCAGCAAACCCTCCTGTCAAGTGGAGCGAGGACGGAAGCCGTTGATAGCTGAGCAGTTCCAAGTGGCGCAAACTCTGGGCAGAATCTCTTACACTGGAAATGCACCCGTCTGGAATCAACAAAGAAAAGCTATCTCATCTCGAATCTGATATTTAGCAATAAATGCCTTCGTTTGTTGTACTTGCGCTACGCCTAAAAGTGCACGTCGTTCATTCCACGGCACTTAGCTTGGGTAACCCCCGGGGGGGAGGGGGGTACCAGCCATTCTTCGCAGCACGGCATCTTATAGAACCGCACCCGAGGAGCAAACCAGGATGGAACGCCGAGACTTCTTCATATCCGCGGCAGCAGCCGGAGTCGCTGTGGCAGCCGGCAGCTCGACCGCCTCCGCCCAAGCCCCCGCCCACAAGCAAACTCCCACCAAACGCCCCGAAAAGCCCGGCATGCTCTACCGCGAGCTCGGCACCACCGGCGAGCGCGTCTCCGCCATCGGCATGGGCGGCTATCACCTCGCCAAGCACAAGGAGACCACCCAGGACGACGCCATTAAGCTCGTCCACGCCGCCCTCGACGGCGGCATCACCTTCTTCGACAACTGCTGGGACTACAACGACGGCATCTCGGAAGTCCGCCTCGGCTGGGCCATGCGCGACGGCAATCACCGCAAAGACATGTTCGTCATGACCAAGATCGACGGTCGCACCAAGGAGGAATACAACAAACAGCTCGAGCAGTCCATGGGCCGCATGCAGGTCGAAATGGTCGACCTCGTCCAGTTTCACGAGATCCTCCGCATGGAAGACCCCGACCGCATCTTCGCCCCCGGAGGCGCCATGGAAGCCGCCGTCGCCGCCCGCGATGCCGGCAAAATCCGCTACATCGGCTTCACCGGCCACAAAGATCCCGCCGTCCACCTCCGCATGCTCGAAGTCGCCCAGCAGCACAACTTCCACTTCGACACCGTCCAGATGCCCATCAACGTCATGGACGCCCACTTCCGCTCCTTCCTCAAGGAAGTTGTCCCCGTCGCCAACCAGCAGGGCATCGGCGTCCTCGCCATGAAGACCTTCGGCGACACCGGCCTGCTCAAAAGCAACACCTTCCAGCCCATGGAAGGCCTGCAGTTCTCGCTCTCGCAGCCCGTCTCCGTCGTCATCACCGGCATCGACTATCCGAATATTCTGGAGCAGGCCCTCACCGCTGCCCGCACATTTCAGCCGCTTACCCCGCAACAGACCGACGCTCTGCTCGCCCGCACCCGGGACGCCGCCCTCACGGGCAAGTACGAGATGTTCAAGACCACGGCCGCCTTCGATGGCACCGCCGCTAACCCCAAGTGGCTCGGCGAAGCCGTGAAGATGCCATCCTGACACGCGGCTGCAAGCGCATCGGCCTGCTACCGGAGGGTGGTGTGCTTCGCCTTCACCAGCTCCTTCCAGTCCTGTACCGTTTGTTTCGCGTAAGCCTGGGCAAACTCCTCCACGGCCAGCCGAAACTTCTTTCCTGCGCCCACATACCCCGCTACCGCCGCGGCGCTTCCCGAGCGCGCATGCCCCCGCGCCAGCAGTTCGCCGCATACGGTTGCGTACTCTGCCAGACCCTCCACGCCGAGCTTCGTCGTATCCACCGAAGCCTTGTGGTCGTTCAGCTGGCGCACCAGGTAGTCGCGCCCGCCAAACCGCGTCCACCCCAGCATAGGATCCGACTGCAGCTGCATCGACCGCTGCCCCACCGCGACCCGCTCACCCGCATTCCCCTTCCAAACCGCCCCGGCGCCCGGGCAACCGGCGTATGCGGACGCCACCTCCTGCTTGATCTGCAAAAACAGCGGATCCTTCGCCCCGTTCCCTTCGAGATACACGCAATAATCCCGCAGGCCTACCGACCCTGTTCCGACCACTTTGAACGCCACATCCACGGCCCGGAACTGCGCAAAGAACGTCTGCCGCTCCGGCAGCAAACTCCGCTCGTATAGCTTGAGCGACGCCAGCACCGCCGATGCCTTTGCGCCGGTCAACCGCCGCAGCAGAGGCCGCTCCGTGCGGAAGACCCGACCTCCCTTGCCCTTCTCCGTCAGGCGCTCGAGTGAGTGCATCGGCGTTTCGCGCTGGGCTCTTCCGAGCGCCTCCGAGACTGTCTCCATCCGCAGCAGCCGGTGTACCTGGTAGCGCGCCACATCCAGCACCGGCATACGCGCCAGAATCTGCACCAGATCGCAGTACGCTCCTAAGAACGCCTGCACCGCCGCCTCGCAATCGCCCTCTTTGATCTCCGCTCCACGCCCGGCGAGCAGGAGGCTGGTTGCCATCCGCTTCAGATCCCACTCAAAAGGCCCTCGAATGGTCTCGTCGAAGTCGTTGATGTCAAACACCAGCCGCCCGTCCGGGCCCGCATACGCCCCGAGGTTCTGCACATGCGCATCCCCGCAAATCTGACTGAGAACGCCCGTGTTCTTCCCCGACGCCAGATCCGAAGCCATCACCGGCACGGCCCCTCGGAAGAACCCGAACGGTGACGCCCGCATCCGCTCGTCTTTCAAGGCGAGCAGCGCCGGAACACGTCCGCGCATTGCCCGCTCGAGCGTCTTCAGAGGATCGTCTCGCCTCAGCTTCGGGTCCCACCGGGAAAGGTCGATGCGCGAACAAAGCTTCCTCCGGCTCTCGCCAAAGGTAAACCCCGCCTGTTCCATGCTTCGTGTTCTCACAGTGCGAAGTCTACGGCACCGTCGTGTGGATGCCATCGTGCGCCGTTCTTCTTCTGGGGTTCTCTCTCCCCTTCTTCTGAATACAGGAGCAGATGTGAACGCCAGCAGAACCCGGCTCCGAAGCTGCGCTCAGTACCATTCCTTCACCTTCGGCCAGAGCCCAGGCAGCGTCCATCCCTTCGGCCGCTTGCAGATGTAAATCGTCTTCTGCTCGTACGGCTCTGTCCATGGGTCTGGTGTCCACCGCACGTCCGTCACACTCTGGAACTCCTCCTCATCGGTGTCCCGTCCGTCTCCATAGATCACCATCACCGCGCCGGAATGCCCGCGCGGCCCCCAAAACCAGTAGTTCTGGTGCCCGCTCACCGCCGTAGGCACATCCGGCCGA
>CALMVL010000276.1:3620-7727 GCA_937873265.1 uncultured Granulicella sp.
CGAAGTATTGCGGCAGCGCCGCGTGATCAAAGGTCTGCGTTTCCGGTGTCTTCCGGCCAATCCGCTGCGTGTACGCCACGTACTGCTCCGGCCGTAGCACGGGCAGCGCCAGCGGAAGCGCCAGACCCGCCCAAAGCAGCAGAACCAGCGAGTAAGCCGGAACCAGGATCTTCCGCTGCCACCCGGGCCGCGACCAGTGCTCCCACGCCACGCCGCCGGCCGCGAACAGCGTGGGGTACACGGCCGAAAGATAGTAGTCTTTCGCGTGCATGGCGATCATCAGGGGCAGATAGACGCAAAACATGAGTCCGAACGCGCGGAACTGTTTCGCGGCCGTCCCATAAAGAAACCAAACCAGCCCAGCACCCCACAGCACCAGCCCTGCCGGGTTCTGCACCTGGATTTGATTCTGGACGAAGGCCATCGGTCCGAGGTGAATGTTCTTTTTGCCGAATGCATCGTTATGGAGCCATTCCAGCGTCGGCCAGTGCCGGTGCATCTCCCACAGGAAATTGGGCGCGGCCAGCGCCAGCGCAACCGCCGTCCCCACCAAGACCCACCGGCTCCGCAGCACTCCCCGCTGGGGACTCAGCACTACCCCCACACACATCGTGATCAGAAAGAACGCAATATTCCATTTGTTCTCAATGCCGAAGCCAGCCAGGACCCCGATCCCCACCCAGCCTGATGCCGGTGAAACATACCGTCGCACTTCGCCACGGGTTTCCGGGTCCCGTTGCCGAAGCAGCAAGATCAGCAGCAGCGCAATACCTTCCCAGAAGACCGGCTCGGTCCCGTTCATGGATAGGTTGCCGTCCACACCCAGACACATCGGCGAGCACAACAGACCCAGCATCGCCAACGCCTGCGCCAATCGCCGTCCACCCATTCCCCACGCCAGAAGCCCTGCCAAGCCGACCCCCAACCCACCCATGAGGTCCGGGATCAAGCGAAACAGCGCGAGCGAGTGGAGGCCAAAGAGCACCTCAGCGACGCGCGCCTGCAACGCCACCAGCGGCGGCTGATCGAGATACCCCCAATCCAGGTTGCGCCCACAGACGATGTAGTAGAGCTCGTCCCGAAAGATGCCGTACCCCGCCCGCTGGGCCAGCACGTTCGCCACCACCTGCACCGCAATCTTGACCGCTGCAAATGCCGATGCGAGCAGCAATGCCGAGCGCAACGACTCACCCCCACGCACCTCATCCCTCGCCGGAGCCGTTTCGACCATCGTGCCGTCCTTCCCCACTTGTACGCGCTTGGCGCGCGAAAGTTCCTCCCCCGTTTGGAGGAGGCGTCTCCGTGATCTGCGCCGTGATTAAGGCCAAGGGCTGGCTTAGCCGTCCCTTCGACCCTCAGTGTCCAGCAGAACCTGCTCCGAGACGATGCCATCCAGTTTTACTTCCACGCTGCCCCGAACAACTTTGGCGGTGGTCACCATCTGCCCCATGTGCCGCTGCGTGTGCTCCGCGCAGTGGATCAGCAGCCCCGCCACTGTCGTCGGCAGCCGCTGACGGCCGATGCCCCGCGCTTCCCCGTACATCTCCGGCAGGAACGCACGCACCCGCTCCACTGCCCGCGCCAGCCCTTCGCGAAACTCCTGCATGACGGCAGCGGTCTCATCTCCCGTCTCCATCTCGCTCCGCAGCGCCGCCAGCTGCCGATCATTGAGCGACCGATTGTCCGCATAGCACAGTAGCCGATCGAGCGACCGCACCGCATGCCGCAGATGAAACGCCACCGACGCCAGTCCCGCCGGCCGAGCATGCACCTCGTCCTTCGTGAGCCCTGCCGCCCACCGATCGCCATCCTCCGCCGCCTGCTCGAGCGCATGTACGATTGCGCGCCGAACCACGTCCAGATCTCCGTGCGTCCCTCGCATCCACGGCTCACGACTCTCCATTACAGCCCTTTCTGTTTGCGAAACAGCCGAACCACCTCGGCGACATCGCGGTGCTGCCCATCCACCGCGTCATTCATCGCCTGCATCTCCGTCGCTGTCACCTTGCCCGCCAGCTTATCCGCGGCGGCCTGAATCTCCGGATGCCGTTTGAGCGCATCTTCCCGAAAGAGCGGGACCGCCTCATACGGCGGAAAGAAGTGCTTGTTATCCGCCAGCGACACCAGACCCAGTGCTCGGATGGGGCCGTCCGTCGAGTTCCCCGCCACCATATCCACCTGTCCCGACCCCATGGCCCGGTAGAGCAGGCCCAGATCCATCACCCGCGGCTGCCCCGCAAAGCGCAGCCCGTACGCCGCCTCCAAGCCCCGCAGACCGTCCGGTCGCTCCTCAAACTCATATCCGACGCCCAGCCGCATCTCAGGCGCATGTGGCTGGGCGTCGGAGATCGTCTTCAGCCCCCACCGTTCTCCCTCATCCTTACGCACCACCATGGCAAAGGTATCTTCGAAGCCCAGTCCCGGCTCGACCCGAACTTGATACCGTTGCTGATACAAATGGGATACCGTGCGAAAGACAGTTGCTGCATCTCTCTGGCCCATCGGCGGCAGAGGCTGCTTCAGAATCGCGGTGAGCGCCGTGCCCGTGTACTCCACATATCCATCAATCCGTCCACTCTGTAACGCCTGCTGGCACAAATAACTTCCTGCGAGATAAAAGCGACGATCGACCCGCTGTCCCGTGCTCGCTTCAATTTCCTGCGCCAGCAGTTCTCCCAGCACGACCTGCTCGGTGAAATTCTTGGCCCCAATTGTCACCCGCGAACCCCGCGGCGGCGCACACCCTACCAAGCTCGCAATCAGGCCGAGAGTGCTTGCGCATATCGCGCAAAGTATACCGGCCTGGACGCGTCGTCGCCAGCCACATGAGATGCGTTTCCCCTGCAGATCAACGTAGCGCAGGGCAAGCCATTCGGCAACGAGGTGATCGGCCCGTTGCCGACCGACTCTCTGACCGTCGTGCTTACCGTGATCGCTTGGCCGCAGCATTTTTGCAGCTCGCCGTCCCGATTGGGCTCATGCTGCCCCCTGAGGCATTGACGGGATTCGAAACATCCCATAGGTACGCATCGGAAAGCGCGGTCTGAGTGCGAACCTTGCTGCCGACCGTCTTGTACCCCGTCTTGCACTGCTGTGCATTCCCCTGCGCCGTAAGGTCGAGCGTGGCGATTGTGGGAGAGATGAGCGCGACCTCGTGACACCCGGGACGCCCCGTTGCGCACCGCATTTCGAGAGCACCTGCACTCACCTTACCCGACGTCGTTATGATGGAGCGCCATGGCCGATTCCTGCCCAGAATTTTACGCTCGCCAGAAGCGCCGCATTGCTTCACCGCCGCACCGTCATCCGCTTCTCCGCAAACCCCAGCACCCCATCCGCCAACAGCGCCAGCAACGCCGCCGGGATGGCGCCCGCCAGCACCAGTCCGTTATCAACCGAAGCCACTCCCCGGAAGATCAACTCGCCAAGCCCACCCGCCCCAATCGCCGCTGCAATCGTTGCTACGCCCACACAGGTGACCGTCGCCGTTCGCAGCCCCGCCAGAATCACGCTCGCCGCCATCGGCAGTTCCACCTTCGTCAGGCGCTGCCATCCTGTCATTCCCATGGCATTGGCGACATCCACCAGCGCCGGATCGACACCACCGATCCCCGCATAGGTGTTCCGGAGGACGGGCAGCAGCGCATACCCGGTCAGCGCCAAAATTGCGAGTCGCGCCGCATTCTCCCCCAGCCAGGGCACCGGCAGCAACAATCCAAAGAGCGCCAGGCTGGGGATCGTCTGCACCACATTGGCGACCGCAATCACCGGCTGCGCCAGCCCCTGCCTGCGGGTCAGCAGGATTCCCAGCGGAAGCCCGATCCCCGCCGCCAAGATCATGGCAAACCCTGTCAGCCAAAGATGCTCGAACGTCAGCCGCCCGATCTCGTATCCATGCTGATGCAGAAATCGCGCCAGTGCTGTCACAAGTTCGATCCCGAGCGCGCATACGTCATAGCCACACCTCTTCTCTGACTCTCGAACCTATGACTCAGCCTCCGGCGCGGTCGCCCGGTGCACCGCGCCCACATACTCCCGCACCTCTCGCACGCGACTCCCCATCACCTCCGCGGCCGGCAAGTCTGCTACAACCCGCCCACCCTCGAG
>CALMVL010000277.1 GCA_937873265.1 uncultured Granulicella sp.
CATTTCTGTGTAGCGTTCCGCAAAAGTTATGGTCAGAGCCCTACCGAGTACCGGGGCCGGCACAAGTTGAGCCATATATGTGCCGGCGGCTGAACGTGCTAGTAGCGACTCCTGCTTGTTGACATCGCGATCGTCCTGGGTCACGGAAAGGGAGAAGACACCTGTGCCGAGAAAACTTCTGTCGCCGAGCAATGCGCTAATCTGCGCTTTTGTCCCTATGCTCTGGATTCCGTCCAAGGTGGGCTGTAGCGGCTTTATGCTCAGCCGCTCGGCCTGCTCCGTGTCCATGCATTCGGCATAGAAGGTGCCGTACTGCTTCTGCAAGGGTGTTGCCGGTGCCTCAGCCGCCTGTCGGAGTTGCTGGTATATCAGATAGAAGTCGCGGTAGTTCAAACGAACGTTTCTGCTACTCACCACGTTGATAATGGAACCGATTTGCCGGAAGCTAGAAGGACGTGAAGACGCCGGGGCGCGGGGGCAATCTCATAATCGAAGGTTCTCCTAAGAACCTCGGCGGTGTAGATCTGTTTTCCTAGCTTAAATCGAAGGAAATCTCCAACCTGGGCAGCTGTATGCCTTCTTTGCAGAAGTAGGTGGCAATCCGAAAGCTGTGCTCGTCAAAGGCGGTAATAAGTGTGAAGTGCCCTCCCTTCATCCAATCTTCCTTTGCCTCTAGGACAGCGTTTGCACCATCTACGCTAGAGCCTGTTATGACGTTGAGTTGAGAGCATTGAACAGGCGTGTGAGCATGAGGCAGGCGAAGGACAGAGAGTGAAGCCTTTGAGGCTGGTATCGAGGCGTTCGTAGTCCCGGGCTAAGCGGCGGAAGCGAGCGGCCAGACGAAGCGGCGCTCGACCACCCAGCGGCGCGGCAGCAGCACAACAGCCGCGTCTGGCCAGGGGATGTTTGACCACCTCCAGCCGAATGCCATGTTGGGCGGCGGCGTTCTCGCCGATATAGCCTTGGTCGACATAGGCCAGTTCCACGGTTTTGCCCGTCACCTGCTGGATCTGTTCCGCCAGGGCTGAGACCTGCTCACGGTTCCCCGCATCGGCTGGAGTCACCTTCAGCGCCAGGAGGTGGCCCAGCGTATCGACGGCGATGTGCACCTTGGAACCCTTGCGACGCTTGGCTCCGTCATAGCCGGCACGGGCGCCAGACTCGGGCGTGGACTGAAGCGTGCGACTGTCGATGGCTACCGCCGTGGGCTGGCCCTTGCGCCCGCCAAAGTGCCGCAGCAAGGTCTGCACATCCTCAACGATCTTTCAAAGCAGCCCGCCCGCAACCAGCGCTGCATCTGCTGATACGCCGCCGGCCAGGGTGGAAGATCGTGCGGCATCAAGCGCCACTGGTTGCCGGTCTTGACGACGTACCGCACCGCGTTGAACAGTTCCCGCAGTTCATGCTGACGGCTACGGTTCTCTTCCCGGCTCAACAGCAGATACGGCAACACAAACTCCCAATCTTCATCAGAAACGTCGGTCCCGTACGACCGACGAACAACCTCGCTCATCCCTCCATGCTGGCCAGCAAAACCTATCCAGCAAAGAATCTATGCAGGTGCAAAGGCCAGTCTTAACGGTCGCCCACTCCTTCCTGTCTCTTATGACTCATCAAACGAACGATTTTGGTAGCGTACCGAGCTCGCGCTTCTGCTAACGACGTTTGTCAGGACTTATGAACCGTCTCGTGGATGCTTTGAGGGTTCGGCGACCGTTACCCGATTTTCAAGTCCCCAATCGGCCATGGACGCCATCACGGGACGAAGTGTGTTTCCCAGGGGTGTGAGACTGTACTCCGTTTTCGGAGGTATGACTCCATAGTCATGCCGCGAGATCAGACCGCACCCTTGCAGCTCGCGCAGTTCCTTGGTTAAGATTCGGTCGCTTATTGGCGGGCACGCGCGTCGGATCTCGGCGAAGCGTAGCGGCTCGTTACGCATCAAGGCCCAGATGATACGTGCTTTCCATCTGCCACCCAGGATTCTCGAAGTGAAGGCGACAGGACAGACGGTCGTGAGCTTCATATGGTGATCACACTAACAAATAAATCCGTACTTGCCGAAAGGTTTGCATCGGCATCTTCTGAAATCAGCCCGGAGCGGAGCAGTTCGGTTCGGGTGTGGAGGAAGAATGAAAGCCATTTGCGTCAATGCCGACCGTAAGCTCGAAGTCCGTGATGTTCCCACCCCGAATAACCCGCCGCCCGGCCACCTAATCGCCAAACTTCAGGGGGCGGCGATCAATCATGGGGACAAGTCTTTTCTAATTAATCCCGGTGCAGCAGGATCGCGAGCTCTGAATCGCACTTACGACATCTGGGGCGCCTCTGCGGCTGGCACAGTGCTTGCGGTCGGGGAGGATCTACCTGCAGAGCTGGTTGGCCGCGGTGTCGCGATCTATCGTTCGCTGAGCAAAACCCCGCAAACTCTCGGCCTCTGGAGCGAACAGGTTCTGGTTGAGCGCACGAGCTGCGTGGTTCTACCGGAGAGCGCCTCCCCGGGTGACTACTCCGGATCGCTGGTCAATGTAATGACTGCCTATGCCTTTCTTGAGCAAATCGCTGTCGAAGGTCACAAAGGTGTGATTGTCACGGCAGGCAGTTCAGCAACAGGGCTCGCAATGGCGGCTCTTACGCGTAGGCGCAGCGTGCCGGCGATCTTTCTTACCCGGTCGGAGGCCGCCGCTGCAAAACTGAGCTCCCACGGTGTTGAACATATGCTTACTACGAGCGACAAGGATTTCGAAGGGGAATTGGGTAAGCTCGCGGCAGAGCTTTGCACAACGGCGGTGTTTGACGGCGTTGGCGGCGAGCTCACCAGCTGCATTGCGCCGACGCTCCCCATGTACTCCGCGATCTACTTCTACGGATTCCTGGGGGCTGCCGCACCCGTCACGATCTCCTCTCTTCTCATCATGGCGAGAAACCTTGTGCTCAAACGATTCAGCAACTTCGCAAGTGACACGGTCGCTGATCCCCAGCGTCTTGCTGCGGCCATCACCTATCTGGAAGGTGTATTTGATGATCCTCTCTTCCAAACGCGAGTAGGTAAGGAGTTCGAGTTCGATCACATCGAAGCGGCAATGGCCTATGAGGCAACGCCAGGCGCGAAAGCGGTCCTCGTGCCTTGAGAGCGCAGCACCGGCCCCCCGCGCAGTGGGTGATGTAGAAGATGGCGCGTGTTGTTCAGCGGTCGATCTGCTGCCCCTGCGGGAACGATAAGGTTCTCGCCCTGGGGCTCTTGCGACTTGTTACACGCTGAAACGCAGGATGAGGCAGACTTCGGTGGGTACCGGGAAGACGTCCTGACCCGCGATAATCATCGCTGTGCGGTTCCTGGCTGCACCACGTTGAAGCGAGGAAAGCGGTCGACTGCAGTTCATCATCGCAAGCCGGGGTATAACGATCCGGAACTCATGATCTCTCTCTGCCTTGCCTGTCATGCGAAAGTGACGCGAACTCAGTTCCTGAACCGAGAGTGGCCACCGCTGCTGCGCGTTCTCTGGAGAGAGCAACATCCTAAAGGACATGAGCAAACTGCGCTGAACTTTGGAGCCCAAAAATTACCAGCCAGGACAGTTCCTCTTTTCAAAGAGGATTCAGACAAGTGAAGGAACGAGGGGTGAGGTGCGTGAGGCTGATGTCAGCCCCGCCAAGCTCCCACTGCCCAGTTGCGACCACGACAGCAGTGGTTTGTTTTGGCGTCCAGTCTGCCTTGACAAAGATAGAGCCTCTCGCCAGCTTTCCTCAGGGCGAGACATTAGGAGACTTTGACCCTTCGGCACCTCTTTGCATCTGAATCACCACGCAAGGTAGCGTACGCAGACACCTTCTGGAGGAAGCATGACGACCGGACAGCAGGCATTGGGAGAGAAGGCGGATTTCGCCATCACAACAGAAATGATGGTTAACGGCCGTTCTCACACGTTGCAGGTTGAGCCCTGGACTTCTTTGCTTGACCTGCTTCGGGAGGGACTGCAACTGACGGGGAGCAAGAAGGGCTGCGACCACGGCCAGTGCGGGGCGTGTACCGTGCTGGTGAACGGTACACGCGTGAATAGCTGTCTTTGTCTCGCTGTGATGCACGATGGGGATGAGGTCACAACAATTGAAGGTCTTGGGAGCGAAGGAAACCTTTCTCCCATGCAGCAGTCCTTTGTGGATCATGATGGCTATCAATGCGGGTATTGCACGCCGGGTCAGATTTGCTCCGCTGTGGGCATGCTGAACGAGGGCCATGTGAAGACTGAAGCAGATATTCGGGAACAACTGAGCGGTAACGTATGCCGTTGCGGAGCCTACCCGAACATCGTCGCCGCTGTGAAACACGTGATGGCCATGAACCAGATGGAAGGTGGGCGATGAACAATTTTCAATATGTACGCGCGGAGGGCCTGGAGGGTGCTGCTCGGTTCGTCGCAGGGCACACCGGCGCGAAGTTCATCGGCGGTGGAACGAATCTTGTCGACCTGATGAAGTACAACGTCGAGAAACCTTCGGCACTGGTGGATCTGACCCGGCTTTCCATGCGTGAGGTTACGGAGCTGCCGGAGGGCGGTCTGCGGATCGGTGCGTTGGTGACGAATAGTGATGTTGCGTATCATCCGACTGTTTCGACGCGGTACCCGCTGCTGTCACGAGCCATCCTGGCCGGTGCGAGTG
>CALMVL010000278.1 GCA_937873265.1 uncultured Granulicella sp.
TGCCGGCGGTGGGACGCCGGCCGGTGTTGCCGCCGCGCGGACCCGACGGCCGGCCGGAGGCGCCGCGGCTGGAGCCGGAGCCGCCAGCGCCGGAGCGCCCGTTCGACGCTCCGCCGCGGAAGGCGCGATTGCCGCCGGGGCGGTTGGACGAGGAGCGGGGACGGTCGTAGGTGTCGTGCGCGGGGGCGCTATCGCCGGACTTCCAGGAGCGGGTTTCCAGGGCCAGCAGGCTGGAAAGGTCGCCGTTCGCGGTGGTGGAGGCGAGATCGACCGGCTTGTTGCGCTCTTCCTTCTCGAGGTTTTTGTCAGCCTCGCGCCAGTCGAGCTTGATCTTGAGTTCGCGCTCGAGCTTGCGGGCGTCCGAGCGCTCCTGCGGCATGACAAACGTGGTGGCGACGCCCTTGGCGCCGGCCCGGCCCGTCCGGCCGATGCGGTGGACAAAGTCGTCGGACGCGTTCGGCAGGTCGTAGTTCACCACGTGCGCGATATCCTTCACGTCGATGCCGCGGGCGGCGACATCCGTAGCGACAAGAATACGGTGCTTGCCGGTGGTGAAGCTCTTGAGGGCGGCCGTGCGCTGCGACTGCGATCGGTCGCCGTGGATCACGGTCGCGTCGTGGCCGAGGCGCTCCAGCTTCTTGCAGATGCGGTCGGCGCCGTGCTTGGTGCGCGAGAAGACGAGGTACGTGCCCTCGTGCTCCTTGAGCATCTTGTCGAGCAGCGAAAGCTTCTGGTCCTGCATGACGGTGTAGGCGACGAGCTCGACGCGGTCGGAGGGTTTGGAGGTCGAGCCGATCTCGATGCGGACAGGGTTCTTGACGTAGTCCTTGACGATCTCGGAGATGTTGGCGTCGAGCGTCGCGGAGTAGCACATGGTCTGGCGCGTCCTGGGGATCGCCCCGACGATGCGGCGGATCGCGGGCAGAAAGCCCATGTCCAGCATGCGATCGACCTCGTCGAGCACGAGCATGTCGACCTTGGAGATGTCGATCTCGCGCCGGCGCAGGAAGTCTTCGAGGCGGCCGGGCGTTGCCACCACCAGACGCGGCCCGCGGTCGAGCTGATCGAGCTGGTTGTTCTCCGAAAGGCCGCCGCAGACCAGCACCGAGTCATGCCGCGCCTGCGGAACGAGTTTGGCGTAGTGCTCCAGCACCTGCATGGCCAGCTCGCGCGTGGGCAGCAGAATCAGCGCGCGAATGGGCTGACGCAGCTGGCGATTGGAGGGCTTCGACGTCGCGTCGAGCCGCTCGATCATTGGCACCAGAAAGGAAAGGGTCTTGCCGGTGCCGGTCGAGGCAGTGGCGAGGATGTCCTTGCCCTCGAGGGCCGGCGGAATGGCCTTTGCCTGAACGGGGGTGGGGATGAAGAAATTCGCTGCGGCGAGGCGCTGCTTGAGCGACTCGGAGACATGGAAGTCGGCGAACTGCACGCCCTCGGCCTTGGGCAGGTGGTCGGCAGCTGACGTCGGGTTCGAAGGATGTTGCGTGGTCTGGTTCGGAGTTTGGGCGGCCTGGTCGGCGGCCTGGAGGTCAAGTGTTGCAGAGCTCAAGTGTCTTCCTTTTCGGGATGGGGTGAGGTGAAGCGGAGGTATGGTGCAGGGGTGCTTTGGCAGCACCTTCGGTGTATCCGGGTCAGCATTGCTGTCGTTTGGGACCGAAGCGCTGCTGCTGCATGGCGAGGCCGGCGTCCGTTGACGGGCCTCCAGCCAGAGCAACCAGCCGGACCTTCGCGGTTGGGCGAAAGGATGTCGGGTGGGAAAAGCAATCACAGTCTCTGGCCAGACATCCGGGGATCGATAGGGATCTCAACGGGGTCTTTGCCTGCGATAGCCTGCGCGTCTTTCTCTCTGCGCAAATTCAGAATAACACAGCTGCACCGAAAACTGTGCCACCAACCGGCTCCATCTATGGACGGAGATACCGCCTGCGGTGGAACAGGTGGCGGAGCAGGGCTTGAGAGATGCGGGTAAGGCGGTTGGCCAGGGTGAGGGGCACACGGAGTACGCGACTCACGGGAAGCGGAGGCCGGGCCATGGTCCAGACAAACACCCAGTACCGCCAGTTGGAGCGGAAGGCGGGCTCGAGCAGCCGGGAAAAGTCCTCGGTGTTGAGGCCCGCATTCTCGCGGCCGGTCCGAATGGCGAAGATCTTGTCCGAAAGCCAGTAACGCAGCGTGCCGTTCAGCAGGGCGCGGGCGAGCGCGGGCTCGTGTTGGAAGTACTGTGCAGCAATGCGGTGAAGACGCAGGCCGAAGACCTCGCAGACGCCCCAGCCGGTTGAGTTGAAAGAGCGGTACGCGAGCAGCCGCTGCCAGACGTAGAGCACGCGGCAGCGGCGATGGAGAAGCGGAAAGATCCACCCGGCCTGAATGAGATTGGTGTTCGCGAGCTGACCAGGGTCCGGGTGCGGCGTTGCGTCCAGCCGTTGCTTATTGATGATGACAGCGGAGATCAGGCCGACCAGGGCGTTGATCTTCTCGAGCAGGTAGGAGCCGGAGGTGACGACCTCGGCGAAGCGGCCGAGTCGGTCGTGCGTCCGGGCGCGCGAAGGCGGCGTGTACTGGCCGGAAAAGCCGAAGGACGAGAGGTAGACGAGGTCGAAGTCCTGGGGACGGCCGAGATCGTCCGTGAGTTCGCCCTGATCGAGAAGCGACAGCAACTGGGGAACGGCGTCGGGGGTGAGCAGATCGTCGTCGCCAAGCACCCAGACATACTTGCCGCGGGCCTGGAACAGGCACTGGAGAAAATTTGCGTCGGAGCCGAGATTTTCCCCGTTGCGGAGATAGCGAAGACGCAGGCCCCGGGTTTGGAAGCCGGCAACGAGGGCGGACGTCTCGTCCGTGGACGCGTTGTCGGAAAGGAGAAGCTCGGCGCGGGGCTCGTCGCGGAGTTGGGGCAGCAGTGTTTCGAGCAACTCGGCCAGAAAGGGGGCTCGGTTGAAGGTGGGAATGGTAATGGAGAGCAGTGGAACCGTTCTCTCTTGCGATCCCGGCAGAGTGCTGGCTGCCTCTGGGAACGCCTCGGGGCCCGCCGGTGCGGTCGCGCTCCGCTCCACTGCCGGTCGCGACGACCTTTGTCCCTGAGACCCAGAGGCGAGCGGTTTGGGTCGGGGAGGCTCAGCCATCGAGACGCTCAGTCGGGCTCGTCAACGTTCGCACCGGATCAAGCATGCCAGAACGGACCGTTACCGCGAAAGGCGCGGCGCTCAGGGCTGTGCGTGCCAGAGTCGACGATACCTCTGAAAGGTGTAGGTTCCGTAGCCGAGACCGATCACCAGGGTTCCAAGAAAATAACCGAAGGCAATGCCCGGCGCACCGAAGCGGCTGCCGATGATGTAGGCCATGGGAGCGGTGTAGAGGGTGCCCACGATCGAGTTCAGCATGAACTTTTCCTGCTTGTGCGCTCGCAGGTACATGGCTTCGCTCGACACGATGTTGTTCCCGACCGAGCCGAGCAGAAGAAGACCGAACGGCAGCGGCGACAGGAGACGGTGAGCCAGCGCGAGGTGGCGGGCGGCGAGAAAGAGCGTCGTGGTCCAGACTACGGCCGAGCCGAGCAGGTTGATCGCGGTGGACTGAATCAGGGCGGTAAAGAAGCGCCGGTCGAGTTCAGGGAACTGGCGGCGAGCAATCAGTTGCCCAAACGGCGCGGCCTTGGTGTTCATCCAGGAGATGGCGATGGTCGAAAGGGCTCCGGCGATGTTGAGGCTCATGCCCATGCGGCCGGCCTCAACGGCTCCCCAGCGCGCGAAGAGCACGGGCGTAAAAAGCTGAAAGGTGGCATACCCGCAGACCCAGGAGATGGCCATGCGCCACTGGAACGGCCAGATGTCGGTGTTCCAGGAGATGTGCTCTTCGGGCGCGGAGAGCGGTCGACGGAGGAGCGGCAGAAGGAGGTTGCGCCGGGTGACGAGGAAGGCGAAGCCGGCAAGTCCCTGGCCGGCGATCATGAGGCCGGGAGCGAAGAGACCGTGGTGCAGCGAGAGAGCGCTCCAGCCGAGGAGCGATCCGCAAACGGCCTGGAGGAGGCGAGCGCGAGCGACCTGCGGCACCTGGCCGCAGCCCTCGAGAAAAGAAAACAGGGGATCCACCTGGAAGGTAAGCGTGGTGGCCACGACCGCGACGATCCATGGCGCCAGCCAGTGGATTCCCGCTGTACCCGGGGTGCTGTGGGCGGCAAAGAAACGGCCGCCGGCGGGAATCAGCACGGCAAGCAGCAGCAGCGCAGCGGCCGAGTACCAGCGGACGGCCTTGCCAAGCACAGAGGCGAGGCGACCATGGTGCAGCGCCGCGCCGGTAACGACGCCCGAGGCCGTGATGTGGAGGTGGGCGGCTTCGTGCGAGGCGGTCTGGAGGATGACGACCGAGAAGCCTAACTCGAAGATAATCTGCAGGTTGACGAGAGGATAGAAGGTGTAATAGAAACCCTGCTCGGCGGGCGAGAGAAAACGCGCGATGAGAGTCAGGGTAAGCAGGCCGGAAAGGGCGGACCAGCCACGCGCCAGAATCGTGAGGGCGATCGCTCGATCGACGCCCAGCAGGCGCTGCAGGCGCTGGAGACGGGCGCGCCCCTCCCCTGGAAGAACGCCCGGGGTGGCGAAGAGGTCAGGAGAGGTAAGCGATTCGGCTCCCGAAGGGGTGTGCTGTGCATCGTGTGGGAGCAGTTCGCCTTCAATGAGAGGAGGGTTCACGGATGGGTGCAGGGTCGATGCGGTTCACGATCCGACATCGATCGTAGCAGGGTCGGCAAAAAGGCGACGCGCCAGCGGAGGTTGGCGCGTCGAGCGGAGTTGGCGCGCGTCGATCGACGCCGTCAGTGGTTTCTGTCGGCCGGATTCGCGGGGATCCGTCTGACGCGTTAGACGGGTGAGCGACTTCTTCGGTGTGGCCGGGCAGACGGGAAGGGCTAAATGTGGCAGCTCACCATCCCGCGCTTATGGAGGTATCTCTGGTGGTATTCCTCCGCTTTCCAGAAAGTTTCGGCGGGCACCACCTGCGTCGCGATCGGCTCGCGGAAGGTGCCGGAGGCATTCAACTCGGCAATCTTGGCGCGCGCCTGGGCAGCTTGCTCGTCCGAGTGGGCGAAGACGGCGGAGCGGTACTGCGTGCCCCAGTCCGGCCCCTGACGGTTCACCTGGGTTGGATCGTGCAGCGCGAAAAACGCATCCAGAAGCGTCTCATACGCGATCCGCGATGGATCAAAGGCGACCTCGACGACCTCCGCGTGGCCGGTGCGGTCGGTACAGACCTCCTTGTAGGTGGGGTGCTCGAGGGTGCCGCCCTCATATCCCACCGCGGTATCCAGCACGCCATTCATCTCTGCCAAACGGGCTTCCACGCCCCAAAAACATCCTGCGCCAAATGTTGCTTTCTCCACGGCCACGACGGTACTCCTTTGCCTGCAGACACTGCTATCGCGTTGGATGCGCGAGGTGCGAAGAAGTCGTCCGCAGGCCGTGGATGTGGTCCGGCTTCCGTGAAATCTCCATGAAAGGGAACTACCTGCAGGACTGTTCCGCAATCAAAGCTGACATCAGCACTCAGGAGAGATCGACGTGAGCGGAACAAGGGTAGGAGCGGTCGTGCGCACAGGGCGAGCCATTACGGCGGCGGTCATTTTGGTCGTGGGCATTTCGGGGTGCAAGTCCAACAGCGGCGGATCGGATGCAAACGTCCAGCTGAACGGGGCAGGAAGCACCTTTGTCTACCCGGCCATGTCGCGATGGACGGCCGAGTTCACGCGAATCCATCCTGGCATGCGTATCAACTATCAGTCGATCGGCAGCGGCGGCGGCATTCAGCAGGTAAAGAACGGGACAGTGGATTTCGGTGCTTCGGACAATCCGTTGGCTGACCAGCAACTGGCGGGAATGAAGCCGATGGTGCAGATCCCCGAGAGCGCGGGACCGGTGTGCATCACCTACAACCTTCCGAATCTGCAGCAGCCGCTGCGGCTCTCGGCCGAGGCGATCTCCGGCATCTTCCTGGGAACGATCACCAGATGGCAGGATCCGGTGATCCAGCGGGAGAATCCCGGGGTAAATCTGCCGACGTCGAACATTGTCGTTTCGCACCGGAGCGATGGCAGTGGGACGACCAACGCGTTCACGACGTACCTTTCCGCGGTCAGCCCCGAGTGGCAATCCAAGGTCGGTAAGGGAAATGCCGTGCAGTGGCCGGTGGGCTTGGGCGGCAAGGGAAGCGAGGGCGTCACCGAGCAGGTGCGGCAGTCTCCCGGTTCCCTCGGGTATGTGGAGTTGACCTACGCAACCCAGAACAGGCTTCCTGTGGCGGCCATCAAGAATCAGGCCGGCCAGTACATCCTGCCGAATACCGGAAGCACGACAGACGCTGTGAACGCCTTCTCCGATCAGCTGAGCAAGGATCCGCGCACGCCGATCGTGAACCCGCCGGCGTCCGCGCCCACAGCGTATCCGATCGCAACCCTGACCTTTCTGATCCTGCCCAAAGATGGGCCCGGCATGGCGAAGCGGGCCGCGCTCAAAGACTTCGTGACGTATATCATCAACGACGGCCAGCAGATTGCCAACGGTATGCAATACGCTCCTCTGCCGGACACCATGAAGCAGTACGATCTGCAGCAGATCGGCCAGCTGACGGCAGGCGGGCAGCCCATCCAGCACTGAAAGCGGTGGGCGGCCGGCTAGGTCGTTCGCGCAACCACGTTCGGCTTTGACTTACCGGGACCGTCTCGCGGAAGACTTCCTCTTCGGCGGAACAGGCTTTTTCAGCTGGGCAGGCTCGGGAAGAGCTCGTTTGCGCTCCACCTTCTTGCCGGCGGAGGCTCGATTCAGCGCCTGCACCTCGCCTGGCGTGAGTTCACGAAAGGTGCCGGGTTCAATATCGAGCTGCAAGGCGCCGTATGCGATCCGTCGGATCTTTTCGACGTGGTGACCGACCTCCTCGAACATCTTGCGGAGCTGACGGTTGCGGCCCTCGATGAGCGTGACCTGGAACCAGGGATTGTCGCCGCCGCGTACCTGCTCGATCTCGGCGGGAGCCGTGATGACGCGGTCCCGACGGCCGGCGCGGACCTCGTCGAGGCGGCCGCGATCGATCATCACGCCGCGACGAAGCTGGTCGATCGCCTCGGCCGTGGGCGCGCCTGATACCTTGACCAGGTATGTCTTGTGCACCCCGGCCGAGGCCTTCGAGAGGGCGTTGGCGAGGTCGCCGTCGTTGGTCATCAGCAGCAAACCCTCCGACAGGTAGTCGAGCCGGCCCACAGGGTAAAGGCGCGGCAGGCGGCTGTGCGCTCCGGTCACTTTCTTCTGTATGCTCTGGCCGAGCAGATCGGCTACGGTGGGCCGCTTTTGCGGGTCCGAAAGGGTGGTGACGTAGCCGCGAGGCTTGTTCAGCATGAACCAGCGGGATGCCTCGGGGGCGCGGAGCAGCTTGCCATCCACGCGAATGTGGTCTTTCGTTGGGTCCGAGCGCGTGCCGAGCTCGGTCACGGTCTGGCCGTTGACTTCGACGCGACCTTCCAGAATGATCTGCTCGGAGGCGCGTCGGCTGGCGATGCCGGCCTGGGCAAGAATCTTCTGCAGGCGCTCGCCCTGTGGCGGGTCGGCTTCCCTCGCGGGCTTGGAATTGGGGGGCATCGGTCGATTATCTCGCTTTTTCGCAGCCGGGCAGCGGAGTTTCCGGTAAGAGTTGGGTTTGGTTGAAGAGAGTCCGTTCTGTCGGTGATTCCCAAAGTGGGAACGCGCGGGAGAACAGGGAGCGAATTAGAGGGCCGGTTCCGGTCCGGTAAAGGTAGGATTGACGGATGCTTTGTCTCATGAAGTGGGCTGTTGTGATTGCGATGGCGGTCGGGCTTGCAGAGGTACGAGAGGCGGGAGCACAGGCCTCCTTCACGGCGACTCAGACACTGGCTCTTTCCGCCTTTGGCGGTCTGAGCGGAAACTACACCGATCTTGAGGGTGGAAAGAATCTCGGTATCACCGCGGGCGTGGATCTCGCATTGCCGACCTACCACCGGTATCGACCGGTTCTGGAAGGGCGAGGAACGTACGCCCTCGATGGAGGTTCGATCGATGCGCAAAAGGAGGTTCTGGGCGGCCTGCGGGTGGAGCGGCAGTTTCGCAGGTGGCACCCGTATCTTGATTTCCTCGCCGGGCGCGGGCAGATCGATTACCAGAATCATGGCTTCAGCTATGGAGATTTCACCTACATCAGCTCGACCAGCACCGTCTACTCGGGCGGCGGCGGGTTGGACGTCGATCTGACGCGGCATCTCTCGGTGCGGGGCGACGTCCAGGTACAGCATTGGGACACGCCGTTCCCCGCGACCACGCCGCCGGTGCCGGTGACCGTGACCCAATCGGCGCGGGTGCGGCCGGACGTTGTCATCGGAGCGCCGGGCACGGCGCCGCAAACGATCTATCCCACGATGGGGACGCTGGCGGTGGTGTACCGGTTCGATTTCAATCACCACTACCGGCGCCGTCGCTAGGACTGTGTAGGTGTGGCCCCGTCCCCCTTCGACCGGGCTGGATAACGCGCCGATGACGGGGCGCGCTGCTGAATGGTTTGCGTGGCAGCGGCAACCCGTGGGGCGGCTGACGGACTGAACCTGATTCTTGGAGACATGCAGCGGACCGATGACATCGTGAACGGCAGACAAGGATCTCAGCGGATCCGGACGGGGTGCTGGAGCTATCCCCTGACGTGCGCTGAGGTAACGCAGGGTTACAGGTTGAAGAGCTCGCGGAGGCGCCTGGTTTGGGAGCGGCTTACCGGAATCTCCGTCTTCTTGGGATCGTCCATGCGTAGCTGGTAGGAGGACTTGAACCAGGGAACGACCTCGCGGATGTGCTGGAGGTTGACGACAAAGGAGCGATGGGCGCGCCAGAAGGCGTCGGGATCGAGGAGGTCCATGAGCTCTTCGAGGGTGCGGCAGTTGGACAGGCCGGCGACGCTCGGGGTGACGACCGAAATGGCTCCGTCTTCGATGGAGGCGAAGCAGATTTCGCGCTGATCGACGAGCAGGAGGCGGGAGCCGGCGCGAACGACGACCTTGCCCGAGGGGCTGCCGGGGTGCGGAGGCCGGGAAGCGACGGTGGGGGCGCCGGTGTTGCGGGCGGCTTCGGCCTGCTGACCCATCAGGCGAAGGAGCGCGTCGAGCTTGGCCTCGGTGCCGAGCTCGGAGGCGGCGACGCTGGTGGAGTCGTGTGCGGCGAGCCGCCGGGCGCGGGCCTTTTCGAGGGTTTGCAGGACGCGTTTCTTGTTGAAGGGTTTCAGGAGGTAGTCGACCGCGTTGACCTCGAAGGCGCGCACGGCGTACTGGTCATAGGCAGTGGCGAAGACGACCTCCGGAAGCGGGAGCTTGCGATCGAGCAGCTTTTTGAGGACGGCGAAGCCATCGAGACCGGGCATCTGGACGTCGAGGAAGACGAGGTCGGGGCGGAGTTTTTCAATGAGCGAGACGGCTTCGATGCCGTTGGTGCCCTGGCCGACGACGGTGACGTCTCCGGCTGCCTGGAGGAGATACTCGAGCTCCTGGCGGGCGAGCGGTTCGTCGTCGACGATCAGCGTGGAAAGAGCCATCGCGCGGGCCTAGTCGCTGTACGCGCGCAGGCGGGCGGGGGCTTGATCCTGGGCGAGATCGTGGCCGCACTGGGTGCAGTAGACGTCGGTGATCTGGACCCCACGGAAGCAGCGGCCGCAGACGGGGGCGAGCTGAAACTGGCACTGCGGGCAGAAGTGGACGGTGGACGGGATTTCGGTCGAGCAGTGCGCGCAGCGTGAAAGAACGGGCTGGCGCAGGAGGAAGTAGACGACCGCGCCGATGCCGCCGGGCATCAGGATCACGATCAGCATCCACAGGCCGGAGCTCATGTTGCGACGCCGAACGTCGCGGCTGACGTAGCCGATGAGCAGGATGTAGCTGGCGATGGCGGTGCCGTAGGTGTAGCCCATGAAGAGGCGCATGGGCAGAAGCTCGTGCTTGTGGTGCGGCATGACGACGTGAAAGAGGTACTGCACGGCGACGAAGCCGACGATGGCGAGAACGACGGACCAGGCCGGGATAATGCTGAGCTCTTCGTCCGTCGCTCTGGCCGATGTGGCCGTCTCGGAGGAAGCGAACCTGTTGTTGAGGATCACTGCGCCGACTCGGATTGGGTTCTGGAGCGGGTACGACGGAACCAAACAGCGGCAAGAACGGCAGCGGTCGCGGGCAGAAACCACAGAAGAAGCACGAGCATCTGCTCGCTGGCGTCCGGAATGCCGGTGGGGGAGAGTTCGTACTGGACGAGAAGCGACCAGATCGCGTGAGAGCTCATGAGGATGAACGCGGCGCAGACGGCGAGCGGGATCCAGAGGGCGCGGAGACGACGGCGGCGGTCATGGAGGGTCTGGGCGCGCTCGCGGACGACGCGATGCGTGCGATTGATCACGGCAGCGGTGCTGAAGCCGGAAGGAGCGGGTTGACGCTGACCGGTCTGGTTCGGGTCCGGCGAGGCGGGCTGGAGGAAGGCTTTGGATGTCGTACTCGTGCTCACGTTCAAGCCTCCATGCATTGCCGTGATGCGCGTAACCTCTCCAGCTCCGGACGAAGCGACGCAAGACCGCGGTACAGGCGGGATTTTACCGTAGAGAGAGGAGCCCGGGTGATGCCGGCGATCTCGTCGAGGGAGAGCTCTTCGAAGAAGCGTAGAACCAGAACTTCGCGGGACTGCGGCTCGAGCGTGATGAGCACTTCGCCGACTTCGGCGCGGTTTTCGTGGGCTTCAAACTCGTCCAGCGGGGATGGGCCGTCGATGGGGATCTCGAAAGGGCGATCATCCTCACCGCCTTCGCGCATTTCGTCGAGTGACGACATGGTGCGCTTGCGGGAAAGATCGATGACCAGATTGCGGGCGATGGTGAAGAGCCAGGTATCGAAGCGGGCCTTGCCGTTGTACTGCGCGCCGCGCAGGAGGACGCGCATCCACGTCTCCTGGAAGAGGTCTTCGGAGGTTTCCCGTTTGCCGGTGAGAAACAGGAGATAGCGCAGGAGGCGGTGCTGGTACTGCTCGATGAGCTGATCGAGAAGTTCGGGGTCCTGCCGTTTGAGGCCCTGCGCGATGACGAGGTTGTCGCTCTGGGTTTGGGCGGCGACGGCGACGGCAGCCGATGCGGATAACGAGAGACTTCGCATATACGATGGACGTTCCTCCCGGGGGAAAAGATTCCTC
>CALMVL010000279.1 GCA_937873265.1 uncultured Granulicella sp.
ATGCCAGCACCGGCCACCAGCGCCGCCAGCCCGTCGCCTCCCCCCGCACTGCAGAGGCCGCCAGCAGCGCCAGCAGCATCAGCAGAATCAGCAGCCGCTCCAGAATCGCCATCCGCATAAACGCATAACAGAACGGGCTCACCGCCAGCAGCAGCACGCCTGCCGCCGCTCCGGCCGCCGCTCCACGCCGCGCAGCAGGGAAGGGGTGCTGCCATCGCCGCAGCAGCAGAAACGAACACAGCAGAACCAGCCCAAACACCGTCACCACCAGCGCCCGCGCGGGCACGATCCCCACCCCCGTCACGCGAAACACCGCCGCCTCCACCAGGGGCCACGTCGGCAGCGCCGCCGCCGGATTGAAGTCCCCCGGCACATACCAGCTGCCCCGCTGGAAATGCCGAATGGCCCCGTCCCCATACCAGCCCTCGTCGGTGTACTTCGCCCAGTCCATCCAAGGGGAGTTGTTCGGGAAGTCCGCCTGGAGATGGAGGTAGTGCATCGCAAAAAACACCGCTGCCACCAGCAGCATCCCCGCCGTCGCTAGCCTGCGCAACCGCAACTCCTGTTCCGTCTGCCTGTCCTCCCCGGGTCACCCGATGGCGCAATCACTCCAGCATACGGCTCAGACCCCAATCGGTTCCGTCGGTTGCTCGCCGCGGCACCGTCGCGGGCAACAGACGGCATCACTCGTACGAAAGCGCGTCGATCGGATCCTTCCGCGCCGCCTTCAGCGCCGGGTAAAGCGCCCCCAGCATCGCCCCCACCAGCGCAATCACCACCGCCGACCCGACCCACTCCGGGGTCACCGCGAAGTCCAGCGTCGGGAACTTCACATGAAAGATCGCCCGCATCCCGTACGTCACCGCCACTCCCAGCACGATCCCGCAGGCCGCCAGCAGCCCCGTCTCCCGCAGCACCACACCCACCACATACCCGCGCGACGCCCCCAGCGACTTCAAAATCCCGATCTCCCGCGTCCGCTCCATCACCGCCGTATACATCGATTGGAAGATCACCAGAAAGCCGATAACCACCGCGATCCCAATCACCACGCGCAGCCCGATGTTGAACCCCGGCAGCTTCTCCGGCGTCAGGCTCGCCAGCAGCTCCTCGGTCGTCTGCACGTCATACTGCTGCATCCCCGGCGTCGCCCTGATCTCCTGCTTCACCAGGTCCGCATTCTTCACATCGTCCAGCTTCAGGTAGAACAGGCTCGCCTTCCCCTCCGTCCCATTGATCTTGCCCATGGTCGTAATCGGAATAAACTTCCGCCCGCCCTTGCCATGCTCCACAATGCCGCAGATCACAAACGGGTGATTCAACACCGGAATCACATCACCCACATGGAACCCCTTGCCCGACCGTGCGAAGTAGTCGTCCACGATGACCTCGTTCCCGTCCGGCGACGAAAACGCCCGCCCCGCAAGAAATGTAAACGGCCGCAGGGCGTCGTAGGTCGGGAAGTCGATGCCGTAAATGTTCTCAAGCGAACTCCCCGCCGTCAGTTGCACGTTCACCGGCGCGGCCACTGTCACATGCGGCAGCTCGCGCAGCACATCCGCGACCTTCACCGAGGCCGCCGCGCCCGAAACCCCCAGCAGGTTCGACGCCGTCCCCGGCTTCGCGATCATGTCCATCCCGATGCCCGTCTGCCGCGTCCGCGCGCCGTTCAGCATCCCCAGCATGATCGCCGCGATCGACAGGATCATGATCACCTCGATCGCCACGGCCAGTGTGCTGATCAGTGAGCGCAGCGGACGGTACACCAGATTTCCAACCACCAGTCGATTCATACCCCCTCAGTCTACCGGTCCAGCCCAGGGGACCGCTGAGCGCAGCGCAAACCCAGCACCCTTCCCTCTCTTATCGGCAGCTCGCTCAGAAACGTTAGCTCTCATCCGCGCCATCGTTCACGGCCCACCTACCCCGTCGCCCCCTCACCCGCTTGGAGAACCGCCACCCGCTTCGGCCGCGGGCGCACCCCCCCCCGGTCCACGTCGAACCGCGTGCGCGCACCCGCCACCAGCCGCCCCCGCCCCGGCATCACATAGGCCGAAGCCAGCGCGCCAAACAGAACGCTCAGCGATCCATAGCCAAACGTGTAGATCGCCCCGTCCAGCATGCCCTCCGGAGCCACATGCGCGAACAGCGCAATCACCAGCAGCCCCCACGGCGACCGCCGCACGTCCCCGCACAAGGAGTCCATCGTCACAAACAGCAGAATCCAGATCAGCGGAGCCACCACCAGCACACCGACCCATCGGGCAAGGTGAAACGCCTCCCCACTCGGCGAAAACGAGACGCCCGTCGTCGTATCCTCCGCGTCCAGGCCGCCGATCTCGTGCGCAAACGCATTGCCGTAAAACGGCGTCGGCTTGTCCGGCCAGAAAATGTGCGGGATGAAGTTCTCAAAGTCCACCAGAATCGGCGTCAGACCAAACACCGCGCCCCGCTCCGTCACGTCGATCAGCCGATCGTCCACCGAGATCATCTGCAGCCGGTCAAAGATCCCCTGCGGTCGATTGAAGTACCCCGCTGTTCCCTGCGTCGCTTCATATCGCGCCGTCTCCTCATACCGGTCGCGGACCAGGTCCAGGTGCGACAGCAGCGACACCGCCGTTTGAAAGTTTTCGCTGATCGAGCCCGACTCGCTCCGGTAATTCCGTCCGTCCTGCGAGTATGGAACCAGGTAGTAGAACATCAGCCACAGCCCCAGGCCACCCACCGCTATCTGCGGCAGCGTCACCCGGTAGCGCTGTGCCCCCGCCGCCACAAACCAGCACAGCAGCGGCGTCAGCATCGCCTCCTTCGAGAACCCCAGGATCCCAATCGAGACGAAGATGATCAGCGATGCCATCAGCGCCGGCGCGTTCACGCTGCGCGCTCCCCCCGACTTGCGAATCTGGTGCGTCACCCCCAGGATGATCGCCAGCTGCATAAACCGGTTCAACTGGTTCAGCGCGCTCAGAACGGATCCGCCCGCAATCGGCAGCAGCGACCCGAACACATACAGGGTCGACCCGGTCAACAGGCATCCCAGCGTCGCATCCTGCATCCGTTCCGGCGGAACCGCATTCTGCAGAAACGCCCTTCGCCGCGTCAGCTGCCGGCTCACATACACCGCCACCAGCATGGCCAGGATGCCCCCCAGAAACACCGCCATCGTCAGTACCGGCTGCTGCAGGTTGCTGTCCGCCCGCTCCCCCAGCATTGCCTTCGAGACCAGGCCCAGAATCACGCCGAGCACCGAGTAAAAGAACACGTATCCGCCCGAGGGCCGAGTCAGCCCGCCCGCCAGGTTAAACGTCACGCCGGCCACCACGATGAACAGGAACGCGAGCATGGAGAACGCAAAACTCGTCCCCTGAATCTGCTCCAGAAGCACAATCAGCGCCGCAAATGCACCCAGCAAAAGCATCGGCACACGCTCTGGAAACGGAACCCGCACCGGCTCAGTCTACCGCGACCCCATCTAGACCGCCCGCGAGTGCACCAGCGCAAACCGGTCCTTGATGCGCAAAAACGGCGTCTCAAACCAGCGATACGAGATCGCCGCCGCCCCGATCGTCAGCCCCATCGCCACCGGCAGCTTCACCCCGAACACCAGCAGCAGGTTCGCGGCCGAGTGCCCCGCTCCTGTCCGCAACGTCAGTCCCACCCGGTCCATTCCCGCCACCACCGCATCGAGCGCCATCACATGAAACACATACAGCCCATACGAAATCTTCCCCAGGTACACCGCCCACGCCGGCCAGCGTTCCGGCCCGCTGAGCAGAAACCCAAGAAAAATCAGCACCGTCCCCAGCAGCACCAGCAGCTTGCCCGACGCCAGCGCCCCGGCCACGCTGCCCGCCATCCACTCCGGACGCATCGCCACAAGCCCACCCCCGAACCATCCCGCCAGCCC
>CALMVL010000280.1 GCA_937873265.1 uncultured Granulicella sp.
AGTCCTTCGAAACCGACCGCGTGAACCTCTGTATCCGCGATGCCGAGGCAGTCGTGAGCGATCTCGCTGCGGAGTACCAGGTCGATACGGCTGTCCTCGAGGACGCCCTCCGATGAGGGAGGAGCAAAGGCAGATCGGCGTAAGTCGCCTCGTCCTTTTCCTCGATAAAAAACACTGCCGCAACCAGCATGTGATCCGCGCCATCGAAGACCAGGGAATCGTTTGTGAAAAAGCACCTCGACTACTTTGCCGCAGGCACCCAGGATACGATTTGGTTGCCCGATGTCCGGCGGCGCGGTTGGTGTCTCCCGGCAACCGATGCTCGCATTCGGCGGAAACTCCCTGGAGAAGGAGGCAGTTCGTCACAATGGCGTTCGGATGTCTTACTTTTCCAGAAACGATCTTCCGGGCCCGAAGTGGGGCGTGCCGTTCACCGAGCGCTCCCCATACAGTCGAAGGCTCTCGACCACTCAGCAACCTCTGTTTACGGCCTCGATCAGCACGTCCGGCGAGGTAACGCTTCGCGATACGTTTGAGGGATGAATGAAGGCACTCTCCAATCTCCACCTCTCCCAACTCGCTCCCGGCGCCGTCCAGTCTGAAATCCGCGCCATGAGCGTCCTCGCCGACGAGATGGGCGGCATCAATCTCGCGCAGGGCATCTGCGACACGGCCGTCCCTTCGGTCGTCGCCGAAGGGGCCGCGCGCGCCATCGCCGGCGGCCACAACATTTACACCCGGCTCGACGGCATCCCCCGCCTCCGCCGCGCCATCGCCGAAAAGACCGAACGGACCCTCGCCAACGGTCCGGTAGACCCCGAACGCGAGGTCCTGGTCACCTGTGGAGCCACGGGCGCCTTCGCCGCGGCCGCCATGGCGCTGCTCGATCCCGGCGATGAGGTGCTCGTCTTTGAGCCCCTCTACGGCTACCACGCCAGCACGCTCGGGGCGCTCCGCGCGCTCCCCGTCGTCGTTCCCCTCGAAGTCTCGCCGACCGACGGCCGCTGGCTGCTCGACCTCGACCGCGTACGCTCCGCGCTGACGCCGCGAACTCGCGCCATCGTCATCAACACCCCCGCCAACCCCGCCGGCAAGGTCTTCACCCGCGCGGAGCTCGAAGCCCTCGCCGCCATCGCGCTCGACCGCGACCTCTTCGTCTTCTCCGACGAGATCTACGAGCACTTCGTCTACGACGGAGCCACGCACGTCAGCATCGCCTCCATCCCCGGCATGCGCGACCGCGCGGTCATCATCTCAGGCTTCGCGAAGACCTACTCGGTCACCGGCTGGCGCGTCGGCTACCTTGTTGCGGACGCACGATGGACGCCGTCCATCGGCTATTTTCATGACCTGTTCTACATCTGCGCTCCCGCTCCTCTGCAGCACGGCGTCGCCGACGGCCTGGAAAAGCTGGAGCCCGCGTTCTACACCGGGCTTGCCCGCGAGTACGGAACCAAGCGCGCCATGCTGCTCGATGCGCTCCGCGACGCCGGCCTCAACCCGCACGTTCCCGATGGCGCCTACTACATTCTCGCCGACGTAACCGCCGTCGACGGGAGCTCGGCCGCCGCAAAGGCCCGCACGCTGCTGCGCGAAACCGGCGTCGCCGCCGTCGCCGGATCGGCGTTCTTCCAAGCCGGCAGGGGAGAGAACCTCCTCCGGTTCTGCTTCGCCAAGCAGGACCCCGTGCTCGGGGAGGCCTGCCGCCGCTTGCGCGCACGATGACGCCGCACGCCACCCCGAACGCATCTCACCCGGAAGCAACGCTGGAGCGATCAATGAACCGGGCAGGCACCGTCTTCGCGAACATCATGCTGGGCGTCGCAGCCGCCGTGGCGCAACAAAAAGACGCCTCCACGGCCGACCTCCACGTAGCCGGGGACGGCCGCGAGGAGACCCTCCGCTGCCACGGCAACGCCGTCTTCATCACCGGCAACGCCGGCCGCTTCACCATCGAGGGCAAGTGCACCACCGTCCATGTCGGGGGCAGCCGCAACTGGATCGAGGTCCAGGACGCAGACTGGATCCGCACCGAGGGCAACCTCAACAGCGTGCTCTACCTCAACCCGAACACCCGCGTCGCCGACCCCGGCAAGGGCAACTCCGTCTCGTCCAAATGGCAGCAATAGTTTCGGTCGCGGGCCCCATCCCGTCCCGTCCCCCTTGCATTAACATGAAATGTGTCCCGGCGTCTGCCGGCGCTTGAGGAGATCCAGAATGGCATCGGCGATGGCGAGTATCGTGGCACTAAAGGATGTACACAACGAGTTGAAGAGCCGCATGGAAAAGTCCGTCGAGGACTTCCGCGCCAGCCTCGCCTCCACCCGCACCGGCCGGGCCAACGTGCACATGCTCGACCAGATTCGCGTCGACTACTACGGCACCGACACGCCCGTCACGCAGATGGGGCAGGTCTCCACCCCCGAGGCGACCCTCATCCTCGTCCAGCCCTACGACCTCGGCATGGTCGGCGCCATCGAAAAAGCCATCCGCACCTCCGGCACCGGCCTCAACCCCATGACCGACGGCAAGGTCATTCGCGTCCCCGTGCCGCCCATGAACGAAGAACGCCGCCGCGATGTCGTCAAGCAGCTCAACAAAACCCTCGAAGACCACAAAACCGCCATCCGCAACATTCGCCGCGACGGCAACGACCAGATCAAAAAAGCCGGCAAGGACAAACTCATCTCCGCCGACGACGAAAAGCGCGCCAGCGACGAAGTCCAGCAGCTCACCGACGCCGAAATCCGACGCATCGAAGACCTCTTCAAAGCCAAGGAAAAGGAAGTCATGACCGTCTGAGAGCACTCAGCCCCTTCGCTGTCCCCCAAAGCTAAACCGCCTCCGGATCGCTCGGTTGGAAACACGGGGAACACCGTCCGTCGCCGGGCCGCGTCCGCCTCACGTCGTGTGGTCCACCACAATCTTCCATCCATGCTCGGTCTTCTCCATCACCAGCGAAAATAGCCCCTCCGCCGGCCCGCCCGCCTTCTTCGCCCGGTCCAGGTGGTACTTGCCCACGCACACCGCGAACCGCTCATCGAGCGGATGCACCTCCAGGTCCGAGAACGCCAGCGTCCCCATCGCCGCGCGGGTCGGGTATTCGCGATGGTAGTTCGTCACCATTCCCTCAAACCCCCGATTGATCGTCCCGCTCAGAAACAGCGTCTCCGGCGAGTTCTTATACCCCTTCGCAAAGCTGTCGATATCGCCGTTGTTCCAGGCCTTCTCCTGCGCCAGCAGAACCTTGATCACCCCGAGCTCGGTCGGGCTCGCCGTGTGCAGCTGCGGATCCTCCGTCTGGACGCCGCGCATCGTCACCGGCAGCAAAGGAAAAACCGCAAACAGGAAAAAAGCAGAGCGAAGCCTCACCGACCCCATCACACCTTACCTCCCGAACCTCTCTTGCGCGCGTTTCCGCGCGTGCCCCTCGATCCCAAGCCCCGGCAAAATCCACAGGAGCGTTACCGTCCCATCCAGCAGCAGCGCAACCACCGGATACGCCTGAGCCGCCGCGAGCGCAAGCGCATAGGTCGCCAGCGAAACCACATGCTTCTGCTGCGTCGCCCTGTCTTCTTCCGCAAACTCGCCCGATCTCCGCAGACGCCGCGACACTGCCAGCCGCAGCAACAGAAACGAAAACCCGATCGCGATCAGAACCGCCGTGTACAGACCCACAGAAAACGGATCGGCATGCTTGTTGCTGATCCACGACGTGGTAAACGGAAGCAGCGACAGAAAAAACAAAAACACGAGATTGCTGTAAAGAATGCGACCGTCCGTCTGCTCCGTTCGGTGCAGCAGGTGGTGGTGATTCACCCAGTAAATCCCCGTAAACGCGAAAGACAGCAGGTACTCGAGCAGGGTCGGCAAAATCGCCCGCAGGCCGGCCACCCCGTTCTCCCGCGGCGTCCTCAGCTCCAGCACCATAATCGTGATGATGACCGCGATCACGCCATCGGAGAACGCCTCCAGGCGAGCCGTCGTAAATCCTTCCGTCGCGTCGTTGGCGTGCCCCTGCGCAGTCGGTCGGCTCGCATGGAGAACATCGGTCGAGATGGCGTTGGGCAACATGGCGGCGCTCTCCGCTGCCAGCAGCATACACGCGCCGCCAACCGCCGCGCGCCTGCCGTTCGTACCGTCCCCCCACCGAAAAACCAGCTCAGTTCCTCCGGGCTTCTCGTTAGCGCACGCCTTCAGCCGCGCGTAAGGGCAACCCACGCAGCGCGGCTCTAACTCGCTGAGGTACGCTTTTCGCCCGATCACCCAGAACTCACCGGTCCACCGCCGCCGCCCTCAGGCTGTCAACCCCCACCCACCTCCAACCTCTTGAGCGCAAGCCACTTCCTCGTGGCCGAAAACCTCGTGGGAATCGATATCCTTGAACTGTTCCCTCCCCCACCCCCGCCAGATCGTGCCGGTCTCCATCTGGGGCGCCGCATGCTGTCCTGATTTCGATCTGCTCGGGGGTGTTCCTCCCGCTCCCTTGGTCAAACTGGGCGAGCCAGTCGCTTCGTCCGCGAACCGACTTGCAACCAAAGTAGGCTCGGCCATCGGACCTAACTTGTTTCGAATCTAATTTTTAGCCGTAACAGCCCGCCAATCAGTGAGTTACGGCATACCTTAAATCGTATCTCGAACAAAACGCAACACTTACCAGGTGGAGTAGGGGGGAGGGGGGGTGTACCGATCAGTTCCAACGATCCAGCCAGCCGCGACTATCATAGCCCCATGAACCCGCTCTCCCGGACCGTCCACGCCGTCTGCTCCCTCGACTGCCCGGACAGCTGCGGCGTCCTCGTCACGGTCGACACGGCAAGTGGACGAGCGACCAAGCTCCAGGGAGATCCGGCACACCCCGTCACCCGCGGCTTCCTTTGCGGCAAGGTGGCCAAATACCTCGATCGGGTCTACGCCCCGGACCGCCTGCTCTACCCCATGCGCCGCCGTCCGGGCGTCGGCAAAGCTCCACGTCCGCAGCATCGCGAAGCCGAAGCCTTCGAGCGCATCTCCTGGGACGAGGCGCTCGACGAAATCGCTCGACGGCTCAGCGAGATCAGCCGTCGCCACGGGCCGGAGAGCATCCTGCCCTACTCCTACGCCGGCACCATCGGCCAGCTCGGCTACGGCTCCATGGATCGTCGCTTCTTTCACCGCCTCGGCGCCTCGCAGCTCGATCGCACCATCTGCGCCGCCGCCGGAGGCGCCGGTCTGCTCTCCGTCTACGGCGTCAAGCTCGGAACGCGCCCCGAAGACTTCGCGCACGCCGGCCTCATCCTCGCCTGGGGAGCCAACATCCACGGCAACAACATCCACCTCTGGCCGTTCATCGAGCAGGCCCGGCGATCCGGCGCCAGGCTGGTCGTCATCGACCCCTATCGCACCCGCACCGCCGCCCTCGCCGATCAGCACCTCGCCATCCGCCCCGGCACGGACGGCCTCCTCGCGCTCGGCCTTATGTACGTCATCCTGCGCGATGGCCTGGAAGACCGCGCCTACATCGACGCCTGCACCACCGGCTTCGACGATCTCCGCCACTTCGTCCTCCAGCCCAAACACGCACCGATCGCCGTCGCGGAGGTGACCGGCATCCCCGCCGAACAGATCGTGGCCCTCGCCCGCAGCTACGCCAACGTGCACTCGCAGACAGGCCGGCCGGCTGTGATCCGGCTCAACTACGGTATCCAGCGGTCCGAAAACGGCGGAACCGCGGTCCGTGCGGTCGCCATGCTGCCTCTGCTCACCGGCGCCTGGCAGAGCCGCGGTGGCGGCCTCCTGCTCTCCACCAGCGGCTCGTTCCCCTTCAACGAGGACGCCCTTCGCATGCCGGAGCTGATGCGCGCCAGCCCCCTCGGCCGGCCGGCGCGCGTCGTCAACATGAGCCAGCTCGGCCGCGCTCTCACCCTTCCCGACGCGGGCGTCGGCGGCCCACCCGTTCAAGCCCTCTTCGTCTACAACTCCAACCCCGCCGCCGTCGCGCCCAATGGGACCGACGTTCTCCGCGGCCTCGCCCGTCCTGACCTCTTCACCGTCGTCCACGAGCAGTTCTTCACCGACACCGCCGACTTCGCCGACATCGTCCTGCCCGCGCCGACCTTCCTCGAAACCCGCGACGTTCAAGGCGCGTACGGCCATCTCTTCGCGGGAGTCTCTCAGCAGGCGATCGCCCCGCTCGGCGAAGCGCGGAGCAACGTACATCTGTTCGCCGCCCTGGCCGGGCGCATGGGCTTTCCCGAGCCCTGCTTCCACGACACCGACCTCGACCTCATCGACCAGGCGCTCCAAACGAACGATCCGCGCTTCTCCGGCATCACCCGCCAGCGCCTCGAACGCGAGGGCCAGGTCGAACTGCAGCTCGGGCGCAGCGATCGCGGAGACGTGCTGCCCTTCAGCAGCGCAGATTGGTTCCGTACCCCGAGCGGGCGCGGCGAGCTCCTTCCCGCGCCCGAGTGGGTCGCTCCCTCGGAATCGCGCTCCGGTGCGGCAAGCGCCTCCTATCCGCTCGAGTTCCTGCCCCGCAAGGCCGACAACTACATGAACTCCACCTTTGCCAACCAGCCAACGCACCAGCGCATGGAGGCCCGCACCGCCGGTCTGCTCGAGATGCACGCCGCCGACGCAGGGCCGCGCGGCATCCGCACGGGCGACGAAGTCGAGGTCTTCAACGCCCGGGGCAGCCTTCGGCTGTACGCGCGAGTGGATGCCGCCGTGCCCTCTGGCGTCGTCGCGGCGCGACTGGACTGGAACAAGTTCTCGGCGAATGGACGCAACGTGAACGCGCTCACCAGCGAGCTGCTGACCGATCTCGGCGGCGGCCCGACGTTCTACTCCACCCTGGTGGACGTGCGCCGCTCTGCCCTTGCCAAAGCCGATGCGACTAGCGCAGCCGCAGCCGGATCGGTCCTTTCGCATGCGACGGATCGATCACCACGCCACCCTGCGTCATGACGAGTTTTCCCGCGGCCACAAGTCGCCGAGCCGCCGCGCGCGCCGATTCCATGAGCGGTTCCCAGGCCTCTCGTGCATCGGAGCCGGCGGTGGCCCGCGCCGCCTCCGATGGACAGATCGTCTTGCCCGCGCCACGCGCCCCGAGCAGACGGAGAATGCTCGCCTCGAGCGCCGCATCCGTAGCCGTCGGACGGTTCGCCCGGCACGCATCCGAGCAGAACCGCACCATCTCCCAGTCCCGCGCCCACTTTCTGCGCCAAACCATTCGTCGGCCGCACGCCGCGCACACCTTCTCGGCATGCTCGCCCGTCACCTCCTCGGCCTTCCGTCGCCTGTCCGGCATCGCCCCGTTCAGATGCGGTTGCCTATACTTGGGGCAGCTATGTCCACGTCATCGCCCACCGCCACCACATTTCCCCCCGTCGAAGACCAGCTCGACCTCATCACCAAAGGCTCGGCCGAGATCATCCCCGCATCGAATGCCACCGCTCCCGATGCCCTTCGCGCCCGCCTCGCCGAATCGCTCCGCACCGGCATCCCGCTCCGCATCAAAGCCGGCTTCGATCCCACCGCGCCCGACCTTCACCTCGGCCATACCGTCCTCATGCGCAAGCTGCGCCACTTCCAGCAGCTCGGCCACACCGTCATCTTCCTCATCGGCGACTCCACCGCCCTTATCGGCGACCCCACCGGCAAAAACGTCACCCGCAAGCCCCTCACCCGCGAAGAGATCGCCGGCAACGCCGAATCCTACAAGGAGCAGGTTTTCAAGATCCTCGACCCCGTCCAGACCGAGGTTCGCTACAACTCCGAGTGGCTCGACCGCCTCAGCTACTACGACATCGTCAAGCTCATGTCGCAGTTCACCCTCTCGCAGATGATCGAGCGCGAAGACTTCCACAAGCGCTTCTCGAACGAGGAAGCCATTTCCCTGCACGAGCTCATGTACCCCGTCATGCAGGGATACGATTCCGTCGCTCTCACATGCGACGTCGAGCTCGGCGGCACCGACCAGAAGTTCAACCTCATGCGCGGCCGCGACCTCCAGCGCGATGCCGGCCAGAAGCCCCAGATCGTCCTCATGACGCCCATCCTCGAGGGCCTCGACGGCGTCCAGAAGATGTCCAAGTCCCTCGGCAACGCCATCGGCATCCACGAGCCCGCCCCCGAAATGTATGGCAAGCTGATGAGCATCTCCGACGACCTTATGGGTCGCTACTACACGCTGCTTACCGATCTCCGCGCCAGCGAGATTGCCGCCATGCAGCAGCAGATCGCCGCCGGTGAGCTGCACCCCATGCAGGCCAAGAAGAATCTCGCCCACGCCATCACCGCCGATTTCCGTGGCACCGCCGAAGCCGACCGCGCTGCCGAAGGCTGGGCAAAGCAGTTTCAGCAGCGCGGCGTTGCCGACGATCTGCCGGTCGTCGAGGTGAGCCTAAAAGATCGCAGTCTCCTTCCTCACTTCACCGAGAACGGCTCAACTCCGAGTCAGAAGTCTCCCATTCATGTCCCGCGCCTCCTCGTTCTTGCCGGTCTGGCAGCTTCAAATGGCGAAGCCACTCGCAAGCTTGCCGAGAACGCCGTCAGCGTCAACGGCGAAAAATTCATTGCGAGGACAGTCGATCTTGACGCTCTTGGCGATTCCCCCGTCCTTCGTCTCGGCAAGCGCAGTGTTCGCGTCCAGTGGACCTGACCGCTCCAGCCACGCGTGCTTCCACCTTGGCCCTCGTGCGTCTCACAAGAAGGCTCATGAAGCGCACCAGCATTCTGTTTCTCCTCTGCCTCACTCCGATCTTCCCCAAACACCTGCGTGCCCAGGACGCCCGCGCGCTGGTCCAGCAAGCCGTCGACGCCGAGCTCCGCGCCGACCGCGAAGACCAGTCCCGCTGGCGCTATCGCGACGACGACCGAACTAAGCAGGTCGTCTCCATCGTCGTCCAAACCGATGCCGGCGCCGTCAAGCGAGCCTTCCTTCGCAACGGCCAACCCCTCTCGCCACTCGACGCCAAAGCCGAAGACGACCGGATCCAGGCCTACATCCACGATCCCGCGGCCCTAGCCAAGTCCCACCGCGACTCGCAGTCCGACGACAAAAGCGCCACCGCCTTCCTCGGGATGCTTCCCAGCGCCTTCGCCTGGCGGATCGCCCAGCAAACGCCCGAGCAGATCCTCCTCTCCTTCAAGCCCGACCCCAACTTTCATCCGCCTGACATCCAGGCTCGCGTCCTCGGCGTCCTCGCCGGCGAGCTCACCGTCGACAAGGCCCAACACCGCATCGTTTCCATTCGCGGCACGCTGACGCAGGACGTCTCGATCGGCTTTGGCCTGCTCGGCCGGATCCGGCAGGGCGGCACCTTCGACGTTGAGCGCCGTGAGGTCGCGCCCACGCTCTGGCAGATCACCGAAACTCACGTCCACATCGACGGCAAAGCTCTCTTCTTCAAGTCCATTGGACAGCAACAGGACGAGATTCAGACCGAGTTCAAGCAGGTCCCCGGCGCCACCACGCTCGAACAAGCCGCCGAACTTTCCAAACAGCACTGATTTCGATCGCTCCGTCGACCTTCGTGGTTGCGCTTGCCTTTTTCTGGTGCGATTCCCGCAGGAAGCCTGCTTCTCTCCTTGCCCTTGCCTTTACCCCGACGCATCGAAGCGTGTAGACCATGCCCGATTCCCTCACCGACCGCGACCTCCTCCGCCGCATCGAGCGCTCTGCCGGCCACCGCGCCGGCTACAAACAGCTCGTCCGCGAGCTCGGCCTCGGCGGCGGCCACGAGCGCCGCCTCCTTCGCGAACAGCTCGGCCGCCTGACCGGCCGCAAAGAGCTGGTGCAAATTGGCGGCGATCTCTGGGCGCTTCCAACTGCCGTCCCCGAGCGCACCGCCCGCCCCAAATTCGAAGCCGAGTCCGCCC
>CALMVL010000281.1:0-2056 GCA_937873265.1 uncultured Granulicella sp.
CGGGCGCGGAGGTTTTTGGCCTTGCCGACGTAGATGACCTCGCCCTCGGCGTTTTTGTAGAGGTAGCAGCCGGGGGAGGTGGGGATGGTTCGGATTTTCTGCTGGAGGTCCATGGGGAGCGTATGCGGGGCGTCGACCGTGGTATGAGTGTAGAGCTTCGACGGTAGCGTCCGATTGCTGTGGATGCGTGCAGATTTGACGCGTTGAACACGAAAATCTGCTTGCAGCAGTTTGCAGTCATCGTTCGCCGGGAACACGGGTTCGTGGTAACTGATGCGATTTGTGGAGTTTGCGATTCATCGTGGGTTTGGAAGCTGGATTGCAGACTGTTTTCGAGAGCGGGCGCTAGGAGTGCCCCGAGGAGAGGTATGGCTGTGTTCGGAAGAGGCAGTGGTTCCAGGCGGGTGACTCAGATGTGTTTTGTGGGCGTGGCGAGCACGGCGGCGCTTTTGGCTGGTGCGGGATGTTCTTCGAAGAACTACGTTCGCTCGCAGACGGCCCCGATTGTGCAGCAGACGAACGATCTCGATGCGCGGACGGCGGCGGACCACCGGCAGATCGTGGACACGGACGAGCGGGCGCAGAAGGGGATCAGCGGGGCGCAGGCGGCGGCGGACTCTGCAGACCAGCATGCTCAGGCGGCGGGGCAGTCTGCGGACCAGGCGAACCACTCGGCACAGGACGCGTATAACCGCGTGGACACGTTGAGCGGCGTGGTGGCCAACCTGGACAACTACAAGTCAGTCTCGGAGACGAGCGTTACGTTCGCCTTTGATAAGTCGGTCCTGACCGCCTCGGACAAGGAGCAGCTGGATACGTTGGCGACGTCGCTGCAGACAGCGCGTGGATACATCCTGGAGCTGACCGGGGGAACGGACTCGGTGGGCGATCCACAGTACAACTACAAGTTGAGCCAGCGTCGCGCGGATGCAGTGGCGAATTACCTGCAGAGCAAGTACAACATCCCACCGCACAAGTTCTACATGGTCGGGATCGGCAAAGATCAGCAGGTAGCTACGGACAAAACGGCGGCCGGTCGAGCAAAGAATCGTCGTGTGGAGATCAAGCTGCTTTCGAATATGGGGGGCGCGACCACCAGCGCTCCCGCGGCGACACCGAACGGCCAGTAACACCTACAAAGGGCGCCCGCTACGAGTTGGCGCCCTTTGGTGTTTCACCATTCAGTCGCGGAGATGCCGATACACCAGGCCCATGATCGCCGATGCGAGAATGACCCAGAGGAGTTGGTACCAATAGAAGAAGGGGATGCCGAAGAGCGCGGGCGCGTTTCGGGCGTAAACCACGGGAAAGAGCAGCCCGAGGTACGGCAGGAGCAGAAGCAGCTTCCATTGAAGCTTGCCTTTGGCGCGGACTGGAGGCTCGGCGGGACCTGGCATCTGCCATTCAGCATACTGGGAATCAGGTCTGGAGTGGTTCCACATCGCTGGCCAGAGTAAATTTGCCGTATGGATGACGACGGAAACGTGGCGCCGGGGCATACGGGAGTGTCTGCGGCACATGTCACAGCGATGGGTGAGGATCCGCTCACGCAGGCGATCGCGATCATGCGACTGCTGCGATCGGCGGAGGGGTGTCCGTGGGATCGCGAGCAGAGCTTCGATTCGATCAAGCGGCATACGCTCGAAGAGACGTACGAGGTTTTCGACGCCATCGAGCGGCGTGACTGGCCTGCATTGCAGGACGAGCTAGGTGACCTTCTGCTGCAGGTGTTGTTTTACGCGCAGATGGCGGCCGACGAGGGGCTCTTTACCATCCGCGACGTGGCCGCGGGGCTGAGTGCGAAGCTGATCCGGCGGCATCCGCACATCTTTGGCGGCGTCCAAGCGACCGATGCGGAAACAGTGCTGCGGAACTGGGAGCAGATCAAACGGGCGGAGCGAAGCTCTGCAGCGCATCGGGGACCGGATCCATCGGTGCTGGCGCAGGTTCCTCGAACGATGCCGGCCCTGATGGAAGCAGGGAAGCTTGGGTCCAAAGCGGCAAAGGTCGGTTTCGACTGGTCGGACGCGACCGGCCTCTTCGCCAAGCTGCGGGA
>CALMVL010000281.1:2156-44948 GCA_937873265.1 uncultured Granulicella sp.
TTCCAGGCCGACACCATGATCGGCTTTGCCATGGCGCTGCCAGGCTACCGCGAGGGCCGCAGCTACCTGCACTCGCACATGCTGGCCGTCTTGCCGGAGTTTCGCAACACCGGGATCGGCAGACGGTTGAAACTCGCGCAACGCGAGGACGCCCTGGCACGCGGGTTCCAGCTGATGGAGTGGACCTTCGACCCGCTGGAGATCCGGAACGCCTACCTCAACCTCCATCGGCTGGGCGCGATCGCACGGCACTACGAACCGAACTTTTACGGCTACACCTCGTCCGCGCTGCAGGGCGGCCTGCCCACGGATCGGCTCGTTGCCGAATGGTGGCTCAGCTCGGAGCGGGTTACGCGAGCGCTGGCCGGGCAAGTTGCTCCCGTCGAACCCGCGGAGCGCGTCACGGTACACGGAGCGATCTCGCGCTGGAAGGCAGACAGCGCGCAACAGCAACGCGCGCTGGGGGAGCAGAGCCGAGTGCGCGATGCGCTTGCCGGGGCGTTCGCTCGGGGGTTGACGGCGACAGGATTTTCCCGCGAATCCGATGGCGGTGGAAGCTACCTGCTGACACCGGCAAGCGAAGCGGTTTAGGCTGAAGACTCAGCGCAGATACGATCGAACTGTGTGCAGGCGTTCGCCTGCAGCCGCGGTGCGGTCTGTGCGCAGCGAGGTGTGGCATGTTTCAGATTGAAGCGATTCGCCTGCACGAGATTGCGATGGAGCTTGCGTTCCCCTTTGAGACCAGCTTTGGACGAACATCCACGCGCCGCATCCTTCTGGTGGAGCTGGAGTGCGACGGTCTGACCGGATGGGGCGAGTGCGTCGCCGGGGAGCACCCGTACTTCTCCGAAGAGACCGTCGATACCGCGTGGCTGGTGACCGAGGGCGAGCTCGCGCAGCGGCTGCTCGATGCCGAACTGGAGGGCGGTGGAGATTGTCCGCGGATCTTCGCGCAGGTACGTGGGCATCGCATGGCCAAGGCGGCGCTTGAGAACGCGGTCTGGGATCTGGTGGCGCAGCGGAGAGGTGTGCCGCTGGCAGGGCTGCTTGGAGGCGCGCGAACCAAAATCCCCTGCGGTGTCTCGATCGGCATCCAGCCCTCGCCGGAGCAGCTGATGGAAACGATCGCGAAGGAGCTGGCGGCCGGGTATCAGCGCATCAAGCTCAAATGCAAGCCGGGGTGGGACAGCCGCATCTTTGAGCAGGTTCGCACGCGGTGGCCCGACATCGTGCTGAGCTGCGACGCCAACTCCGCCTATCGCATGCGGGACAGCGACGAGATCGCCAGCTGGGACCAGTTCCGCCTGCTCATGATCGAACAGCCGCTCTGGTATGACGACTTCTACTTCCACGCCATGCTGCAGAAGCGGTTGAACACAGCAATTTGCCTCGATGAGAGCATTCGCAATCGGCGCGATGCGCTCGCGGCCATCGACATGGAATCCTGTCGGATCATCAACATCAAGGTGGGCCGGGTCGGCGGCTTCAGCGAGGCCATCGCGGTACATAACGCCGCGGAGGAGCGCGGGGTACCCGTCTGGTGCGGCGGCATGCTCGAAACGGGCATCGGACGTTCGCACAACATCGCCCTCTCGTCTCTTCCGAACTTCTCCCTTCCGGGAGATGTATCGGCTTCCAGCCGGTATTGGCGGGAAGACATCATCGAGCCGGACGTGACGGTGAGCAGGTCCGGTGAGATATCCGTTCCGACGGCAGCAGGACGCGGCTTCGCCGTTCGGCGTGACCGGATCGAAGCACTGACCGTGCGATCTTCGACGGTGCGAGGAAGGGCGCGCGTCTTGGTCTAGGAGCGGCGCTCACCCTACTCAACCCCTCTAGAGACTCTGAACAGAATCCTGACTCCCAAACGCAAGTCCTCGCTCATCGGACTGTCGAGGGCGCACTCAGGAGCAGGTGAATGGCATCGGCATAACTCATCTCCGGAATCGGCTGAAAGTTTGAGGCTTCAACCGAACTGCGGATATCCATTGTCTTCACCATGAGGGCACGTACGGAGATGTTTTCCTGGAAATGGGTAAAAATCCATCGGCTGCCGACAGGATTGGCCTGCTCCAGCAGCAGGTTGCCACCGGGATAGATGTGGGCCAGCATGCCCCAGCCGAAGTTCACCTGGCGAAAGATGGCGCCCTCCATGCGAACAGTCGTACGGCTATCCGCGTCGATCCAGATACGGCCGCGGAGTCCTGTGAGGCCTTCGGCGGTTGTGTTGGGCGGGGTCCACTGCGGGTTGGGATTGTAGTCCAACACGACCTGCCGCCGCGAACCGCTGTTCGGCAGCTGCGGCTGTCCGGGAACGTACGTGTAGATCATGGCGTCGGGCATCACGCGCACCAGATCCACCGCTGTCTTCTTGCCGGAGCGATCCTTTTCCATGTGCTTGGCGAAGGCATCGGGCGAGGAGAGAAGGTCATTCAGGCGAGCACGTTCAGCTGCGTCTTCGTCCGGGGTAAGGGCACGGCCGTCGCGCTGCACGGTGCGGGCGACCGTGCCGTCGCGACTTTCGATCTCATCGCGAATCTGGTCGCCCTTGCGGTCCGTGATGTGCATGCGGTACCGCAGAGACTGTCCCGGATGCTCGATTGCGCGGATCTCGTTCTCGGCTGCGTCCACTGCCCACCGGCGCGGAGCGATGTCGGTCAGCGCCTGCCCAGGGGAAGCCGGAGCATCCGCCGCCGCACGTGCCGCAGAGGTGGCGCCCGGCTGTGAGGCCGCGAAGCCGCCCGGGGCAAGGCAGGCGAGCAGCAGCCACACAAGTGGTGCGCGCCGCTCGAAACCGGGCGTCAACTCTGCTTCGGGGACCGTGCTCGGTACCGCTGCTCGAATGCGGGGGTGCGTGGACGCCGCCGCAGAGCGAATCATGACAAAGAAAGCCACATGGGGAAGACGTAGCCGGACGTTCCAAGGTTTGTGGTTTGCCTCATGGAAATTCGTTCTATATAGTTCGGCAAGGCGACCCGATTGCCTCATTCCCAGGAGCGCGCAGGAGCGATAACAGATGAAGGTAGCAGAAGGATCCACAGTGCTCGGCAAATCAGTTTCCATTAAAGGGGATGTGGTGGGTACGGAGGACCTGTTTCTGGATGGCGAGATCGACGGAACCATCCGCCTGCCTGAGGGCCGGCTCACCATCGGGCCGAACGGCCGGGCCAAGGCCGATGTGGAGGTTCGGGACCTTATCGTCTTCGGGCAGTTGACGGGCAAAATCAGCGCCAGCGGTCGCGTCGATCTGCGGCAGAGCGCGACCGTTCTGGGCGATATCCGAGCGGGTACGCTGGCCATCGAGGAGAGCGCGTCGCTGAAGGGACGGGTGGAATTGACGGCCGCCCAGACGCTATCGACAGGCGCGTCGCAGCCGGGCACGCCGCAGCCGGCACGCGTGTAGGCCGGAGGACAGATCGGATCTATGCGCAACCTGTTTGGCGTGGGAGACCGGTCGAAAGGCGTGCGCGGCCCAGGCGGGGAGCGGACGCTCCGGCACTCGAGCGGGTGGGCCGAGATGCTGAAGTATCTCCGCTCAAGCGAATCGTTGCGTGTGCTCGACATCGGCCCAACCTCGTCGACCAACATCAACTTCATCACCGGCCTGGGCCACAGCATCTACATGGCGAATCTGGTCGAGGAGGCGAGCCGGCCGGAGTGGATGGTGGCGCCCGCGCCGGGCGAGCCGCCGGCCTTTGACGTGGAGCGCTTTCTCGCCGCAAACCTGAACTTCTCCGGCCGGACCTTCGACGCGGTAATCTTTTGGGACACAGCGGACTATCTGCCGGAAGCGTTGGTTGCCCCTCTTTTTGCGCGCATCCACGGTGCGATGCAGGCCGGTGGACGCCTGCTTGCCTTCGCCCACACCAAGGCCAGCGGAGCGGAGGTTGGCTTCTTTCGCTATCACTTGACCGCCGAGGATACCGTGCAGATGCAGTCCGGCGGCAGCTATCCGCTACGCCAGGTCTACAACAATCGGCAGATTGAAAAGTTTCTCGGCTCGTTCAGCAGCTTCCGGTTCTTTCTGGCAAAGGACAACCTCCGCGAAGTGCTGGCGACGCGGTAGGCGGGGCGGCGGAACAGCTCTGACGAGTCGGCACATCGGTCATGCCGGAGGTTGTTAAGCGAATGGCGGAGAGACAGGGATTCGAACCCTGGATACCTTGCGGTATACACGCTTTCCAAGCGTGCGCCTTCAGCCACTCGGCCATCTCTCCGCAAGGATGCGACTTGTTGAATTTAGCATACTGACCCCGCACTGGAAGTACGCCGGCGGCTTACGGCGACTGCGCCTCGACATTTTGCCTTACATTGGCTCCGTGTGTGGGAGAAAGCGGGATCCCGTTTATGAGGTAGCGCGCGAGCGTGGCGGGATCGTGCCAGTTAACGTCCCATCCGCGGTCGATCGCAACCAGGATGTACTGTCCGGGGCTGACATCACGCAGGTCGAAGCTGCCGTCGGTGTTGGTCTCATCACGGTGCACGACGGGGATGCTCCCTGGTTGGCCGAGACTCGCCGGGACGAGCAGCACCAAAGCTCCGGAGAGCGGATGTCCTTTGAGGTGACAGATGCCGCGCACAGTGGCCGGCGCGGTCTCGACGTGCAGCGTCACGGTCGCGGCGCTTTGCCGCAGATCCAGCACATTGCCGTGCACGTCGGCTCCGGAGGCGGTGATGCCGGTGAGGTAAGCCGAGCCGGCTCTCGACAGACTGACCCGGTAGCGCCCGGGCGGTGCTTCGAGGGTACGGCCATCGTCCGAGCGACCGGAAAAGCGGCGATGCGGGCCGCGACCTCCGGACGGTGGTTCGGCATCCCCGGGAGAAGGTGGAACGAAGTCGAAGCGTGTTCCGCTACCGAGATCGGTCAGGGTAACGAGCGGGCGCTGGGCGTCCTCGGCCAGACCCTCCAGACGAAAGGTGATGTGCACGGCGGGAAGCGCGGCGGAAAGGTCCAGTTCGCGTTGCGAGCCGGTGGTGACGCGAAGAAAGAGCGATTCACCATTCGAAGTGCCCGGAAGCCGTACGCGGTAGAGCCCGGGCGAAAGACCGCCGAGTTCCGCCTGACCGGCTCCATCAAAGACAAGCATGGGTGGCGCGTAGGCAACGCCGGAGGCGGAGATACGCTCGAGCTGGGGAACGCCGGTCTGCAGCCGGCGCTCGTTGTCGCCGCCGGTCTCTCGGCCCGAGCGGTTGAGGTTCACGCGAAGATGAGTCGCCGGAACGGGCAGCAGACTGAAGTCGGCCTCGCGCGTGTCGCCGGGATGCAGCTGGATCGTCTCCGCGGCCTCGGCGTCGGTGGCGCCGGGAAACCAGGTAACCGGAAACACCACGTCAAAGAGTGGATTCGTGACCGTGCTGCCCGTGCGCTGCACGCGACCCGCAGCCGAGGCATACCACGGCTGGGCGGAGACGGAAACACGGTAGGATCCAGGTTGCAGACCGCTGAGCTCGTAGTGGCCCCGGTCGTCGGTCTGGCGGATCTGGATGGGCCCGCGTGGTTGGTCGGTCAGGTCGCTCTGGGCCGCCGGAGCAGGGAAGAGGCTCACCTGCGCTCCACGCACCGGCTCGCCGACGTCGTCCAGAACGAACCCGGCGATGCTGGAATCAGGCTGGATCCGCAGATCGATTTCCATCTGCGGCGCGGCGGGCGTCAGCACCAGGTCGCTCTGAAAGTTTTCGTGCTGGTCGTAGCCTTGGGGGAAGAACCCGCGCGCGGACGCCGTAACCTGCCAGCGGCCCGGACCGGAGACGGTGAGGTCAAAGCGACCCTGATCGTCGCTGAAGGCTTCGTTCGTGTTATCGGACGTAGACTCGCCGTCAGAGCTTGCGCTGGTCAAATGGAGACGCGCGTGCGGGATCGGGGCGCCATCTCGCGCGCTGTGCACGGCACCCGAGATCCGGTACACGGGAGAGACCGGAGCCGCCGAGGCGAGCTGACCGAGCCACACCGGCAGCAGAATTCCTAGCAGCCATAAGCGGAGGTTCACGAGGCCGGCTTTCCGTCCAGTTTGAGAGTGGTCTGAACGCCTGCCTGGATGGTGAATGGCTGCAGCCGAGCGCCAAGGCTGTTGCGCACCGAGGCGTCCAGGAGGTCGGCCGACGTCCGATGCTGCAGCACGCACGCGGAGTAGCCCCCGGGGGGGAGGTTCTGTGCGGAGAAGCTGCCATCCGCGGCCGAATGGAGACTGATGATCGGATTGGCGCTGGGAAAGCTGGGAAGCAACTCGACCCAGAGCGAGACGGGCGCATCGCCACTGGTGACCTGGCCCTGGAGACTGCCGGTGACGTTGCTGACTGTGAGTTGCAGCGGCGCGGAACCGGTGCCCGCCGCGACCGAGATAGTCGATCCCAGGACATCGCTTCCACCGTAGATGGCCGATTGGATGTACCAGCTGCCGCGCGCGGACGAGACCAGATGGTAGCGTCCCGGCGACGGAAGGAAACTGGGCGGCCGGCCGCCACGCGATTGCAGGCGAAGGGCATTCTCCCGGCTGCTCCTGCCTTGCTGCTGTTCGGGAAGCAACTCCAAGCCGAGCTGCTGCGCAGTGGGTGCGGTGGCAGCGGCACTGGCGTGAACGTCCACAACAACCTCGACAGGAATGGGCGCGACCGGACTCAGCTGGACCTGGACGCCGGCGAGGTCGTGATCAGGAACAGAGAGGCGGGTCTGGCCGGAGGCGACAAGCTCCGATCCATCTGAGTTCACCTCGAGCAGATAACTGCCGGCGGGCAGGCGAAGCGAAACCCGGCCCGTCTCCGGGTCAGGCTGGCCGCCCATCTGCCAGGACGCCCCGTCGGCTGTGGTGACGACTAGGCTCGAAAAGCGGTCATCGGAGAGACCCGGAACGGCGAGCGTGACGGTATGCGCCAGACCCGTGCGCGGCCGAAGCTGGAACTGCTGCTGCTCGCCGCTCGCAATGTGAAAGGTGGCGACAGCCCCTCCCTCGGGGGCGATGGCGGGCAGTATCGTCATGCCCGTTTCGGGAGAGACGGCCACAAACTGAGTCGTCAACTGGTAGTCGCCCGCCGGCACGGGTAAGCGAAACTCACCGTGAGAGTCAGTCTGGGTCGAGCCAAATACCTGAAGGTGTCGATCCGCCCCGCTGCTGGTCACCTTCCGGGCGGTGACGGTAATCTGGGCAAGCGGCGACCCGTCCTGGGCGACGACGCTGCCGGTCAGCAGAGCTTCGGGGTAAAGATAGAGTTCGAGCGTGTGCGCTGCGTCGGCAGCCGAGATCTGGATTCCGGGCGGGTCCGTCTGTTCGGGACTGGTGAAATACCCTGGCTTGGCCACCTCGACAAAGCTCGATCCGGCAGGTACGTCCGCCAGGCTGAACTTGCCCTCGTGATCGGTAAAGACGGCAGTGCTGCCGATCTGCACCAGCGCCCGTGGGATTGGCAGGCCGGAGTTGGCGTTGACCACACGACCGCTGACCGTGGACGACGAGGAGCCTTGGCTCGTGTCCGGCGTCTGCGCCAGCACAGCGGAAACACCCGCACAGGCAATCAGGCCGGCAATCAGCGGCAAGCGGGCAATGCGGGCCGAAGCAATGAGTGGCACAACACGTTTCAAGAGTCTCATGCGTACAGGAGTAGGACGTTTGCTGCTTCAGGATAGGTGCGTTCGAGCCCTGAAGCCAGCGGCGGCTGATCCGAACGCTCGCAGTCCGGTCGGAGGTCGGCAAAGAACTGTCGCGGTGGCAGCGTGCCGGTACGTCTGATAACACATATTATGTCTACTGGAAGATTGTGCGGCCAACCGCCACGATCCATCAGTTCGCGAGTCCGGAAACTCTGGAGTGTGCGGACTCTCTGGCCCAAACGCTGCTCGTCAAAAGAGATTCCCTGCCACCGTTTCAGCAACCTGCCTCAGAATCTCCAGCGCTTCGGTTGACTGGGCGGCAGGAACAGCGGCCGTCGTCACGACGATCGCAAAACTTTTCTCACGGACGGCGCCGCTAACCATCTGCTGCAGCTCCCGTTGCGAGTTGCTCAAGCTGCATTGACTTGCGTGCGTACCGACGCCGACGACCGCTTTGCTGCCTCGAGCGCACGACGGGTGATCGTTACCGCCAACATAGATCTTGATCTCCTTCCCTGGCGGCCGACGTAGGACGAAGTCGCAGACACCTTCGGTGCTGCTCCTCAGAGTGACTGTGGCAAGCACCTCGCCCCCTAACGCATGGGTGGCGCTGCCTTCGGTGAACCACGGGCACTCGGCTGGTGGAGACGGGGTGACCTCTGGCCCTGAGGACAGAGAAGGTTCAAAGGAGTGAAGCACGCAAACCAGAGCCGCACCGAGACGAACCAGAAACATCGGTCTAAACCTTCACCTGTGGGAGCGGGCCTGACTTGAGGATCTTGCCGCCCTCCTGCAGCACGTGAAGCTGGTTTGCCGGAAGGTTTCTGAACTGATCGACCTGACCGCTGAGCCAGCGGACTTCGACCAGATCCGCTTTGCTGGCCTGGTCCAGGCCGAAGTGCATCCGGAGATCGTTTTGCGAGAAGTAGCTCCCGCCGCTCCGCAGCTCATCGGTCTGTTGCAGCGGCTTGGGGGCGTCCGGGCGGGTTTTCGTCGTCACGATCACCCGGCTGCCGATGCCGGTGCGATTCGATTTCGTGCCCACCAGCTTGATTTTGATCCAGTTGCGACGGAGGCTCGAGTTGCATCGCAGCAGTTGCGGAATGGCGTTGATGCAGTTGACAGCGACGTCCATATTGCCGTCGTTATCGTAATCGCCGAAGGCGCAACCGCGAGCGGACGCGTCTTCGAGGATCCCCGGTCCACCCTGGGCCGTCACATCCTCGAAACGGCCGTTCTGCAGATTCCGATAAAGATACTTGTGCTCGGCATACTTCAGATCGGCCTTGGAGCGATCGACCTCGGGATAAACATGGCCGTTGGACATAAGGATGTCCGGCCATCCGTCATTGTCCATATCGAAAAAGCCCACGCCCCAGCCGAGCAGACGCGTATTCTCCCCCAGGCCGCCGGGATACGTGTGGTCTTCAAAGACGGCGTTACCGAGGTTCGTGTAAAGCGAGTCGGTGTCACCGGCAAAGTTGGTTTTGACCACGCCCATGTTGCCGTCTCGATTGAAATCGCCGATGGAGACGCCCATGCCTGCCTGCGGCTTCGCCTCGGCGGAGAGCGCCGCTCCAGCCTCGATGGCGATGTCTCGAAAGGTGCCATCGTGCTGGTTCTGGTAGAGCGTGGCCGGGGCTGAATCATTGGCGACGTAGATGTCCGGCCAGCCATCGTTGTCGAGGTCAGAAGCAGCGACGCTGAGACCATACGTGCCCACCGCTGTCCACATACCGGACTTCTCACTGACGTCGGTGAAGGTTCCGTTGCCGTTGTTGTGATACATCAGATTGCGTCCGCCCGGGAGCCCGGGAGGACCACACGCAACCAGCATTCCCTTATAGGTGCACGGACCATCTTCGGGCAGTGGCGCCGTCTTCAGGTCGAAGTCGACGTAGTTGGCGACAAACAGATCCAGGTGGCCGTCCCGGTCATAGTCGACAAAGGTGCACCCGGTGTTCCAGCGGATCTTCGGGCCAGGTTGCGCAAGGCCGGCTTGTTCCGTGACATCGGTAAAGGTGCCGTTGCCATGGTTCCGATACAACGTGTTCTGACCGTAATACGTGACGAACAGATCGTCCTGTCCATCATTGTTGTAGTCGCCAACACAGCATGCCTGGCCCCAGCCCGTCTTGTGTTCGAGGCCGGAGCCCTTGGTGACATCGGTAAAGGTGCCATCGCGATTGTTCTTAAACAGGTGACATCGAGGCTCCTGTCCCGCCGGAAAGCCGTCGAGTCTCCACCCGTTGACGAGAAAGATGTCCAGCCATCCATCGCTGTCATAGTCGTAGAACGCAAGACCGCATCCAGTCGTTTCCAGCAGATACTTGTTGGTCTTCTCACCGCCGTAGATCGTCTTCACCGCGAGACCTGCCTGCTTCACCACATCGGTGTAGCTGAGGCCGAGCGGCGTCCCTTCCATGGCTGACTTCGGTCCGCCCCCCGGCGGCGGGGCCGGTCTCACATCGTAGCTCCGTTCCTGCGGACCGATCTTGGACGTCGGAGGCGAACCCTGCTGCGGACTCTGCGCCAGAGCTACGATGTCGGCAAACGGCAGAACAAGGGCTGTGCGGCTCAGAGACCGCAGAAATCGGCGGCGATCGAAACCTTCCTTCATCGCGCTCCGCCCTCTCCGGGCGCAGCCTGTGCTGCTGCATCGGTGTGCACGTGCCACGGCACACTCTCATTCGAGATCTCCGGGTGCTTGCGAAGGTACGAGAGCGAATACGTCGGCGCGGCCGGGTCGATCCACTTCATCGCGTACTGTGCCGACTCCCTGTTCGCCTCCTGCTTCATGCCGAGCCGGCGATACAAAATCGCGAGATTGTAGTGCGCGGCGAGATCATCCGGATCGACCGCTTGAAGCCGCTTGAAGGTGGCCACGGCCTCCTGCACCCGGTGCTGCTGGTAATAGCTGATCCCGAGCTCCCGCAATGGGTCGCGCGCCTGCGGGTACTGGGCCACGACCTCATTGAGGTCGGCGATCTCAGCCTCGGAGTGCCGTGAGCGCCGCTCCACCAGCGCCAGGTAGTAAAGCGCCCGGGCATCGTGCGGCGCGAGCGCAAGCGCCTTTTCCAAAGGGGCACGAGCCTCGCCGTACTTCTCCCACTCGATGGAATCGAGCCCGAGATTGACGTAGCCGTCCTTGTAATCCGGGCGCAGCAGAACGACCTTCTCGAACGCCTCTTTCGCCTCCGCATACTGCAGCTGGTCGAGGTAACTGATCCCGAGATTGTTCCACCGCATCCACTCCGGATTGTCGTTTGCCAGTGCCGGCGCAGGCGCGTTGGGTCCAATGCTGATCGTCCGTGTACGCGACGCGATCTCGACGACCGGGTACGCTGGATGATCCGCCCCAAGCACGTGGTTCAGATAGCTCTGTCGCAGATGGCGGTACTCGACCGCGGCCTTGATCTGGATCGGCCCTTTCACCTCGCTCGGCAGCTGGAACCGGTAACGCACCAGCGTCGATCGGCCGGACTGAATCGAGTTATCGTAGGCGACGGAGTGGATCGCCCAGACCCTGTGATTGTCGACAAAGCTCCCCGTCGCATCCACCGGCCGATTGGTAAAGCTGTGTGCGCCGGGGTCCAGTGTTCCATCCGGCCGGAGAAATCCACTTCGGTAGATGATCTTCCCTGCCGTGTCCGTAACGGTAAAAGCCACCCAGGCTTCGTATAAGTCACGCACCTCCGGAATGAGAGAGTGGCCGATAAACTTGCTCTGGATCACCACGTCAGTCTCGATCGTATCCCTTGCTGCGATCGTAAAAGGCAACGTCCCGAGCGGAGCGATGAGCGGTGCTGCTCGTTCGTGGGCTGCGTCCCCGCTCCCGGCGTTCACAACGCGCAGGCCGAAAAGATCCACGTTGAGGAAATTGCCCGACTTGAGAAAGTCAGTCGTCTTGTCCAGCTGCTCCGCGAAGCCGTAGTAAAAGGGAACAGCGGTATTGCCTGCCGGCCATCGATGGGAGGCCAACATGCCGTTCTTGGCGCCCGGATCCGGCAGCGCCGTGGCTTCCCGACGCATGTGGCAGCCCTGACAGGTTGTGTAATCGGCCGTATAGAAGACCAGTGGATTCTGTTTGGAGTACTTCGATCCCTGCCAGTCGTCATAGGCGCTGAAGGCGCGAATCCACTTGTAGTCGTTCAGCATCACGGGCAAATTAGCCTTGTGGCACGCCGAGCAGAACTCAGGCGATCGATAAATGGGCTGCATCACCGCCTTGTCGTGCCGATCCAAGTGAGCCAGGATCTCGCTATCCGGCACCATGCCGGGGATGCGCTTACCCTGTTCGTCGACCAGCACGGCCGGAACTGCCATCGTGTAGCTGCCGTTTCCCAGCTTGCTATCCACCTTCTGAATGGAATGGCAGACGCTGCAGGTCAGCCCATCCGAGTCGAAGCTTCGATTGCCGCTGGCGCCAGGGGTCAGCGAGCCGGAGAGCACCGCGATCGGATTATGGCAGCTGTCGCAGTGCCTCGCGAACTCAATCCCCTTCTCCTTCAGCAGCAGGTTCACGCTCGTACGGTAAAACGGCGTTCGGAAAGAATTGGAATGCAATGCCTGTCGCCATTGGTGAAAAGCCTCCTGGTGGCAATGACCGCAGTACTGGGCAGTGGGGAACGCACCCGGCTGCACGAAATCGTCCCCTTCCATCGCCGCGTTTCCAGGCAGAGAAAGCTTGCCGCTACCGTAGACCGCTTCCGCCGAGCCCGGGGAGATGTATTTGTAAGCCGTGCGAGTCTTGTCGGCGTACGCCTTTCGCTCGGCCGCCTGCTGAGCGGTCCGATCCTCGGCAGCCTGCGCGGCGTGCACGATGGACCCGCCGAGCCAGACAACGCCGCAGCCAATTGCCCCGAAAAGCAGGCTGCGGAACGCGTTTCGCACCGAAAATGCCGTCACAAACACCACAACCGCAAATTATAGAGAGATTGCGGCAGAGTTGGATACACAGCTCTGACCAACGATGGGCGCGTGTCCATGCCTGGGTTCAGGGCGTCGTAGCCACCATCTTCGATCGCTCCGCGGCCGCCTCGGCCGATCTTCCCTGAGCCTCGTACACCTTGGCCAGCCCGGCATGCGCATCGCGGTACGCCGGGTCAAACGTCAAAGCGCCGTTGAATTGCACGATTGCACCCGCCAGGTCGCCGCTCTTCAGTAACGATTCGCCGCTGTGAGTCGCCACCTCGGCGCGTTGACGATTCATCGTACTTCGCATCAGGTCGGCAGCGGTTTTGCGCTCAACGGCGGCCTGATCCGGCTTACCCTGCTTCACCAGGACAGCCGCGAGCGTGAGGTGAGGTTCCGGTTGCCCGGGAAGTTGCGCGATCGCCATACGGAGCGCCGCCTCTGCATCGACCAGCTGCGACAGCTTACTGTAGACGCTACCGAGCGTTGCCCAGCCGTCACCATTCTTGGGCTGCATCGCCAATGCAGCCTTCAACTCGCGGCTCGCCTCCTCATATCGTCCGCTCTGCATATACAGCATGCCCAGCGCGTAGACCGCTTCCGGCTGATGGGGGTCGAGCTTTTCCGCCTGCTCATACTCGGCAATCGCATCGGCGGCGTCATCCTTCAGCTTGTACGCCACACCCAGGTTATAGTGCAGCTGCGGAGAGTCTGGATCGAGCACCATCGCCGCGCGCAGCTGAACGACGGCATCGTCGAACTGATTCAACTGGATGGAGGCTGCGGCAAGGTCCTCCCGTGCGGTCACATTCTTTGGCGAAAGGCTCACGGCCTTTTGCAAAAGCGGCAACGCCGCCTCTGCATTTTTCTGCTGGCAGAGAGCCATGCCGAGATTCGTAAGGACGTCGGCATTCTCGGGCTCCGCCGCGCTTACCGTCTCATAGAGCGGCACGGCTTCGTCCGTCCTGCCAGCGCGCTGCAGCGCCAGCGCAAGCTGATAAGTCACCTCCATCGGATGTCGCGGCAGCTCGTTCGCCTTTTCGAGCACCGGAATCGCGTGGTCATCGTCGCCCGCGCCAGCAAGACTCCGTCCGTACTCAAGGTCGACGATCGGGTTTTCCGGTGCGAGCCGGTAAGCCGCCGCCAGCTCGTCCTTGCCTTCCGGCCGCTGCTGGGCCGCAAGGGCAAGTCCCAGATGCAGGTGCGCGGACGCCATCGCGTGATCGGAGGAAAGAGCCGCGCGAAAGTTGCGTTCCGCGTTCGGCCAGTCCTGCTGCATCGCATACAGTGATCCGAGATCGTCCAGCAAACCCGCATCGTGTGGGTCTGCCGAGACTGCGGTGCGCATCTGCGTGATCGCAGCCGGGATCTGGTGCGTCGCCGCCAGGGCTCGCGCGTACAGGGCAGAGGTACTCGCCGGCAACACCCGCTTTTCCGCTCGCTCCACCTTGTTGAGCCGCGCCAGCACCTCGACGACCTTCTCCGGCTGACCCAGCTGTTCGTACGCGAGTGCCAGATTCGAGCCCGCGCCGACATCCGCGGGGTTCTTCCTGAGCACCTGTTGGAACTCCGGCACACTTTCCTGCGCATTGCCGAGCTTCAACAGGACAAAGCCGAGGGCGCTATGCAGCGCGGTCGGCGAAGGATCGAGACGCACGGCTTGCCGGAAGTCGGCCAGGGCTGTTTGCAGGTCGCCTCTGGCCACCGCAGCAGAGCCTGCCCGGTACGCCGCCTCCGCCTGCTTTGCCTGGACTGGCTCCTGTGGACTCGCAGTGCTGGCAGAAGCGATGACAAATACCACGCCGGAGACCGCTTTCTGCCCGAATTTGCGAACCGCCTTGTACATCGTTTTCGTGCCCTAGAATACGTCGATCGAGTGACGCTGTACATCGATCGGATCTCAAGGCCAGCGGCAAAGGCGAGCCAACGTCAAGCGGTGCTTAAGGCGGAGCGAACCTCTGGCGTAGCAGCATCGCAATCACCCGGGTACCCTTCCACCATGAACGTCGTTCAGACCGTCTTTGGCGTCTTCCACCACTTCGAGCTGGCACGGCAGCTGGAGCAGCGCGGCTGGTTGCGCACCATCTACTCCACGTGGCCCTGGATGCGGCTCCGGCGTGAAGGTCTGGCCCGCGACAAAGTCGCGACCTTTCCCGTGATCCACGGTCCGGAGATGCTGATGCGACGGTTTGGATTGACCCACGCATCTCTCTTGGATCACACAGGTTATGCCAACGCCTTGGCCTTCGACGCGTGGACCGATTGGCACATGCGACGTGTGCCACCCCCGGACGTCCTTATCGGCATCTCGGGATCGAGCCTTCGCACCGGGAAGAATATACAGCGGCGTGGCGGACGGTTCATCTGCGATCGCGGCTCCTCCCACCAGCGCTACCAGGAGCGCATCGTGCGCGAAGAATATCGGCGTTGGCAGGTCGACTACCCGGCTTCGGACCCCCGAGACACGCGGCGCGAAGAGGCTATCTACGCCGTTGCGGACGCAATCACCGTCCCGTCTCACTTTGCCGCCCGTTCCTTTGCCGCCGAAGGAGTCTCTGCGGACAAGGTGCATGTCATTCCCTATGGGGTACGGCTCGAGAACTTTCACCGGGTCGCCGACCCTGAACCCGGAAGATTCGACGTGCTCTTTGTCGGTTCGGTAAGCCTTCGGAAAGGCGTGCCGTATCTGCTGGAAGCGTTCTCTCATCTGCGATGTGCCGGCAAGCGTCTTCGGATCGCCGGAAGCATTCACCCGGACATGCGCACCCTTCTTGGAAAGCTGCCGGGAGAGCAGGTTGAGCTTCTCGGGCCGGTCGATCAGCAACGGCTGAGAGTTTTGATGAGTACCAGTCACGTTCTGGTGCTGCCGAGCATCGAGGAGGGGCTCGCCCTCGTGCAGGGCCAAGCCCTGGCATGTGGGTGCCCGGTGCTGGCGACAACCAATACCGGCGCAGAAGACCTCTTCACGGACGGCGTCGAGGGTTTCATCGTTCCGGTGCGGAGCTCTGCCCTGCTTCTGGAACGTATGCAGTTGCTCTGCGACGACCCGACCCTGCAGCAACGCATGAGTGAAGCAGCGCAACGCCGCGTCACCAACCTCGGCGGTTGGAACAGCTACGGTCAGGCGTGGGCAGTGCTGCTGACGCGCCTTGTTGGCAGCACGCAACCCGCAGGCCCGCCTCCCCCAACGAAGTGAACGACCTCCAGCCGGTCCCCATCGGCGACTTGGGCCTCCGCCCACCTGGTACGGGCGACGATGGTCCCATTCTGTTCCACGGCGATCCGGTCCATCTGCAGCCCGAGTTGCTCAAGCAGGCTAGCGAGGGGCGCCCGTGGGGGAAGATCAAACCCACGGCTCTGGCCGTTGAGCGTTACCGTAAGCGCCATCCGTGTAGCCTAACAGGCCGCGCTCCCGTGGTCGGCTTGTCCCGGCAGTTGCGCCGCAGTGGGGTTCAGGCCTTGCGGGCGGACGACTCAGCCAGGGTCCCGCCATGCTGTCCGAAACTCCGGTGCGATTGCATCCAGCGAGCGATACGCGCCGATGCCGGAACGATCTCGGGGCATTCCGCAAACACGGCTCTGCTATTTCGGCGAAGCACTTGCAACGCTTCTTCAAGAGCGGGATCGCCACTCCGGTGAGCGTGAAAGTTTGTATCCTCGAGATATTCGATCGCATGAGCAAGCACCTCCAGAGCGGCGCCCTGACGGGGTGTCGGGCGGCGGCGGACTGCGCCGGAGTACTTCGCTCGATAAACCGGGGCAGACTGGAAGCCGAAATCTTCCGGCACGGAAAGCAAGGGAGTCGAGTGTGGGGCGATCGTGAATGCGCGGGCCATGAGAGAACCTCTGTTGACAGAGTTATCGGCTCGATTTGGAAAAACTTTAGCGGGTCGCTTCACTTTTTTTCTAATCCGGCCGTAACGGGCCAGAGATGGTTGAGCGGTCCGCGGCCGGACCCGATCCCCGGCGCGGTCTCCATCGCTCGCCGAACATACTGCTTCGCTGCCCGTGCCGCAGCGAGCCCGCCGTCGCCAAGGACCAACCGCGCCAGCAGAGCGCTCGAAAATGCGCAGCCGGTCCCATGGGTCGCTTGGGTCTCGATCCGCTCGCCTCGGATCCAGCGCGGCTCAGCGTCGATACCGAACAAAAGGTCGTCTGGTGGATCAAGATGGCCACCCGTCACGAGAACCTGGAGATGCGGCGCCATGGCCTGCAGCGCGCGACCAGCCTCCACGACCTCGGACCGTGTGCGACAGTGCCTGCCGGTAAGGATGGCTAGCTCCTCCAGATTCGGCGTAATCCAATCCACCTGGGGCAGGAGGTCGTGGCGGAGCCGGCCGACGGCCTCCGGGGTGAGCAGCGGCTTGCCGGAACTCGACCGAAGAACGGGATCGAGCACCACGGGCACGCGCCTGGCTCTCCGGATCTCCTCCAGGTGCGTCGTCGTCCCGGACACGACCGCCTCTGTCGCGAGCATGCCGATCTTGATTCCGTCCGGCGGAAGATCCTCGTGCAGACACGCAAGCGTTGCGCTGACCGTGCTCGCCTCAACCGGGACAACGGCACGGACACCTGTCGTTGACTGCACCGTAAGCGCTGTAATGCAGGAGGTCCCGAAACACCCGTGAGCCGCGAAGACCAGCAGATCGGCCGTAATGCCGGCGCCCGAGGACGGGTCGAAGCCGGCAATCGTCAACAGCGTTGGCATGGCTTCGAAAAGTATAGGGCGAAATCTGTAGCGACCATCGATGTTAGGATCGGACCTCGGAAGCGGAGGCCGACTTGGACCCGGAAGAAAAGCTGATTGTGGCACTCGACTTCCCTGCTGCCCAACCCGCCATGGCGCTGCTGACCCAATTGGAGGGGCGGTGTCGCTGGGTTAAAGTAGGACTTGAACTCTTCTATGCTACCGGCCCGGATCTTATAGAACTTATCCGACAGCGAGGTTTCAAGGTTTTCCTCGACTTGAAACTACACGACATCCCCAACACCGTGGCTGGCGCGGTCCGATCGGTCGGCACCATCGGGGCGTCTCTCCTGACACTGCACGCCTTCGGCGGGAGGGCGATGCTGGAGGCAGCCGTCAGTCAGTCGCTTGCGCTCGAAACACCGCCGGAGCTGCTGGCCGTCACCGTGCTCACCAGCGTCGACGCAGCCGCGCTGCACGAGGTCGGCATCCCGTCTACGCCGCAGGAGCAGGTGCTCCGATTAGGGGAGATGGCCGTTCGCGCTGGGGTTCCTGGCCTTGTCTGCTCGGCGGAGGAGGTCTCCACCCTTCGCGGCCACTTGGGCAAAGACGTCCGGCTTGTCGTCCCGGGTATCCGGCCAGCCGGTTCCGCGCCGGGCGATCAACGCCGAGTCGCGACGCCCGGGCAGGCGATCGCCGCAGGAGCCAGCATGCTGGTCGTGGGCCGGCCGATCACGCAGGCACCGGATCCCCGCATTGCCATCGAGGAGCTGCTTCGCGAAATCGGCCAGAGCTCACGATAAAAACGCGCTCTTACAAGCGAATGGCCAGAACGGAAATGTCCTGGCCATGGCATTCGGGTTGGTCTTTTAGAGCTTTTCGAAGAAGTCACACGCCGAGCAGGAGATATACACCCCGCCGGGGATGCCCCGTTCACGGTCCTTCACGCGCTTCACGATGCGGGTTGGCTTGGAGCACTTGGGACAGTCAGTGCTCTTGTTGGTATCCATGACCTTTTTGCGGTCGCCGGTCTTGGCAATCTTCGCCATGTTGCTTATCTCCCATGCTCATCGGCTCGCGGCGAACTGAGTCTCGGCCTCCTCAGGGCAAAACCCGGAGCAAAGCTAAGCACGTCAGATCGCAAATCTCCACCGCTCGAGCTGATAAAAGTCTACACGACTCAGTTCGGCTGCGTCGGCGGGACGGGAGGCGGCGCGGGAATCGCGGATGGCTTTGCCGGTGGCAGCTGTACCTTGTTCGAGGCGCCTGCAGCATCCGGCACATCCTCTCCCGGCTTGCGCAGCGTAGGCGGCGCAGCCGTTCGGCCAGACCCTTCCTGATTGACGGGCTGCGCGTCGCCGAGCGCGATCTGGCGTGTAGGCGTCGGGTTCACGTACCCACCGAGCTCATCCTTGTCCCGGATCTCGACCGGCTTGCCGAGCGGCGCGGTCTTGATCGCGGTCACCCGGTCGCCCTGAAAGCGAACGAACTGGACAGTCTGTGGAACGTGACCGTAGATCCATTCCTCATAGTGCGCGCCCGAACCGTTCTCACCGGCATTCTCCCGAATCTTGTTCTCCGGGGCCCCAAGCGCCGCGAGCACCATACGCCGGTTCATGCCGACAAGCACGTTGTGCTCCGCAATCGCCTCCTTCAGCAGAGGCGGCAACGTCTCGGCGTAGGCCTGCTCACCCGACTTCGCGCCAAAGTCGATCACGGGAGCCAGCAGCGCCTTCACCTCCGGTGCGGAGATCTCCGGAACCTGGCCCTCGAACAGGAGTGTCACGCGGGAGCCGTTCGGCCTTTCGGGATCCGTCTGCACAACGTTGTTGTTATTGAATTGAACGTGGCTGAGAAAGCGGTGCTTCGCGTACGGACCGCCGTTCAGATCAAAGACGATGCGATCGGGCTTGATCGTCATGGCGGTGATGACGACCCGGTCTCCTGGGGCCACCGACTCGCCGTGCTTGTAGATCATCTGCTTATACTCTTCCGGCCCAGGAGAAAGCGGGCCGTTGGCTCGGAGCGCGACGCCCGGACCGATCGGCAACGCGCGGTGCGCAAACCCCTGCTCGGCCTCGAGCAGGCGGATCAACTCGCGGCGGCCGCGCTCGTTCAGTTTGCCGTCGGGAAGCGACAGGTCCGTCGGCACAAAGTCGGTCGAAACATCTGCGGTTGCCGTCTTCTCGCCGACAACAAAGACCTGCGACCACACAGGTGGGGCTGCGGCAAGAAGGCAGCCGAGTAGAAGGGGGGCCGATCTGTGAGCGCACGAAGGCATCTGGCACCTCAGATACACATCAGAGTGCTCCTTTTTGCATGGGTTTCGCAAGTGAATTTCTCGGCGTGGTTGACGGCATGGAACTGCCGATCCTCAGGAGGCGTCGTCGCGTGGAACGCCGATCTCGGCTCGGTCGGGAAATCCAGAACCCGCCTGGTTCGGAACCGCTGGAGCGGGAAGAATCTGCACAAGGGTCGTCCCGGCAGGCGAAACAGCCTCCGCTTCCATCGCGGCATGCGCCGCGGGCGGCGCGATGTCCACAGGATCACCTCCCGCCAGAATCGGTCGATGCGTGTAGTCCCAGGCGTAGTTGCGTGTCAGCTGTACGATGGCGACGAGCGCAAGCAACAGAGCCACGGCCGTGATCCAGCTTGCCGGAAGACCATAGTCGCCCACCCAGTTCCCTCTTCCCGGCGTATAGCTCTGCACGGTATACGAAAAGCTCGAGCTGCCGTTAACGGGCAGGCCGAAGATGACCGCCGCGGCCGCCTTGAAGGCGAAATTGAAACCCGCGGAGAGCCAGAGCGCGTGCGTGCGCAGCCAGCCCGCCGAGAGCACCAGGCCGAGCAGCATGGTGACAACGACGCTCACCCGTGTGGCGTACGGATTCGCAACGGAAGCTAGGCCAAACAGTACCGACATCGCGAGGGTCGCAGTGGCGGAGCCGGCGACCTCGCGCAGAAGGCGGAAGGGGTAGCCACGGAAGGCGGTCTCCTCCGCGAACGCCAGGAGCGCGAGGCCGAGCAGGCTGACGAGCGACAACAGCAAGTCATGCCCGGAGCCGGAAACCTGCATGCGGAGATCTCCGCGCCCGGCGAGCACAAGAACAACGGCGAGCGCACACGCCCAACCGGCGGTCGCGCCAAGTCCCCACTCACGTCGGGCGGTTGGACGTCGTGGCAGGGACAGCAGATCGCGCACGGAGGTGCTCTGCCGTCGAACGACCTGCAGCATGGCGAAGCCAATGACGAGCAGAAACGCCCAGAACAGAGCTGCAACGGTGGGCTCGGCCGCGGGAAGATTGAGACGCTCGCATATGCCGGTCGCCGAACTACTCGACAGCCATCGCGACAGCGAGATCCACACCAGCGCCGTCAGAAAAAGCGTGAACAGAAAGCCGCGGCCCGGCTGCCTGGGCGGCGGCGGTGCGCTGGACGGCGGCGGAACAGGCTTCGGCGGTGGCGGAACCGGAATCACAGGCAGGCGCGCTCTCCCTACACTGCCGTATAAAACATGGCGATGTTGCGAAACTTCTGGAAGCGCTGGTCGAGGCGCTCCGCAACCGGCATGCTTTCTAACTGTCGCAGATGCGTTCGCAGACAGTCCCCGACCATGGCAAACGCGCCCGCGCGATCCTCCTGCGTGCCCCCGGCCGGCTCGGGAATGATGTCGTCCACGCAGCCAAGCTCGCGAACGTCCTGGGCCGTGTAGCGGAGCGCCTCGGCCGCCTGCTGCCGCTTGCCGGCATCCTTCCACATAATCGACGCGCAGCCCTCGGGCGAGATCACCGAATAGGTGGCGTTTTCGAGAATCAGTACGCGGTCGGCCACGGCCAAAGCCAGCGCTCCGCCCGAGCCGCCCTCGCCGGTGATGGTGGCGATCGTGGGCACGCGCAGCCGGGACATCTCGAGAAGATTTCTTGCAATCGCCTCACCCTGCCCGCGCTCCTCGGCGCCGATGCCCGGGTTCGCTCCGGCAAGATCGATAAACGTAAACACCGGATGTCCAAACTTGTTCGCAAGCTCCATGCCGCGGAGCGCCTTGCGATAACCCTCCGGATCGGGGCTGCCGAACTTCCGGTGCACGCGCTCCTTCAGCGTGCGCCCCTTCAAATTACCGACCACCAACACCGGCCTCCCGTCAAAGCGCGCCATCCCGCACGTCATCGCGGCGTCGTCACAAAAGGCGCGGTCGCCGTGGATCTCGCTGAAATCGGTAAACAGCGCTTCGATGTAGTCCATCGGGTAAGGTCGCTGCGGATGACGCGCCAGCTCCGTCTTTTTCCAAGCCTCGGACACGGTCCCAACCGCGGCCGCACCCTGCCCTGCTGCTCTTGATATCTCTTCCGCCATGGAACCCAAGTCTCTTCCGTGATTGTATGCGAAGCCCGGGCCAGCTAATCGATCACCCGCACAGCGCCGCGCCCAACCAGGTCCTCCACCCGGTCGATAAACTGCCGGTCCGCCGCGACCAGAACGTTGTGCGGCTCAAGCACGGCACAGAACTCGCCCGGCTCTTCCAGGTCGAGCAGCACCTTTCCCGATCCCGGCGCGGCCACCAGCAGGGCCTGCAACTTGCTCAGCAGCGCAGCATCCGGATGGTGCAGCGGAACCCGGATGCGCAGGGACTCCGGAAGCTTCAGCTTCACGTCTTCGATCGCCTGAATACTCGAAACAGCGAGCTTCGGTGCCGCATCCTCTTCTCCCCGCAGCACACCGCGGACCAGGACAGGCACGTCGATCTTGAGCCGTTCGGCCAGCTTCTCGTAGCTCTGCGGGAAGGCGATCAGGTCAATCTTGCCAACCGTGTCTTCAAGGCAGGCCTGCGCATACATCTCGCCGGAGCGTTTCGACTTCGCGACCTTCAAACCCGTGATCACGCCGGCAATCTGCAGCTCGTTCTGCGGGGCATCGTTGCCGCCACGGCGAAACACCTGTGGCTCCGGCTTCATCTCGCACGCCGTCGCGGTGTCCACCACCTTGAAGTTGCGCAGCTTTTCGCGGTATTTGTCGAGCGGGTGGCCGGAGACAAAGAACCCCAGTACCTCTTTCTCGTTCTGCAGGCGCGTATGCTCATCCCACTCAGGCACCGGCGGCAGCGCGTCCTCTTTGGGCGAGTTCAGCGGCAGGTCGTCGTCGAAGATGCCGAACAGGCCATGCTGGCCGGCCGCCTGGTCGCGCTGCGCCTTCTGCGCGCGCTCCATTGCCTTGTCCAGAGCGCCGCTCACCTGCGCGCGCCTGCCGAAGGCGTCCATCGCCCCTGCCTTGATCAGCGACTCGAGCACACGCTTGTTCAACAGCCGTAGGTCAACCTTGTCGCAGAACTCCCACAGGCTCGCGAACCCCTGTTTCCCAGCCGCCTGCAGCGCGGCACGCGCCTGAAGGATCGACTCGATCGCGTTGTGACCGACGTTCTTGATCGCGGCCAGGCCGAAGCCGATCCCATTGGCGGCCGGCGTGAAGTTCGAGTCGGAGACCTGCACGTTCGGGGGCAACACGCTGATGTTCATCTCCCGGCACTCGGAGATGTACTTCACCACGTTCTCCGGCTTCGACGTTTCGCTCGTCAGCAGCGCCGCCATGAACTCAACCGGATAGTGCGTCTTCAGCCATGCGGTGTGGTACGCGAGCAGCGCATACGCAGCCGAGTGCGACTTGTTGAAGCCATACCCGGCAAACTGCGCCATCAGATCGAAGAGCTTGCCGGCGATGTCCTTCGGGTGCCGGTTGGCCGCTGCTCCAGACATGAAGCGTTCCCGCTGCTTCTCCATCTCCGCGGGGTCTTTCTTGCCCATCGCCCGGCGCAGCAGGTCCGCATCGCCCAGCGAATACCCGGCGACCACGTTCGAGATCTGCATCACCTGCTCCTGGTAGACGATCACCCCCAGCGTCTCCCTGAGCAGCGGTTCGAGTTCCGGCAGCAAATATTCCACCGCACGCCGGCCCCACTTGCGTTCAATGAAGTCGTCGATCATCCCGCCCTGGATCGGGCCCGGACGGTAAAGCGCGTTCAGCGCGGTCAGGTCTTCAACACTGGCCGGCTTGTAGCGGCGAAGCACATCGCGCATGCCGCCGGACTCAAACTGGAAGACACCCGAGGTCAGCGCGCGATGAAAGACCTGCTCGTACGTCATCGCATCATCGAGCGGCACCGTGGCCATCTCTAACTCGACATTGCGATTGGACTTGATCAGCTTCAAACAATCGTCGATAACGGTCAGCGTCGTCAGCCCAAGAAAATCCATCTTGAGCAGCCCCATCTTTTCGATCGCCTTCATGTCGTACGAGGTGACAATGTCGTCATTCTTCGCGCGCGTCACAGGAACCAGCTCGGTCAGCGGCTGCGGCGCGATCACCACTCCGGCCGCGTGCACCCCGGCCCCGCGCACCAGGCCTTCCAGGCGCATCGCCGTGTCGACCAACTCCCGAATCTTCGGATCTCCCTCGTACGCAGAGGCCAGAGCGGACGAATCCTTGAGCGCCTGATCGATCGTGATACCGATCGTCGCCGGGATCATCTTCGCAATGCGGTCCACCTCCCCGTACGGCATGTCGAGCGCGCGTCCCACATCCTTCACCGCCGCCTTCGCGGCCATGGTGTTGAAGGTGATGATCTGCGCGACCTGATCGCGCCCATACTTGCGCGTGACATAGTCAATCACCTCTCCCCGCCGATTCATGCAGAAGTCAATGTCGATATCCGGCATCGAGACCCGCTCTGGGTTGAGGAATCGCTCAAACAGCAGCTCGTTCTGCAGCGGATCGATATCGGTAATCTCCATCACATACGCAACCAGCGATCCAGCGGCCGATCCGCGGCCTGGGCCCACCGGGATGTTCTGCTGCTTGGCGTATCGGATAAAGTCCCAGACGATCATGAAGTACCCGGGAAACTTCATCGCCTTGATGCACTCGAGCTCGCGATTCAGCCGAGCCTCGTACTCGGCGATCGACTTGCGCAGCAGACCGCGAGACGCAAGATGGTGTATGGCTGTCTCGCGGCGGTGCTGGAATCCGGCTCGACAGACCTCCTCGAAGTAGCTGTCAATGGTGTGGCCCTGGGGAACGTCGAACTCCGGAAACGGATTCTTCACCTTGGAGAGCTGCAGGTTGCAGCGCTCCGGAAACTGCATCGTCCCGCTGACAACATGCGGTGCATGGGCAAACAGCCGTGCCATCTCTTCGGCGCTCTTGACGTAAAACTCGCTCGTGTCGAACTTGAAGCGCTTCGGATCGTTCATGCTGCCGGCGGTTTGCACGCAGAGCAGCACCTCGTGGGCGCGGCTGTCCCCGTGCGCCACATAATGCGAGTCGTTGGTCGCGATCAGCGGAATGTCGAGGTCCCGTTCCATCCGCAGCATGGCGTCGCAAACGCCCTTATCGGGGCCCAGTCCGTGGTCCTGGATCTCCAGGAAGAAGTTGCCGCGTCCGAAAATATCCTGGTACTGCCCGGCCACCGCCTTGGCCTGTTCGTATTCATCCGCCATCAGGTGCTGCGCCACCTCGCCCGCGAGGCACCCGGAAAAGCCAATCAGGCCACCTGCATGCTTCGCGAGGAACTGCTTACTTATCCGCGGCTTACGATAGAAACCGTGAAGAGCCGCTTCACTTGTAAGGCGAACCAGGTTGCGATACCCCTGCTCATTCTCTGCAAGCACGAGCAGATGGTTATATTTGTCGCCTTCGGGAGTGGCGCGGTGGTCCTCGTTCTTGCAAACGTACAGCTCGCACCCGAGAATCGGTTTGATTCCACGCTTCGCCGCCGCGTCGAAAAAGTGGACCGCGCCAAAGATGTTGCCGTGGTCGGTCATCGCGACTGACTTCTGGCCGAGCCCATCGACATGTTTGACCAGCTTGTCTACATCGCAAGCGCCGTCAAGGAGGGAGTAGTCGGTATGGAGGTGCAGGTGCGTAAACTCAGCGGCAGGCATCTCGTCTATGTTAACGCTCGACCGCGAGGAAAACAGGACACGTACCGGCCGCCTATCCCGCCCTGCCGGTGGCCAGATCGGTTGCCAGATCGCGATACAGCGTCACTGCTTCGAGCAGTTCGCGCTTGCTGATCCGCTCGTCCGGCGTGTGTGCGACGTGGATCGAGCCGGGCCCGAGGAGGAACGGCTCGCCCCAGGCAGGGAGCGAGGGAATGTCGGTTGTGAATTTTGCGATCATCGTCGGTAAGTCGCCGACCCGCCGCATGCGCACAAACGGCAGATCGAGGCTGATGGTCACCTCGGCGCGATCGCCAACCGTCTCCAGGATCGTCCTCCGGATCTCGTCCGAAGGACCTACCAGCCGAATCAGCAGGTGAGCCTCTGCGTGATCCGCAATGATGTTCGGAGCGCGGCCACCCTGAATCAGACCTACGTTCAGCGTCGACGGACCAATCTCCGGATCCACCGGCAGCGCCATCGACTGAAGATCGTGCAGGGCAGAGACGAGTTTATCGATGGCAGACTGCCCCAGTTCGGGGTAGGCAGAGTGAGCCATCCGCCCCTTCGCCCGGAGCTCCACCCTCAGGGCTCCTTTGGAGGCGAGGGCCAGGCGATTCTCCGTTGGCTCCCCATTGATCAGGAAACGTGAGCCGGGCGGGCTCAGGTTCGCTACGGCAGCCCCCGCCGAGTCGCGCTCCTCGCCCACAACGAAAAGCAGCCCCACGCCGACACCGCTCTCGCGCAGTTGCTCCGCCGCCGCGACCTGCGCGGCAAGGATGCCTTTGGCATCGCACGTACCGCGCCCGTACAGATACTCCTCATCCTCGGTGCAGCCGAAGAACGGCGGCACCGTATCCATGTGCGTGGACAACACCACCTCCGGCGTCTTCCCGGGAGTCGAGGCATAGACATTGAATCGCTCGCCGCTCCCGGCTCCCGGCGTGACGCCCCGATCGGGCTGCTCAACCGGCTGGCGCTGCACCGTATACTGCTGCTGCTCAAGCAGCTCCGCCACATATGCCCCGACCGCACCCTCGTGGTAAGTCGTTGATTCGATGTTCACCAGATCTCGCGTGAGTTGGATGGGATCGATCGGCATGGGCTCAGCATACGTCACGGCTGCGCCGTTACACTGAAAAGCAATGGCGAGTCACACTGCTCAGGTGCGTACCATCGGTGATCTTCGCGGGGCAGCCGGACGGCTCGAGGCGCTGCTCAACACCGGCCTGCCAACCGCCTCGATGTGCGCTCTGGTCTGCCACCCACACCCTGCCGGCGGTGGAACCATGCACAACAAAGTGGTCTACCACGCGATGAAAGCGATCGCCGCCTTTGGCCTGCCGGTACTCCGCTTCAACTTTCGCGGCGTCGGCCTGAGCGAGGGTGAGTTCGCCGGCGGCGTGGGAGAACAGGACGATGTCCGGATCGCGCTCGACTGGCTCCACCGAAACACCGGCCTGCCCATCCTCTTCGCTGGCTTCTCGTTCGGTTGCCACGTAGGGCTACGCGCCTGTTGCGGAGATCCAAGAGTCGCCGGCCTGATCGCGCTCGGTCTGCCCATCGAGGCCGAGGGCCGCCGCTACGCCTACGAGTTTCTCCCGCAATGCACGGCTTCAAAGCTCTTCCTCACCGGCAGCGACGATCCCTACGCGCCCCGCTTCGTGCAGCAGCGCGTCATCGAGACCGCACCTGACCCCAAGCGCGCCAGCTGGATAGAGGGCGCGGACCACTTCTTTCAGGGAACACCCGCATCCCCCGAATCAAAGCTGCCCGTGATGCGTGCTGAAGTCTCTTCATGGGTCGCAGACACCTTCGCATTACGCCAGCATTCCTTCTAGCGCTGCCTCAAGTTCTCGCATCTCAATGAAAACGCTACCCTCCCGCGGTGCTCACACGTCTATGGAAATCGGGAGGCCGCTCCGCGAGATAACATATTGCTGCAGCACGCAACGTAAGCGCACAGTAGTTACTGTGCAGTCGCCCTTACAATCGGTTTGGCAAGTCACGTGCTACATCGCCGCTCGGTGTCATGGAGAACAGCTTCCAAACTCGGGTCCTTGCCGTCGCTCTGGCGGTGGTGACCCTGGCTGCCTGCATCCTCGCCGCGATCAATCTTCATAACGAAACCAACTTCGAGACCCCGACCGACGGCGTCATGTGGCGCGAAACGCAGGGCGGCCTTCTCGCCGACCGGGTTCCCGTTGGATCTCCGGCCGAGCGCGCGGGCGTACGCCGGGGCGACCTCCTTACGGCTGTGAACGACCACGCGACGCCAAGGTCGGCTGCGCTGGTCCGGCAGCTCTACCGAAGTGGCATCTGGGGGCACGCCACGTACTCGATCGTGCGCCCGATCACCTCCCCAGCCAGACCGCGGATGCCCGTCCACCTCGAGATCCAGGTCATCCTGGAGCCGACCAACCGCTCCATCAACGATGGCCTGCGATTGATCGCCATGGTCTATCTGTCCATCGGCATCTACGTCCTGTTTCGTCGCTGGACCGCGCCGAAGTCGACCCACTTCTATATCTTCTGCCTGGTCTCGTTCGTTCTCTACGCTTTCAAGTACACCGGCGAGTTCGACCTGACAGATTGGACCGTGTACTGGTGTAACATCCTGGCCGCGTCGTTGCAGCCGGCGCTTTTCCTCCACTTCGCGGTCAGCTTCACCAGCCAAACCGAAGCGAACCGCAACCGTCTCGGTCGCGGCGCCCTCGTCGCTCTGCTCTATCTGCCTGGAGCTGTGCTGGTCGCTTTGCAGATCGCTGCGCTCCACCTCTGGTCGGCGACCGAGGTTCTCCGTCACCGGCTGGACCAGATCGATGTCGGATACCTCGCCCTCTACTACGTCATTGCGGCAATCGTCTTTTCCAGCCGCTACCGTCGGGCTGCCTCAGGGCTCGAGCGACAGCAGCTGAAATGGCTCACGCGCGGAACCTTCCTTGCGGTCACTCCGTTCACTCTGCTGTACGCCATCCCCTACGTCGGCGATCTACCCGCGCCCGATCTTCTGACCAGGTTGTCGGTGCTGTCGCTTGTCTTCATTCCGCTCACCTTCAGCTGGGCCATCGTGCGCTACCGGCTGATGGACGTAGACCTCATCTTCAAGCGCGGCGTGACGTACACGCTCGCGACAGCCGCCCTGCTCGGCCTCTATTTTGGTGCGATCGCCATTGCTGCCGAAACCGTCCACACCCGGTTGCCCAGTCTGCGGGTCTGGGGTCTGCTGGCAGGTCTCATCGTCACCGGTCTCATCTTTGAACCGCTCAAGCGGCTCATCCAGGCCCGCGTCGATCGCATCTTCGATCAGAAGCGTATCGACTATCGCGAGACCCTGGTCGAGTTCGGCCGGGGTCTCAGCTCCGAGACCGATCTCGACACCCTGATCCGCTCGATCGTCGAACGCCTGACACAGACCTTGCTGGTCACCAAGGTCGCCGTTTTTCTTGCTTCGGATGATGCCCACCCGCACTTCACGTTGGCTGCCTCGAACGGCCTTGCCAACCTGCAAGCCGAACACAGCGTGCCTCTCGACCTTGGCTTTCTCGACTTTGACCGCGCCAACTCCCAGCACCACCTCTTCTTCGATAATCCCCAGCACGTCCTCCGACTCTCATCCGCGCAGCGGATCAGCGCTGCGCGGCTCGATCTGAACTACTATCTCCCCTGCCACGTCGGGCGGCACGAGAGATCCGGAACCCACACCGTCGCGGTCATCGGCCTTGGCCGCACCGACTTCGGCGATTTCCTGTCGAGCGAGGACGTCGAACTGCTGCAGTCCCTGGCCGGATACATCGGCATCGCAATCCAGAACGCAAAGCTCTACTGCACCCTTGAGCAGAAAATCCGGGACTTCGAACGGCTCAAGGAGTTCAACGAGAACATCGTCGAATCCATCAATATCGGCGTACTCGCGGTCGATCTCGAAGATCGCGTCGACAGCTGGAATCAACAGATGGAGACCATGTTCGGCGTCCCTCGCGAAGCCGCCCTCCGGCAGACACTGCAGTCGCTCTTCTCAGCCGAGTTCCTCACCCACTTCGATCGCGTCCGCAACGAACGCGAAACCCACACACTTTATAAGTTCCGGCTGCAGCTCCCCTCGGGCGATCTGCGTACCGCCAATATCGCCATCGCTCCCTTGCTCACGCGCGATCTTGCAACCGTCGGTCGAACCATCCTGATCGACGACATCACCGACCGCATCCAGCTCGAGACCCAGCTCACCCAGGCAGAAAAACTCTCCTCCATCGGCCTCCTCGCCGCCGGCGTCGCCCACGAGGTCAACACGCCGCTCGCTGTCATCTCGAGCTACACCCAGATGCTGACCAAGCAAATGAGCTCAGACCCGCGTCTCGCACCGGTCCTTGCGAAGATCACGCAGCAGAGCTTCCGCGCCTCCGAAATCGTCAATGGCCTGCTTAATTTCTCGCGCACGGGCTCGACCGAATTTACCAGCCTCAACCTCAACGATCTTGTCCGCGACACGCTCACCCTGCTCGATCACCAGATGAAAACCGCGCGCATCCAGCTCGATCTCGACCTCGATCCTGCCCTCGCGCTGGTCCACGGCAATCAGGGAAAACTGCAGCAGGTCATGCTTAATCTCCTCATGAACGCGAAGGACGCCATGGTCCGCCTTCCGGATGCACGCATGTCCGTTACCACCGGGAACATGGATCGGTCGGCTTATTTGCGCATCTCCGACTCGGGCGCAGGCATTGCCCACGAACACCTCCATCGCATCTACGATCCCTTCTTTACCACCAAGACCAGGCCCCAACCTGGCGAACACAAGGGCACGGGGCTCGGTTTGGCCGTCACCTACGGCATCGTGCAGGAGCACGGCGGAAAGATCCACGTCGAAAGCGAGCTCGGCCTGGGAACCACGTTTCTGCTCGAATTCCCTGCCTTGCGGACTGCCGGTCCTCTCGCCCAGGGGCTGCCGCCATCGTCGCAAGAGCCCGTTACGCCGGGAGGATCGATCCTGCATGCCTGAAATGACAGAAAGCATCGAGATCGTACGCGATCCGGTCTCGTCGCCCAACGGCAACGGCGACAAACGGTCGCACATCCTGCTGATTGACGATGAGGCCGCCATTCGCGACTCCATCGACACGCTGCTCACACTCGAAGGGTTTTCCGTCACCCTCGCTCCCGAAGGGACCACGGGACTGGACCTCCTCGCGCGCAACGAGTACGACCTTCTCCTGCTCGACCTCTCGCTCCCCGGCGAGAGTGGCATCGATCTGCTGCCGCGCATCACCGAGCTCCAACCCCGGCTGCCGATCATCATGATTACCGCCTTCGGCACCGTCGGCAACATCGTCGACGCGATCCGCGCCGGTGCCGAGAACTTCATCCAAAAGCCCTGGGACAACGAGAAACTGCTCGCCGACATCCGCGGCGCAATCGCCAGGCACAGGGCCGAAGACGAGGTCATCCAGCTCAAACGAGCTCTCAAACAGCGCTACAGCTTTGAGAACATCGTCGGCAAAAGCGACCCGATGCTGCGCCTCTTCGACACCGTCGCCCAGGTCGCCCCCAGCCGATCAACTGTTCTTCTCCAAGGCGAAAGCGGTACAGGGAAGGAGCTCATTGCGAAAGCCATCCACGCCAACTCTCCCCGCCGCGACCGCCCCTTCGTCCCCGTCAACACCGGCGCCGTCCCGTCGGAGCTGCTCGAGTCCACCCTCTTCGGCCACGTGCGCGGCGCCTTCACCTCCGCCGTCAACTCCAAAAAGGGTCTCTTCGAGGTCGCCCACGGCGGCACCCTCTTTCTGGACGAGATCGGCACCATGGGCATGGACATGCAAGCCAAAATCCTGCGCGTGCTGCAGGATCGCCGCTTCATGCAGCTCGGCGGCACTCAGGAGATCCAGGTCGACGTCCGCATCATCGCCGCGACCAACGTCAACCTGCAGAACGCGGTCCGCGAAGGCCGCTTCCGCGAAGACCTCTTCTATCGGCTCAACGTCATCTCGCTCGAGCTCCCCCCGCTTCGCTCCCGCAAGCAGGACATTCCGCTGCTGGCCGCGCACTTCCTCAAGTTCTACAGCGAAGAGAACGGCGTCTCCGAGCGAGTCCTGGCTCCCGAAGCCCTCCGCATCATGATGGACTACGAGTGGCCCGGTAACGTCCGCGAGCTCGAAAACTGCATCGAGCGTGGCGTCGTCCTCTCCACCGCGCGCGTCATCCCGCCCGAACTGCTCCCCCAGCAGGTCACCGGCAGCACCTACTCGGCCAGCATCCTCGAGCACCGGCCCGACACCTCCCTCTTCGACCTGATGGAAGAGATCGAGCGGCGCATCATCGCCGACCGCCTGGAGCGCTGTCACTGGAACCAGACCGAGGCCGCAGAATACTTCAAGATTCCGCTTTCCACGCTCAACCAGAAAATCAAGCGCCTCAGCGTCGAAGTCCGCAAGCGCTCTCGCGACTAGCGCCCCGGCTTCAGCACAATCTTCATCGAGTTCGGCTGCGGTGTCGACGCCAGATCGATCGCCGCCTGAGCTTCCCGCAATGGAAATCGATGCGAAATCAGCCGGGTCAGATCCAGGCTGCCATCCCGATACCCGTCAAACACCAGCTGAACCGCCTCCTCCTGGATGGCCACCGAAGCGCTGTAAGACCCCATCAGGGTCTTCTCGTCCATGCACACCGCCGCCGGATCGAAGTTCGCCGTGCCATGCTGCGTGCTGGCAAACAGCATAACCCGCCCGCCCGGCCGAACCGCATCGAGGGCCCTCGGGATCAGCGCATCCGCCCCCACGGCAATGAGCACCACATCCACGCCGCGCCCGTCCGTCACCGCCTTACCTGCTGCGATCAGGTCCTCGCCCGCCGGAACCGGCCGGTCAAGCCCAAATCGGCGCGCGGCCTCGTAACGCTCCGCAAAAAGATCCGACGTAAGCACCGTGGCGCCCGTGCGCCGCGCCAGAGCTCCCAGCAGAATGCCGATCGGCCCCTGCCCGAGCACCAGCACCGTCTCATCCGGCGCAAGCGCGAGCATGCGAATCGCCTTGAAGCAGGTGTTGACCGGCTCGATAAACAACGCCTGTTCGAACGGAACATCGGCGGGAATGTTCACCATGCCGCTCTCAACAATCCAGTCCATCACGCGAATGTACTCGGCAAATCCACCACCGGCCGCCGCTCCCAGTCCCGCCGTCGTGCCCACCTCCTTGTAGCGCTCGCACTGCGCAAACGTCTGCTTGCGGCAGTAGTAGCAAGCGCCGCACGGGATGTGATGAAAGGTCATCGCGCGGTCACCCACGGCGAACTTCGTCACGCCTGCCCCAACGGCCGCAACCGTGCCCGCCATCTCATGCCCAAACACCCGCGGCGCCGCATGCGATCCCGTATGAATCTTCTTCAGATCCGTCCCACAGATCCCGCAGCTGTCGATGCGCAGAAGCACCTCTCCCGGACCGATCTCCGGGATCGCGATCTCCTCGGTCCGAACATCGTTCACGCCGCGATACACGGCCGCCAGCATCGTGCCCGGAGTCCCGGCCGGAGCGGTGGACAGAGTTGGCGTGGAAACAACAGCAGTGGTCATGGCTCACTCTCAAGTTCAAAATCGTGTTCGATCGCCCGGGCAAGCCGGTTGGCCGCCAGTCGTGCGTTCCGGCCCAGGCCGGCAAGCGACGCCCAGTGCTGCGGCCGCATGCCGACATGACCCACAAACCGAGCCATGCGAAACTGCCCCCGCTCTGTGACAAACGGGTTCATGTCCGGCAGACGCGCGTGGGCATCATCCGAGATGGCCTTGATCGCGCGAAATGCGTATCCGCCAGCCGCGCTCAGTCGAGCCAGCGTCGCCGCCTCCATGTCGACAGCCACGGCCCCCGCGTACGTCGCCCGCAGACGCATCTTCTCTGGGACGTCGGCAATGTGGCCCAGCGTCACCAACAACGGCCCAGCTTCCGCTCCCGCGAAGCGCTCCCCAGTCCGGGCGTCCAGCACCGTCCTCGGCCGAATCACCGCGCCCGCCTCCATCTCCGTCGCGAGCGCTCCCGCCCAACCAGCCGACACAATCAGCGTTGGCTCCATCAACTCGCGCACGCGCGCAAACGCCCGCGTCGCCGCTGCCGCTCCCATGCCGGCGCACACCGCCACGTACTTCTGCCCGCCCTTCGACATCCGCCACGCGGAAACCCCGGCCGCCGCAATCTTGGCTCCGAAAGCCGCCTCCGGAACCCGTTCCCATCCCCGGACCAGCGGCAGCAGTTCGCCCGGCATCGCCGCGACAATCCCAATCTGCTCGCTCATGCCGCCGGCCGAGTTCGCTGTGGATCCGGAGCATAGCCGTGCTCCACAAACCATTCGATCGCCGACCGCAGCGCCTTGTACACCGGCAGGATCTTGAGCCCCAGCTCCCGTTCCGCCTTCGCCGAGCTGGCAAACATCATCTTGCGCCCCATGCGTACCGCTTCAACCGTAGCCCGCGGCTCGCGTCCCCGCAGCTTGCCGGTGATCGTCTCATCGATCAATGCAAACGCCATCGCCACCGCATGCGGCACCCGCATCGTCGGAGACGGAAGCCCTGTGATCGACGACATCCGGTCCAAAATCTGTTTCAGCGTCAGGTTCTCGCCGCCCAGGATGTAGCGCTCCCCTGGCGTCCCCCGATCCAGCGCGACCACATGCATCCGCGCCACCTCATCCACATCCACCAGATTCAGCCCCGTATCGACATACGCCGGAAATCTGCGGTTAAGAAAATCCACAACGATCCGACCCGTCGGCGTCGGCTTCACATCCCCCGCTCCGATCGGCGTCGTCGGATTCAGAATCATCACCTGCTGCCCGGTCCGCGCCGCCGCCAGCGCCTCCTGCTCGCCCAGGTACTTCGACCTTTTGTAGTGGCCGATCATCTGCTCGAGCCCGACCGGCGATGTCTCGTCCACGATGGTGCCGTCCTCTAGAAATCCCATCGTTGCCACGCTCGAGGTGTATACCACCCGCGCCACCCCAACCTCTCGCGCGCACCGCAACAAGCTCCGCGTGGCGTCGACGTTTGTCGCATACATCACCGACGGATCCCGAACCCACAGTCGGTAATCCGCCGCCACATGCACCAGCGCGTCACACCCTGCTATCGCCGCGCGCAGAGCCTCCGGCCTTGCAAGATCGCCCTCAATCAGCTCCGCCCCGCGAAGATCGGCAATCTCCGAAAGATTGCTGCTCTTCCGTGTCAGCAGCCGAAGCTCCGCACCCTCCGCCGCATACGCGTGCGCGACATGGCTGCCCACAAAGCCCGTCGCTCCCGTGAGGAACACCTTCACGCCGGGCACCCCCACTCCCCCCAGCTCACACCGTGGCTCAGTCCAGCTTCTCCGGAACGATCTGAATGTCTTTTTCGCCCGCCGCCTTCTTCTCCCAGTACTTCTTCACCCACGCATCGAAGCTCTTGCCCGCGGCAGTATCCCGGCCCGTGAACGCGAGCGCGACAATCTCCCCGTAGGGAATGCTGCGCTTCGTACGATCGCCGTTCGCCGGGATCACCCGCACCATCGAGTCCCCAAGCGTCGACCCGCTCTTCCGGTCGAACACATACCCCTGAACGACCTCGCCCGACCGCAGCGTCAGGCTCACGTCGCCCCGGTAATCAAACGCCCGCTCGAGCGCATCGCGTACCTCGGCCTCGGTCGCCATCTGCGGGATCGACCCCTCAAGCTGCTCCCGCTCGCGCCCGGCAATCACCTCCAGCTCGTCCGCGTTCGTTCGCCTCAGCTGCTCGATCTTCAGGTGCTCCTGTTCTGCCGTCGCCATGGTCAGTCTCCCGCAACCGATTCCATCTCGGCCGAACTCGTGGCCGGCTGCGCCGCGATCTGCACCAGCGGCGTCGCATGCGCGGGCCGCCACTCATTCAGCAGCTTCTCCGCATCCGCGTCCTTGTAGAGCGAGGGAAACATGTACCGCCGCGCCGTCACCATCAATCCCTTGAGCGAGCTGAAGTTGTAATCCACCGCCGAGGCCTCATGGCCGGAGTGCACCATGCAGTTCTGGCACCGCGGATTCCCACTCTTCGCGCCGTAGTTGCTCCACTCCGTCTCCTCCATCAGCTCCTCGAAGCTATCGGCATACCCGTCCTGGAGCAGGTAGCACGGCTTCTGCCAGCCGAAGATGCTGAAGGTCGGCATGCCCCACGGCGTGCACTCAAAGTTCCGCTTGCCCATCAGGAACTCGGCAAACAGCGGGTGCGTGTTGAACTCCCAGCTCTTTTTGCGATTCGACAGAATCGCCCGAAACAGCTTGCGCGACCGCGCCTTACCCAGAAAATGGTTCTGATCCGGAGCCTTGTCGTACGTGTACCCAGGCGACACCATCATGCTCTCCACCCCAGCCTCCATCAGCTGGTCGAAATGCCGCCGCACCGAGTTCGGATCCGCACCGTCAAACAGCGTCGTATTCGTGGTCACGCGAAAGCCCGCCGCCACCGCCGCCCGCACACCCTCCATCGCGACGTCGTACCCGCCCTCCCGGCAGACCGAAAAGTCGTGGTGCTCGCGTTCGCCATCCACATGCACAGAAAACGAGAGATACTTCGACGGCTGAAACAGGTGCAGCTTCTCTTTCAGCAGCAGCGCATTGGTGCACATGTACACGTACTTCTTGCGCGCGACAAGGCCCGCCACAATCTCTGGCATCTTCGGGTGCAGCAGCGGCTCGCCGCCGGGGATCGACACCATCGGTGTGCCACACTCCTCCACCGCCTTGAAGCACTCCTCCGGACTCAACTCCGCCTTCAGGATATGTGCCGGATACTGGATCTTGCCGCACCCCGCGCATGCCAGGTTGCAGCGAAACAGCGGCTCCAGCATCAGCACCAGCGGATACCGCTTGCGCCTCTTCAGCTTCTGCTTCAGTACGTAGGTCGCGACCGTCCAGGCTTGGGAAACAGGTACTGCCATCCGAATCTTCTCCTCGTCATCCTTCGCTCGGCTAAGCCGCTTCCGCGGCCTCGCGTTCCATGGCGTTACGGTAGGTCGTCAACGCCAACAGCGGGAAGTACTGCTTATACAGGTGATACCCCAGGTAAAAGACGCGCGGGAACCCCGTTCCGGTGTAATAACTTTCCCCGTTCCGCCCCGGCATCCGCTCATCCCAGCTGCCATCCTCGTGCTGCCGCTCCGCCAGCCAGCGAATCCCCTTCGCGACCGAATCCGACCTCGTATCGCCCGCCGCCAGCAAACCCAGCACCGCCCACGCGGTCTGCGAGGGCGTGCTCGGCCCAACGCCGCGCTGCGACGGATCGTCATAGGTCCCGCAGGTCTCGCCCCACCCGCCGTCCGCGTTCTGCACCATCCGGATCCACTCCGCCGCCTGCTGCACCGCCGGCTCATGGTTCCAGAAGCCCATCGCCTCGAGCCCCCGCAGCACCAGAAACGTCCCGTAAAGGTAGTTCACGCCCCACCGGCCAAACCAGCTGCCGTCCGGCTCCTGCTCCTTCAGCACAAACTGCACCGCCCGTTCAATCCGCGGATCCCGCCGCGTGTACCCGTAGCTCGCCAGCATCTCCAGAATCCGTCCCGTAATGTCGGCCGTCGGCGGGTCGAGCATCGCATTGTGATCGGCGAACGGGATGTACTGAAAGATCATCTTGGTGTTGTCGCGGTCAAACGACGCCCACCCGCCCTCCTTGCACTGCATCGAAAACACCCACTGGATCGCCCGCTCCGCGGCCTCGCTCTGCTGCCGCTCCCGCGGATGGTCGACCGCCTTCAACGCCAGCAGCACCTCGCCCGTGTCATCGACGTCCGGATAGTGCTGGTTGTTGAAAAAAAACGCCCATCCACCCGGCTCCACATTGCGCACCTTCTCCGCCCAGTCCCCCTTGATCCGCACCTCCTTTGAGAGCAGCCAGTCCACCGCCTTGATCATGCGCGGATCGGTCCGGGAAACGCCTGCCTCCCCCAGAGCCGAAAGCGCCTGCGCCGTGTCCCAAACCGGAGAAAAGCAGGGCTGCATCCGAAACGTCGGCGTCGGGTACTCCGGCGAGCCTTCCGGGCAGTCGATACCCAGCTTCTCCAGCTCATCCATCGCGCGAATCATCTGCGGGTCATCGGTCGAATACCCCAGGCAGCGAAGCGCGACAATCGCATTCAACATCGCCGGATAGATCGCGCCCAACCCGTCGGACATCTCGAACCGTTTCAGCATCCACGCCTCAGCCTTGCGGATCGCCTTGGCCCGCAGCGGCCGTATGTGCACCCGTTCCGCCAGATGCGCCAGCCGATCCCAGAACAGAAAGAAATTACGCCAGCTGATCAGCTTCCGGGTGTCCCAGCGTAGATGGAGGTCCGCGTTCTCGCGGCCGCCCACGAACAGCTCGTCAATGCCCTCTTCCGCACCGAGCTTCTTAAACGGCTTCTTCGCATAAATGATCGACAACGGAACCACAATCGCGCGCGACCACGAGGAGATCTCGTAGATGTTGAAATAAAACCAGTTCGGAAACAGGATCATCTCCGGCGGAACCGCCGGAACCGCGTCATAGTCGTACTGCCCGAACGCGCACAGATAGATCTTGGTGAACGTATTGCACTCCACCACGCCGCCCTGCGACAAAACACTCTCGCGCGCGCGCGCCAGCACCGGATGGTCCGCGCTCCAGCCCATCAGCTTCAGCGCGAGATACGCCTTCACTCCGTAGTTCACGTTCGACGGCCCGCCCGGGTACAGGCTCCATCCGCCGTCCGCGTTCTGATGACGCAGAATCTCGTTCACCGCCCGCTGCATCCTGCCCGGGTCGCCTGTGCCCAGCAGCGTATGCATAAACACATAATCCGCCTCGAGCATCACATCGGCTTCGAGCTCGCCGCACCAGAAGCCCTCGGGATCCTGCTCCCCCAGCAGCCAGTCCCGCGACCTCCGAATGCTGTCCAGCACCCGATCGAGCGCCATGTCCATCCGGCCAAACCGGGGTTGGTGGCCCGCTCCTGCCGCCCCTCGAGCTGTGTGCGAATTGTTTTCAGGCGAAGTCATCAATGAGGTAAGCCTCCGGCGAGCTACTTCCATCTACGAACGTGCCGAGCTGATTGCCTGTACGATCTCCGGCGGAAGGCCAAACCGAACGTTCTCCGGCATCACCTCCACCTCCTCCGCGCTCCCGTACCCGCGCTCGGTCAGGTACTGCACCACCTCCTGCACCAGCACCTCCGGCGCGGACGCGCCCGCCGTCACCGCAACCCGGTTCACACCCTCCAGCCACGCCCCCTGAATGTCATCCGCCTTGTCGATCAGGTACCCCTCCGTCCCCAGATTCTTGGACACCTCCACCAGCCGATTCGAGTTGGAGCTGTTCTTCGATCCAACCACCAGCACCAGGTCCGCCCCATGCGCCACGTTCTTCACCGCCGTCTGTCGGTTCTCGGTGGCATAGCAGATGTCCTGCGCGTGCGGCCCGGCGATGTTGGGAAACTTCCGCTTCAGCGCCTCAATCATGGTCCCCGCCTCATCGAGCGACAGCGTCGTCTGTGTCAGGTACGCCACCTTGTCCGGATCCGGCACCACCAGCGCCTCCACCTCCTCCACCGTCGACACCACCTGGGTCACATCCGGCGCCTCGCCCTGCGTCCCCTCCACCTCTTCGTGATCCCGATGCCCCACCAGCACCAGCGAATAGCCCTGCTTGGCGAACTTGATCGCCTCCACATGCACCTTCGTTACCAGCGGGCACGTTGCATCGATCACCTTCAGCCCACGCTCGCGAGCTCCCTGCCGAACGGCGGGCGACACGCCGTGCGCCGAATAGATCACCCGCGCACCCTCCGGAACCTCGTCCAGCTCATTGACGAAGATCGCGCCTTTTTTTGCCAGATCGTCCACCACGTAGCTGTTGTGAACGATCTCCTTGCGCACATAGATCGGAGCCCCAAAGGTATCCAGCGCAATCTGCACAATATCGATCGCGCGAACCACACCCGCGCAGAATCCACGCGGCTTGAGCAGAAGGATTCTCTTGGTGGAAGGTCCATTCAAAACGGGGCTGTCCGACACAACCGACGGTTGGTCAAGCGTGGAGGTCATCACCCTCAAAGTATATCGCGTTCCCGGCAGGAAAGGGGGGATGGGGAACGGGGAGACCGGCGAACCAAACGCGGTTCTCTGCTGCCCCCAACCCCATGCGTTTCCAGCAGATCGCCGTTTTACACGGCGTGCCCGGCACATCCCGTATGCGGGCAGTCGCATGCCAGCGTCGTCACGCCCACCGCATCCTCGCACGCCTGCGAGCAGTACTTCTTCCCGCTTACCTGGCACGAACACAGCTCATGCGCGCACTTCTTTGTTTCCTCCGCCATGGCGTCTCTCCTTTGCCCATCTCCAACAACCACCCATGGGATGCCGAATCGCCTCCGCGTGCGGTGCCCTCAACATGATCTACCGGCTATGTTCGAGCAGATGCTCGGCATGTCGCAAGCTGGTCTCGGTCAGCTCCGCCCCGCTCAGCATCCGCGCGATCTCCCGCGTTCGGTCGGCCGTCTCCATCTGCCGCACCTCCGTCTGCGTCCGCCCCCCACGCTCCCTTTTTTCAATCAGAAAGTGCTGATCCCCAAACGCCGCGATCTGCGGAAGGTGCGTGATGCACAGTACCTGCTGCGTCCGCGAAAGCGCCTTCAGCTTCCGCCCCACCGCCTCCGCCGCCCGTCCCCCAATCCCGATATCGATCTCATCGAAGACCAGCGTTCGCTGCACCGCCGCGGTCCGCCGCTTCTCCCGCGCCGTTGCCTGTTCCTCCACCGTCACCTTCAGCGCCAGCATCACGCGCGACATCTCGCCTCCCGACGCAACCTCCTCGAGCGGCTTCAACGGCTCGCCCGCGTTTGTCGCAATCCGGTACCCCACCGTGTCCCAGCCATGGATTGCCCAGGCCGCTTCGTCCGGCGTCACCTCCACCCGAAACTGCGCCTTCATCGCCAAATCATTCATCTGCGCCTCAGCCGCTCTCGCCAGCCGCGCAGCCGCGCTCACCCGTGCCGCGGAAACCGCCGTCGCCTCCGCCCGGTACGCCTTCGCCGCCCCCTCGAGCCTGGCCTGGAGGTCCGCGATCAGCGCATCTCGATCCTCCACCTCCGCCAGCCGCTCGGCCGCCGCTGCACCGAACCCCAGCACATCCTTCAACGTAGGCCCATACTTCCGCTTCAACCGGTCCAGCTCCGCCAGGCGATCCTCGATCTCCGACAGCCGCTCCGGCGACGCGTCCATCCCGTCCGCAAAGTCGCGCACCGTCGCACTCACGTCCTCCACCGCCGCCTTCGCGCTCGCCAGCTGCTGCCGCGCCTCCTCGAAGCGCGGGTGGTACCGCGCCAGCTCCTCGACCTGCTTCAGCGCGGCGCCCAGCATCGCCTCCGCCGCATGCTCCGACTCATACAGCAGGTCATGCGCCTGCATCGCCGCGCGATACAGCTTCTCCGCATTGCTCAGCACGCGCTTCTCCGCTTCGAGCTGCGCATCCTCCTCGTCGGAGGCAACCGCAGCCTCGGTAATCTCCTGCGTCTGGAACCTCCACAGATCCGCCATCCGCAGCCTGTCCGCCTCCGATCCCCTCAGCTCTTCCAGCCGGTCCGCCGTCGCCCGCCACTCTCGATACCGCTCCGCCAACGCCCCCGTCGACACCCCGGCAAACCGGTCCAGCAGCATCCTCTGCTGGGCCTGGTCAAACGCCCCCAGCGTCTCGCCCTGCGAGTGCACCAGCGCCAGCTCCGGAGCCACCTGCCGCAACACCGAGACCGTCGCCGGCTGGTTGTTGATAAATACCCGGCCCTTTCCCGCCGACGTGATCTCTCGCCGCAGCAGAATCTCTTCACCCTCCGCGTCGATCCCGTTCTCGTCCAGCATCGCCAGCGCCCGCTTGGTTGCCTCAAACGAACACGCCAGCACCGCCTTCTCCGCCCCATGCCGCACCACCTCGGACGAAGCCTTCCCTCCCAGCAGCAGCACCAGCGCGTCAATCAGAATCGACTTTCCCGCGCCCGTCTCGCCGGTCAGCAGATTCAGCCCCGGTCCGAAGTGAGCCGCCGCGCGATCGATCACCGCATAATTTTCCGCGCGCAGCTCCAGCAGCATCCCCGGCACCTCTCCACAACACGCCGAGCATAACAAACACACATCCCCCCGCAGCCGGGTTGCCGGAGGAAGACACCCGTCCTCCCGGGTACACTAGGCCTGAGAACGTACTCCCTTATGCCCTTCCTTTCCCTGCTTACATTTCTGCTCCAGGACGAGTCCGCTCCGGCCCAGGCCGCAACTCCGATCGCGCAAAACTCAAGCGCCCTCGGCGAGATGATCCACAACAGCGGTCCCGTCGCCTTCGCCACCCTCGTCCTCCTGCTCGCCGCCAGCATCTTCTCCTGGACCATCATCCTCTCCAAATGGTCCTACTTCCGCCGCGCCCGCACCCAGGGCATCCGCTTCGTTCGCGCCTTCCGTAAATCCAGCCGCCTCTCCGAAGTCGCCGCGGTCGCCGACCAGTTCAAACCCAGCCCGCTCGTCGCCGTCTTCACCGAAATCAACGACGAGTACCACCGCCAGAACGCCGGCCGCGGCCTCCCCCGCAACCCGCAAGCCCTCGAGCGAGCCGCCCAGACCGCCTCGAGCGAAGCCCTCACCGCCCTTGAGCAGCGCATGACCTGGCTCGCCACCATCGCCGCCGTCGCCCCCTTCATCGGCCTCTTCGGCACCGTCTGGGGCATCATCGACGCCTTCCACGGCCTCGGCGCCGCCGGTGCCGCCACCCTGCGTGCCGTCGCCCCCGGCATCTCCGAAGCCCTCATCACCACCGCCGCCGGCCTCGTCGTCGCCATCCCCGCGGTCATCGGCTACAACCAGCTCACCGCCCAGCTCCGCGACTTCGGCGGTCGCATGGACGACTTCGGCCGCGAGCTCCTCAACGCCATCGAAAACGCCGCCATGCTCACCCCGCCCGCTGCCGCGCCCCCGGCAACTCCTGTGCCGGAAGATCCCCGTCGAAGGAGCTATTGACCCCGATGGCCTTCACCGCCCGCAACGGCCGCACCCAAACCGCCCTCGCCGACATCAACATCACCCCGCTCGTCGACGTCGTCCTCGTCCTCCTGCTCATCTTCATGCTCACCGCACCCGTTCTCCAGTCCGGCGTCGAGGTCGCCATCCCCAAAACCCGCTCCGTCAACCAGCTCACCGAGCAGCGCATGGTCGTCACCATCGACAAAGACCAGAACGTCTTTCTCCAGGACAAGCCCGTCAACGTCAACCAACTCCCCGCCCTCCTCTCCGCCGTCGGCAAGGGCGATCCCACCAGACGCATCATCTATCTGCGGGCCGACGAGCAGGTCCCCTTCGGCGCCTTCGCCTCCGTCATGGACGCCGTCAAGCAGGCCGGCATCACCAACATCAGCATCGTCACCCGGCCCATCGAGGCGAAGTAACCCGCGCACCATGGCAAGCCCAAACCTCCTCGGAAGCCGCTCCCCCGACACCGCCCCCGAAAACCTCCCAGGCAATCTCCTCGGCTCCGCGCTCCTCCATCTCGCCCTCTTCGGCGTCATCCTCGCCGCTGGCCTGCTCGCCCGCCATCGCGGCGAGCAATGGGGCGAGCACGCCGCCTCCGCCGGAGCCATCCAGGCCTCCATCGTCTCCGCCCTGCCCCTTCCGCCGCGCCAGAAGACCCTCGACACCGGCGTGCTCACCTCCGA